>DATKLL010000017.1:0-14729 GCA_035542475.1 Syntrophales bacterium
ACCTTCCTCACTCACGCGGCGTTGCTGCGTCAGGGTTTCCCCCATTGCGCAAGATTCCTCACTGCTGCCTCCCGTAGGAGTCTGGACCGTGTCTCAGTTCCAGTGTGGCTGATCATCCTCTCAGACCAGCTAACCATCGTCGCCTTGGTAGGCAATTACCCTACCAACTAGCTAATGGTACGCGGACTCATCCTTTAGTGAAAGCTTGTAAACAGAGGCTACCTTTGACTGCTACACCGCAGTGGAAGCAGTATTATTGGGTATTAGCCCACCTTTCGATGAGTTATTCCCAACTAAAGGGTAGATTATCCACGCGTTACTCACCCGTGCGCCACTCTACTTACTCGCCGAAGCGAATTTTCTCGTACGACTTGCATGTGTTAGGCACGCCGCCAGCGTTTGTTCTGAGCCAGGATCAAACTCTCCAGTTTTAATCCTTAAAGAGATTTCTCTCTAACTTCTCATATAGAAAAGGACCCACAAATCTATTATCCCACTATTCAATTTCCAAAGAACTATTCTCAGAAGCGAGATTTAAAAGTAACTTAATTTTCTCGTTCTGTCAATATTTTTTCTTATGTCAATAATTGCTTACTGCGTCGGTACGAAATATGAACAACTGAGGTTATCTAAAAGACTTACCAATGGCTTTTGAGATTAAATCAGTCAACCCGTCTGTACCTGGATCTTCGGTACACTGCAATAACAATATTTGAAAGACCGTTGTTTTATTATATTAATAATAAAGATTATGTCAAGAATCAAAAAGTTGATTTTTCTACCTATTCTTTTTGCATTAGTCAAGATAAATTTAACTGTTATTTAAAAAAAATTACTTCACAGTGATAACCGCATGTTTCTTCTTTCCTTTTCGCAGGTGTATTTCTCCATGGTCATTAAGATGGCTAATGTTAATCTTTTCATCGAATCTCTCTACCGGGCGGTCATTGACATATATACCGCCCTGGGCAATCAAGCGTCTCGCTTCTCCGCTGGTTCCGGCAAGACCAGCTTCACAGGCAAGCTTAAAAGCGGGAATGCCCACTTCAAGTTCAGACCTGGATTTCACCGTGGAGGGTATGGCTGAAACATCCCGTTTCGCATCCTCTCTAGGTATATCACTAGACGGAAAAATGTCTTTTTCCACAGATTTGGTATTAAAAGCCGTCACCGAGGATTTCCATGCAGCGACTGCCGCTTCACGGCTATGAGTAATCTTTGTCGCCTCAAAGGCCAGAACGGCCTTGGCCATGTTCAATCTTACATCAGCCAGTTTCTGTACTTCTTTTATCTCTTCCATGGGTAAGAAAGTGAACAGTGCCAAAAATCTCTCTACATCAGCATCATCCGTATTAATCCAGAATTGATAATACTCATAAGGAGATGTAAGTTCCGGATCCAGCCACACCGTTCCTTTTTCAGTTTTACCCATCTTACTTCCGAGGGATGTAACAATGAGAGGGAATGTCATGCTGAAGGCATTTTTCCCTTCAATCCTCCTTATCAGATCACTCCCGGCCAGCATATTACCCCACTGGTCATTCCCACCCATTTGAAGAACACAGCCGTATTTTTTGAACAGATATAAGAAATCATAGGCTTGGAGGAGCATATAATTAAATTCTATAAAATTCAGTCCTGTCTCCAGGCGCACCCTGTAACTTTCCGCTGCCAGCATCTTATTCACGCTAAAGTGCCTTCCTATATCCCGCAGAAATTCAACATAATTAAGCTTAGTCAGCCATTCCGCATTATTTAACAACAGGGCCTTATCCCTTCCAAAATTCATATATTTCGACAGCTGTTTTTTCAAACACGACGCGTTGTAATCAATTTCTTTGCGGGTAAGAATCTGTCGCATTTCAGATTTACCGCTCGGATCTCCAATCAGGCCTGTTCCCCCCCCGATCAGAACAATCGGTTTGTGGCTATATCTCTGCATATGCATGAGAGCCATTATCGGAACAAGACTCCCTATGTGCAGGCTTGTTGCAGTGGGATCAAAGCCGATATAACAAGTTATATTCTCATTCCGCAGAAGTTCTTTGAGCTCCGCCTCATCCGTAACTTGTTCTACAAATCCCCTTTCGGCAAATACATCATATACGCTCTTCAATATCTGCTCTCCATCGGTTAATTGGAAGGGTTAGTCCGATTTGACCTGTTATCTTATTTGGGCATGTCGTATTCTACTTTAATGCTACCCGTCTTCCGCTTACAGGGTCTAATACTTTTCAGTTTCTTAAATTTATGTTCAATCTCTCAATTCCCTTGGCTCTGCCGCTTTTCCCATCAATATCGATAATGACACCTTGAAGTCGAACATCATCCCTAGCTACCTCGAACTTATTCGGCACCTGGGTCAAAAACCTCTCAAGAATATCATCCTTTCTAATTCCAATGATCGAGTTGAAAGGACCCGTCATACCCACGTCCGTTATATAAGCAGTCCCGCCGGGCAAGATACTCTCATCGGCAGTCTGTACATGCGTATGCGTGCCCAGTACAGCACTGACCCGGCCATCGAGAAACCATCCCATTGCCTCTTTCTCTGATGTTGCCTCAGCATGGAAATCTATAATAATAATCTTCGCCCTGTCCCTAATTTTTTCAATCTCTCTTTCGGCTGTCCTGAAGGGACATTCCAGGGGCTTCATAAAGACCCTCCCCATCAGATTTATGACACCGATATGCATCCCCGACGAATTCGGCATAACTACGCTCCCCCAGCCAGGTAAACCATCAGGATAGTTAGCAGGCCTGAGAAGCGTTTCATAGTCTTCTGCAAATTCATTAATCTCCTTTTTATCCCATATATGATTCCCCGAAGTCAGAACGTCGATTTGGCTGCTGTAAAGTTCTTCAACGATATCTCTTGTTACACCAAATCCTGCAGCCGCATTCTCACAATTCGCAATCACAAAATCAATTTGATGTTCAGAAATGATTTCAGGCAAAAGTTCACGTACTGCCCGCCTTCCCGGTTTACCGACGATATCGCCTACCAATAATATCTTCATATCCTACGTTTCCTATCTCGCATAATCAGAAATCCGCGTTTCCCTGATAACGGTTACTTTTATCTGACCGGGATATGTCAAATCAGTTTCGATCTTTTTGATGATATCCCTGCAAAGCATGGCTGCGTCATCGTCTGAGATTTTTTCATTTTCAACTAGTATACGTATCTCTCTTCCTGCCTGTATGGCATAACATTTATCAACTCCGCTGAAAGAATTTGCGATATTTTCAAGCTCCTCCAAACGTTTGACATATGTTTCAATCATTTCCCTGCGGGCTCCAGGTCTTGCCGCCGACAAGCTGTCGGCCGCCTGTATAAGAACCCCCAGGAGCGTGTTGGTTCGACCATCATCATGGTGGGTGGCAATGGCCTGAACAATCCTGTGAGATTCACCGAAACGCTTTGCGTAATCAGCACCGATAGCTGCGTGGGTCCCCTCTATCTTATGATCTACTGCCTTTCCAATGTCGTGAAGTAAACCGGCCCTCTTGGCTTCCTTAATATTCATTTTCAGTTCGGCAGCCATTATTCCGGTCAGGTGAGCAACCTCGACGGAGTGCTGAAGAACATTTTGAGAAAAGCTTGTCCTGAACTTGAGACTACCCAGGAGATAAACAATTTCAGGATGAAGATCATGTACCCCGACATCAAACGATGTACGTTCTCCCGTTTCCCGAATTATCGTATCGACCTCTGTTTTTACCTTCTTGACAATATCCTCAATCCTGCCGGGATGTATCCTCCCATCAGTAATCAACCTTTCCAGAGACATCCTCGCCACTTCACGCCTGATGGGATCAAAACTCGAAAGGACAACCGCTTCCGGTGTGTCGTCAACGATCAAGTCTATACCCGTAGCAGCTTCAATAGCCCTGATATTCCTGCCTTCTCTCCCTATGATCCTCCCCTTCATTTCATCATTGGGAAGATTGACTACTGATACTGTGTTCTCGGTAACAAACTCACTAGCATATCTCTGAACAGCATAGGTGATGATTTCCCGGGCATTCTTATCAGCTGTCCTTTTGGCTTCTTCCTCTATCTTTCTTATAGTCATGGCTGCTTCTTGTTTTGCTGCGGCCTCCATCGACTGGATAAGATATTTTTTTGCTTCCTCTGAGGAAATGCCTGCAATTTTCTCCAGCTTTTCTTTCTGCTCTTCAAGCATGCGGTTTAACCTATCGTGTTTCTCACTTATCTGTGATTCCTTGTTTGCCAGGCTTTTCTCTCTACTTTCAATATGCCCTTCTTTTTGAGACAGAAGGTCTATCCTTCTATCAATATTCTCTTCTTTTGACCTCAACCTCCTTTCCAAATTATCGAGCTCGGTCTTTCTTTCTTTTGTATCTTTCTCGAATTCAGTTTTTGTTTTAAGGAGATTTTCTTTAGCCTGAAGCACAGCCTCCTTTTTAATAGTTTCTGCTTCTTTCTTTGCTTCGTCGATGATTCTTGCTGAAAGGTTTTCCGATGATTCCAGTTTCTTCCTGGATAGTCTCTGTCTTAAAGCGTACCCTAATAGGGCACCTAGGGCCATTGCTCCAAATACAACAAAAATAATCATACTTTCATATATCAAAGCCTTTTCACCTCCTTATCTATATATAATAAAAATAGAGCACTAAGGCTTGTAATGGATAAAACTCCACATGCATCTTATGTAAATTAAAGGGGATAAACAGACGGGATTTGAATGATTACACGGTTAAAGGAAATAATCTGATGCAATCTTTAAATGCAGCAAAAAAACCCCCGCATATGCCGTGTTAACCACCTTTTTGAACCTTCCGATAAGGTGGGCACCCTATTGTTGCTTCAGGCTTTCCACCCCCGTTTTTACGGGATGCTGGCAGACATGCACACCGCTAACAAGGAAAGGCCCCCGGTTCCAAGGTGTTGGCTCAAAAAACGAATGTTAATCACGCACATCGCAGGGGATAATATCTTTTTATCTTATTTCATCAATAAGATTTATCAACTTCTCAGATCTACTCTCTAATTGATTATAAACTCCCTTGACTCTGAAATACTCGTCTGCAATGTTTAAAGCGGCCAGTATTGCAATATTCAAGTTGTTCGTATTACTGGCTGTTTTTCCTGCTTCCTCTATCTTGTTATTGACATACCTGACAACACTTTCCACATGCTCGTCGCCTGAATCAGTTATAACTGATAACTCCTGCCCCAGTATATTGATATTAAAACACTTTTCCAAATGCACGGCCTTCTAATTATTGTACATTGATATCCTGAAGCAAATCAATTAGTGAGTCAACCCTAGTGCGTATTATATTCCTTTCCTCGTTTAATCCCCTAATTTTATTACTCGCCTCTTCTAACTCCACTCCTTTGCTTTTTAGAAGCTCCACTAATTCATGATTCTTCTTCTTCAACAATTCATGTTCATTGATAAGACTTTTAATTTTGTTTTCCAACTCCTCAAATTTAACGGGCTCCACGTCCCAACCTGTCTCCCATAGGTTATTTTGATTGCTCTTAGTCGTATTTCGCCTTGGAAATAAAATGTTTCTGCAGGAGCAATCGACTTTTACAAAAAGAACTCTTTAATGAATTTTATATATAAAGGATTTATTTGAAGTATGCCAATTTGTTCTATATATGTCAAGCGCTTATTTTTTTGTTTTATGGAATTTCAGTATCTTCCATGACAGGATGAAGAAAACGGCGAATTGCATCTGCCATCACAGCCTTATCGTGCATTGTACCAACCGTCTTTCTGAACGAACTGCCGTCTCTCAAACCCTTGGTATACCAGAGCAGGTGTTTCCGAAAATTCCGGACACCGAGCATTTCCCCGAAGTAATCGATTTCCATGTCCATGTGATTAGCCATTACCATCTCCCGCTCTCCTGGGAGAGGCGGTAGAGAGCTCTTTTGTCCTTCAAGATATGATATGATGTCCCTGAAAATCCAAGGGTTCCCGAGGGCACTTCTTCCCACCATTATGCCGTCGCAACCAGTTTGAGTTATCATCTTGAGTGCATCTTGGGGACTTTTTATATCACCACTTCCAATTACAGGAATATGCAACCGCTTTTTCAAAGATTCAATGAGACTCCAGTCCGCCGTCCCACTGAATCCCTGATCTGCCGAACGGGGATGGAGAATAACCGCGTCTGCTCCGCAATCTTCGGCAATGCAGGCAATGTCAAGGGCATTCGTTTCTCTGTTTCGCCAGCCCGAGCGAATTTTTACGGTCAACGGTAATAGTGTCGCTCTTCGGATTGCTTGAAAAATGAGACGAACCATTCCGGGATCTTTCATCAGGGCAGCTCCCGCACCTGCCTTGACGACCTTCCTGACCGGACAGCCCATGTTTATGTCCAGCATATCGGCGCCATAATCCGTAACAATACGTGCCGCTTCGGAAAGGGCGGTAGGATCGGATCCGAATATCTGCACACCTAAAGGTTTGTCCTTCGGTGAAGAATCAAGATACCGAAAACTTTTTATAGTCTTTCTGACAAGACCGTTGGCACTTATCATCTCCGTAAATGCCAGGGCGCATCCGAATTCTCTCACAAGCACCCGGAAAGGCAGATTTGTTATGCCTGCCATAGGTGCTAAAAACACGTTATTTTTAAAGGATAGATTCCCTATTTTTATTTGCATGACATATACGCCGATGCTCTTTTGAGATCATCCAATGTGTTAACGCCCATTACCTCGATGGAATCAGCAGCGATTAATGACCTGGTCTTAAAACCCTTTCTACAGGCGATACCGACTATATCCGTCAGATAATATTCCTTCTGGACATTTTCATTTCCGATTTCCTCCACCGCTTGGAAAAGGAATTTGCACTCAACACAATATATACCCGTATTAATCTCTCTGATTTTCTTCTCATCACATGACGCATCTTTTTCTTCTACAATTCGTAATACTTCTCCTTCGGCCCCTTTAATCACTCGTCCGTAACCGGAAGGATCATCCAGAAGGGTTGTAAGGACTGTGAGAGTCGCTTTTCCCGAAAAGTGGCTCTCAATCAGTGATTTGACTGTTGAAGGCAGCAGCAGGGGAACATCGCCGCATAAAATTAGAATTGTGCCGTCAAAATTGTGGAACGTATTTTTTGCCTGCAGCACCGCATGCCCTGTTCCCAGTTGTTCACGTTGCTCCACAAAGATCAACCCCTGATCCCTGAATGCATCCCTGATGACATCTGCCTGATGACCTATGACAACCGCAATTTTCCCCACTCCAACTGCTCGCGCTACATCGACTGAATACGTCAGCATAGGTTTCCCGCAGATGGGATGGAGCACCTTAGCCAGGCCCGATTTCATCCTTTTCCCTTTTCCTGCGGCCAATATAATGGCACTAATTTCTCGTTCTTCATACTGCGTCATTAATTCACCTGATCTCTTGCCCTTTATATTTAGGGCAGTGCTTTATTTGCTATATTTGCATCAACATCAATCGGTAATTCAATCAAAACCTCTTTGATGGATTTAGCGTCGGCATCCTCTACCACAAACAGTGTGTTTTCGTATCTTAAAGTATCCCTTCTTTTGGGTATCCTCCCCATTTTGTAAAGAAGGAATCCGCCGAGAGTTTCATAGTTTCCTTCCGGAATGTCCAGGGGTATTATTTGATTAATCCTCTCAATACTAATCTTGGCATTAATGAGATATTTGCCGGGTCCGATTTTTTTATACATCTTTTCGCCGCTGTCATATTCATCTTCAATTTCACCTACAACCTCTTCAAGGATATCTTCTATCGTAACTATGCCGACGGCACCGCCGTATTCATCAACAATGACTGCCATCCGCTCACCCCTGATAAGCATCTCTATCAGTAGTTCTTTGGCAAGCTTTGACTCCGGTACATAAAAAACCACCGGCTTCAGATAGGACTCAATTGACTCATTTCTGGAATGCCGAGGGAGATCCGATGTGCGCCCATGCAAGGCCTCAAGGAGATCGAAGTAATGAAGGATACCAATTATATTGAAAATCTTATCTCCATAGACGGGGATTCGCAGATATTTTTTATCAGCTGCAAGCTGTGCCGCTTCCTCAAGTGTAGCCGTGACCGGCAATGAAATCATAGTAGATAACGGTATCATGATTTTACCAACGGTTACATCGAAGAAATCGATGATGTTTTTGATCATTTCCTTTTCAATGCCCAATATATCACTGTCTGCTCCCCTGTATCTGAGAATAAATTTCAGGCCGTCCTTTGTAATATAGGGCGAGGCTGCGACATCTTTCTCACCTGTCGATATCCGGACCGTTGACCGGGATACCAGGGAAATAAGAAAAACAACCGGAAACAGCAACCATGATGAAATCCAGATAAACCATGAAAGTCTTAAAGCTGTAAACTCTGCATGCTGCTGAAACAAAGTCTTAGGGACAATCTCCCCCATGATCAAAAGTATCGGTATCATTACGACGACAGCTACTACTGGGCCTTTGACCGAACCGAATATCGATATGAACATGGCAGTCGCAATCGTAGTACTCGTGACGACACATAAACCGGTCCCACTTAACGTCGTGGAGAGAAACCAGTCCGGTTTTCCCAAAAGCTTGAGAGTCATCCTGGCGGAACGTGAACCACTGTTTGCCTTCTGTCTGATCTTATTAACGTCTGATGAAACGAGGGCAAGTTCCCCTCCGGAAAACAAACCTTCAAAGCATATAAACAGGAGTATCAAGAGGACTGAGAATAAGTTATCCATTCACTTGTTCCTCCCGCTTCTCAATCCGTATATTCAATATCCTTGCCCTGCCCATCTTCTCTACCCGGAAAACATAATCTCCGAAATTTATCGCTTCTCCCTTTGTCGGCAGTTTACCAAAGAGATGAAAGACAAAGCCGCCGACAGTATCAAATTCCTCTTCCGGGATGGAGATATCGAGAAGATTGTTCAGGTCAGCCGCCAGCATTTTACCGGATACCATCAGGGTTCTGTCGTCAATTTTCTGCCACAGGTTTTGCCTTATCCCATAATCATCATAGATATCCTCGAGCAGGTTCTCAAGTATATCCTCAAGGGTAACCATACCCGAAACCCCGCCATATTCATCTACAACAATGGCAATCTTGATTTTTCTCGTCTGAAAATCTTGAAGCAGGCTTCCCGCGCTCTTTTCTTCAGGGACAAAGTACGGTTTTCTCAGCAGTCTGTTTACATTAATACCCCTACCGTCACCGTACATTCCGATTAAGAAATCGCGGGCAAACAATATCCCCAGGATGTCATCCCGATCAATCCCGCAAATAGGTATCCTGGTATGACGAGCATTAATAATCTCCCTTTCCATCTCCTTCATACTAAGAGATATAGGAAGGCAGAACATCTCGACACGGGGAATCATAACTTCTGAAACCGGCTTATCGGCCAGGCCGAACACCCTGTGAATCAAGTCTCTCTGTGTTTCTTCCAGTCCCCCTTCCTGCTGGTAGACATCGATGAGTGTCTTAAATTCATCTTCCGTAATGGTACCTTTCTTTGTTGAAACTCCGCCTGAGAGTATATACACAAACAATCCGGATATCTTTTCCAATAGCCAAACAACAGGATGCTCGATTTTGGCGATGATCACTATTAAAGGCGATACGAATGAAGAAAATGATATAGGACGAATGACGGCAAAAGTTTTTGGAATAGCTTCCGCGAAAATAAGCAGCATGGGAGTTGTAATGGCAACTGCCAGCCATTTGCCGTCTACCCCGAACAAATAAATACAAAGGGAAGCGATCACAACAGATATGGTAATGTTAACGGACTCATTACTTACCAGGATAGTAATGAGGAGTCTCCTCGGACGTTCCAAAAGCCAGTTTACGTATGACAGGAAAGGAGATCTATCCTCCTTCATTTTATGAAGGTGGAGGGGGGTAAGCGAAAACAGGGCGGCCTCTGAACAGGAAAAAAATCCTGAAAGGAAAAAGAGAAGAACAAGTAATGAAATTTTGAATGTAATCAGGTAATCCAATTTTATATCAGAAAAAATCCCTGTGTACTGAAATGATGGCCACCCATCATAAACAATTATATATATTAGTTTATCAAATTTTATACCGGAAAGACAAACTATTAATAATATGTGATCAGATTTGTTTGACTCGGATGAATTTTTCCGATATTTAGGAACCGAACAGGGCAGAAGTTTCAATATCGCGTTACGCAGCAATCAAGCAGACCATAACACTACCAAAAAATAGTACGAGGAGAAATGTCATGGTTAATGTCCTTTTAATCGGAAACGGCGCCCGTGAACATGCCATCGCTGAGGCAGTAATACAATCAAAACACAGCCCCAGACTCTTTTCTTTTATGAAAGCCAACAACCCGGGCATTGCGTCACTCTCAGCGAAAGTATTCATTGGAAGTTACAGCGACCTTTCTGCCATCAACAGCTTTGCAAAAGAATGCCGAGCAGAATTCGCTGTCATCGGACCGGAAGACCCGTTGAATAACGGAGTAGTCGATTCCTTAAAAAAGGCCGGCATTCCTGCTGTCGGTCCTACAAAAAGCCTTGCCCGTCTTGAGACATCAAAATCATTCACGAGAAATTTACTCAGTAAATATAACATACCGGGCAACCCAAAATTTAAAATTTTTACATCCATGGAAGGGATTAAACAATTCCTCGACGAACTTGACGGCATCGTTGTAAAACCGGACGGACTGACAGGCGGCAAAGGGGTCATGGTTCAAGGAGACCACTTTCATACTAAGGAGGAGGCTCTTCTTTATTGCAAACAGGTTTTAACCGAGCATCCGAGTGTGATTATCGATGAAAGACTGGAAGGCGAAGAATTCTCACTCCAGTGCCTGAGCGACGGCAAAACCGTTGTTGCAACACCACCTGTTCAAGATCATAAGAGGCGATTTGTCGGCGATAAGGGTCCAAATACGGGAGGGATGGGTTCGTATTCCTGTGAAGATCATGCCTTACCGTTTATGACTCGAAAAGACGTAGCAGAAGGTCTGGCTATTACACAAAAAGTAGCAAATGCAATTTACAAAGAGACGGGTGAATATTACAAAGGCGTTATGTATGGCGGATTTATTATCACGAAATCCGGCATCAAGCTCCTGGAATACAACGCACGCTTCGGAGACCCGGAGGCAATGAACACACTGCCCCTTCTGAAGACCGATTTCGTTGATGTCTGCAAGGCCATCATCGACGGAACCCTGGACAGAATGAATATCGAATTTGAACAAAAGGCAACGGTATGTAAATACGCCGTCCCAAAAGACTACGGCCTTCCCAAGGATCATCCCGATGCCCAATCGACTTCTGCAAAAATAGAGGTCGGCAACGTGGGCAAGGCTCGCTTGTATTTCGCATCTGTTGATAAAAGGGAAGATGGCCTATATATGAGCACATCCCGTGCCATCGGTGTGGTAGGCATCGCGGATAATCTCGATAAAGCGGAACAGATAGCGGAAAAGGCTATATCTGCAATCAAAGGGCCCGTTGACCATAGGCCCGACATCGGCACGGAACCGCTCGTAGAAAAAAGAATCCGCCACATGCAGCAAATAAGAGGTAAAGTTAAATGATACCGCGAATAACTAAAGGGTCGATAAAATGTATATGAATAACATTAAAAGAGTCCTGATCAGCGTTACCGATAAGAAAGGACTTGTCGAGGTTGCCCTAGGGCTTAAGGATTTCGGTGTTGAGATATTGTCCACGGGGGGAACTGCCGCCCAGTTGAGAGCCGGCGGCATAAACGTGATGGACGTCTCCGATTACACAGGTTTCCCTGAAATGATGGATGGGAGACTTAAGACACTTCATCCGAAGATACACGGCGGTCTTCTTGCCTTACGTGATAATAAAGAGCACATGAAGGCGGCGATAGAACACCGCATAAACATGATCGACATGGTCATTATCAACCTCTACCGGTTCGAAGACACTGTGGCAAAAAAAGATTGTACGCTTGATGAGGCCATTGAAAATATCGATATCGGCGGCCCTGCCATGATTCGGGCAGCGGCGAAGAATTACCGTTATGTCAGCGTTGTGACCAATCCGGCCGATTATCCCAAAATTCTGAATGAAATGAAAGCCACAGGAGGAAATATCTCGGAAGTCACGAACTTTTTTCTTGCTGCGAAGGCCTTCCAGCTTACGGCCAGATACGATGCTGCCATTTCAAACTACCTTGGCAGTATTACATCGGACGGGACCAAGAAAATGTTCCCCGATACTTTTACTGTCCAGTTTGTGAAATCACAGGATCTCCGCTATGGAGAGAACCCCCACCAGCACGCAGCTTTTTACCGGGAACCCGATTGGCACGTTTCCGCCATATCCGGTGCCCGTCAGCTGCAGGGAAAAGAACTGTCTTACAACAATATAATGGACAGCGATGCTGCGTGGCAGATGGTATCCGATTTTGCATTGCCCGCAACTGTCATTGTCAAGCATGCAAACCCCTGCGGTGCAGCTACTTCGGGAAGTGACATCGCTACAGCCTACAGGAAGGCCATGGAAACGGACCCTGTCTCTGCCTATGGGGGAATCGTTGCCTTAAACCGGCAGGTCGACAAAAAAGCGGCCGAAGAACTGGCTAAAATATTTTTGGAAGTCATTATTGCCCCTGGCTTCGACGAAGAGGCAAAAGCTGTCCTGAGCGGCAAGAAGAACCTGAGACTCCTCGAAATTCCCCCTGCAGGCGCCGGTCCTGCTGGTTATGACTTCCGGAGGGTGGTAGGAGGGCTTCTCGTTCAGGAGAGGGACACGGATGATTTTGACATCAGAAAGGCGAAGATTGTTACGAAACGACCTCCTACGGAAGAAGAATACAAGGCATTAGATTTTGCATGGCGCATAGTGAAACACGTCAAATCAAATGCAATAGTGTATGCCTCAAAAGACCAGCTTGTTGGAGTAGGGGCGGGACAGATGAGCCGTGTTGATTCCGTAAAGATCGCCACAATGAAATCCAATCTGCCAACAAAAGGCTGCGTCTTGGCATCCGACGCCTTCTTCCCGTTCAGGGACGGTGTCGATATAGCAGCAGAGGCGGGCATTACCGCCATTGTCCAACCCGGCGGTTCTGTGAGAGATGAAGAAGTCATCAAAGCAGCAGATGAGCATGGCTTGGCCATGATTTTCACGGAGACGAGACATTTTAAACATTAATGCAAAATATAAATTTCAAAATGAAAAATCAAAGTCATAGAATCATCTTCATCATTTAATTTTGCATTATCTATTTCTTATTTTGCACTTTGCCTTTTTCATTTTGCATTTATTAATTGAGGATAATCTATATGAAAAAACAATCCGGCCCCGTCGTCAGCGTAGTTATGGGAAGTGATTCTGACCTTCCCGTCATGAATGAAACCATAAAGGCTCTGGAAGGCTTTGGAGTTCCTCACGAGGTCTTCTTGACCTCTGCCCATCGCTCACCGGAAAGAACTTCCTCCTTTGCGAAGGAGGCAGCTCAAAGGGGTATTAAGGTCATCATAGTCGGCGCAGGGGCCGCCGCCCATCTGGCCGGCGTGGTTGCCTCCCAGACGCTTCTTCCGGTAATCGGTATCCCAATAGATGCAACGGCACTCGGCGGGATAGATGCACTATTATCGATTGCACAAATGCCCGGCGGCGTCCCTGTTGCCACGATGGCCGTGGGAAAGGCGGGAGCAAAGAACGCCGCCCTGTTGGCTGTCCGAATCCTCGCCGTTGAGGATAGTACCCTTCGGAAAAAATTGTATTCATTTATCCGGGATATGGCAATGGAGATAGAGAAAAAGCAGGAAAATCTTACATCATGCCGGAAGTCCTGAAAATCGATCCCAAGAATCCGAACACACACCTGCTTACCGAAGCTGTGCGGATTATCAAAGATGGGGGAGTCATTGCCTATCCGACGGAGACATTTTATGGACTCGGTGCCGACGGCCGCAGCGAAAAAGCCATTGAAAGAATTTTCCTTATCAAAGGAAGGAACATAAAAGAACCCCTTTCCGTTATTATTGGAGACCGCAGTGATTTAAGAGACATCGTCGGGGAAATCCCGGAAAGCGCGCTGCGTCTCATGGAATCATTCTGGCCTGGGGCACTTACCCTCGTATTCACGGCATCTCAGAATGTTTCTTCCCTACTTACGGCAGGAACCGGAAAAATAGGCGTTCGCATCTCCAGCCACCCTGTCGCAGCGGCACTGGCAAGAGCCTTCCGTCATCCCATTACAGCGACCAGCGCTAACCTCTCCGGTGCAACGGAATGTACTTCCGCACAAGAGGTTCTAAAATGCATCGGCGATAAAATCGATGCTGTCATCGACGGGGGGCGGACACCCGGAGGAAAAGGATCAACTATCATCGACGTAGCAGTCCGTCCATCGGTCATTCTGAGAGAGGGGGTAATATCCGGCCCCCTGATTCTTCACGTCCTTGCAGACAGACAATAACGATCAGTATAAATCATTTATAATCAAATTATCTTGACAGACAGAACGACCCTCCCTATACTTTCATTATCCGGAAGCAAGTCTCCATCAATTAATATAATAACCGGCAAGGAACAATTACCTGATGAAGATTATTTCCTTCCCGGAATAATGAGCTGCTCACCTGGGATATCAATTTTAAAGAAATACACCGGGTATTTTTAACATCAAAGGGAGGTATCCAATGAAGCGTTTTACATTTGTTCTGGTTGTTATTGCCTTGTTTATCTGCGCTCCGGCATTCGCT
>DATKLL010000018.1:0-11628 GCA_035542475.1 Syntrophales bacterium
GGATGTGCTCACCGGAAAAGACCAGGGCGCTGCCTTGTATATCCGGCATTTCTCCGAACAGCCCGCAGTCGATAAGGCCTCTCCTTTAGTGGGGAAAACCTCGCCTGTCCAGACGCTGTACGAGGCCATTCTGGAAGGAAACAGGGAAGATATCACAAACATAGTTGAAGCAGCCATCACATCAGGAGCAGACCCCACCCGGCTCGTGGATGACATCATGATTCCCGCGATGACACGGGTCGGTGTGTTATTTGATCAAAGAAAATATTTCCTGCCCCAGTTGATGGCCAGCGCCGAAGCGATGAAGGCGGCCCTAGGACGCCTGGAGCCCTTGATCCGCCGAGAAACAGAAGAGGCCGGGACAGGTATTGTCGTCCTAGCAACAGTAAAAGGGGATATTCACGACATCGGCAAAAACATAATCACACTGATGTTAAGAAATCACGGCTATAAAATTGTTGACCTCGGTAAGGATGTGCAGGCCGAAGTTATCATTGAGGCGATGAGAAAAACGAATCCTGATGTAGTAGGCCTTTCCGCCCTCATGACCACAACAATGGTGAACATGAAAGAGGTAATTGATCTCGCAAAGACTGAAGGCTTCTCATGCCCGTTCATTGTAGGCGGCGCTGTTGTCACGAAGGCGTTTGCCGCCGCCATCGGCGCATCCTATGCCAAAGACGGCGTGGAGGCAGTGCGCGTAGTGGAACAATTGGTGAAATCGAAGAGGCAGGACGCAAAATGACTCGTAGTAATATGAAACAAAGACTAGCCGAAATCATTTTGGAGAAGTCTTTTCAGTACAGAGACAATCCGCCCTTCACACTGTCATCAGGCAAAACAAGCAACTATTATTTCAATTGCAAAACGACTACCATGGACCCCGAGGGCATGTACCTCATTGGGAATGTCATCTTTGATATGCTTGCTGATGCCGATATATCAGCCGCCGGGGGGTTGACACTCGGCGCGGACCCCATAGCCAATGCCCTGTCTTTCATCTCATACCAGAAGAAGAAACCGATTAAATCGTTTGTTGTAAGAAAGGACGTAAAAGGTCATGGAACAAAGAAGGCCGTTGAAGGCAATGTCACAACCGGCGACAGGGTCGTTATAATTGAAGATGTAATAACCACGGGAGGATCGGCTATCACAGCGATAGAAGCCGCCAGAGAAGCCGGTCTGGTTGTCGATCGAGTGGTCGCCCTCGTTGACCGCGAGGAGGGAGGCATAGAGAACATTAAAAAACACGTTGACCGGGTTGATGCTGTTCTGACTAGATCAGAGATCATGAATCTCTACAAGAAGCGTAAGTAACCGGTCTCTTTCCCGACCTGTCATTCCCGACCCCGATCGGGAATCCAGTCCTTCTATCACTTATCATTCCTACGAAAATAGATTTACTCACCCTTTTTTCTAAAGGGGGCCATCCGCCGCTGGCGGGGGTGGGGGGTGGTTGTCCCCCTCTGGAGGGGGCTGGGGGAGGTTTAAAATCCCTCCAAATCTCCCCTTATAAAAGGGAAACTAAATGACAATGTAACTTCGCGACACTAGCAGCCCCGCAACCGCATCCTGTTAACCGCGAGGTGCGCCATCCTGACCGGTTCGGGAAGTCTATAACCCCGGCAGCATGCAAGAACCACATCTATTGCTCTGCGCAGATTTATTTTATGCCCTGATGATACAAACACAGGTTTCACCTTTTTCTTGGTGCGTACTGCGGCACCGACAATCCGACCGTCCAGCATCAGATCCGCATAATCTCCAACCTCATTACCGACTTCGCCATATTCACCAACCAGCCTCTTCTTGGCACAGCCTATTGCCGGTATATCCAGAAAAAGTCCCATGTGTGACGCAAGGCCGATACCGCGCGGATGGGCTATCCCCTGGCCGTCGAAGATGACCACATCCGGGACGTTGTGAAGATTTTCAAAGGCCTTCAGAACAGCCGGCCCCTCGCGAAAGCTCAGGAGGCCCGGAATATATGGAAAGAAAACTCTTTCGATAAAACAGGCCTCTTCAATAACAGCCATGGCCGGGTATTCCAGCAGGACAACGGCCGCGAAAAAAAGGTCGCTGTGCCTGGAATAGGATATATCCGCGCCGGCAATGGTCTTGATACGCGCAGGTAAATCGTTGTCGTGAAGGGTGAGTCTTTCCTTGAGTTCCTGCTGGATGCCGACGGCTTCTTTGTACGAAACATCCCAGCGATGCAGGTGTTGGATCTTCATGATGGAGGGAGAATCCTAGTACGACCCTTCGATCCCTTCGACAAGCTCAGGACTCAGGGTGACGTCTCGATTGTCTTCAGGATCGTCTTCGCCTGATCGATGTCTTTTTTAATCTGCGCTACCAGCTGTTCAGGCTTATCGAACTTGATTTCATCCCGTATTCTCTCGATAAAAAAAATGTTCAGCTTTTCGCCGTAAATATCACCGTTAAAGTTGAGCAGAAAAACCTCCACAGAAAGCTCGCTATCGGAGAACGTGGGATTGAAACCTATATTCAATACACCCTGATAGCGTTCTCCCCGCAGATCGACGGCGACGGCGTACACGCCCTGCGCAGGAAGCAATTCTTTATCCGGTTTAATATTTGCCGTCGGTATTCCGAGAGCGGCACCCCGACTCTTGCCGGGGATGACAGTGCCGCTGATGTTGTAGGGTCTTCCCAAAAGCCTTGAAGCCATTTTAACATTACCGTTAAGAATCGCATACCGCAAGCGGGTAGAGCTTACGGTTTCGTCTCCTAATTTAATCGCATGAATGACATCAACGTCAAAACCAAGTTTTTTCCCACGGCTGAAAAGAAATGTTTCGTTTCCAGCTTTATTTTTGCCAAACGTGTAATCATGACCGATGAAGATTTTCCTGATATGAAGCTTATCCCAGAGAATTCGATTGACAAATGCCTCGGCAGTGGTCTTGGCAAATTCAAGGTCAAATGGAATTAGGATAAGTCCGTCAACCCCCGCATCTTCGAGAAGTTTGATTTTTTCTTCGAGAGAGGTTAGCAGATAAAAAGGTTTGATATCCGGGTGCAGCACTCTTTTCGGATGCGGGTCGAAGGTAATCACCAGGGCTTTCCGATTTTCATTATGAGCTCCACCAACGAGTTTCTCAAGTATCGGAACGTGGCCCAGGTGGACTCCGTCGAAATTGCCTATTGTCACATATGCGTCCCGGAATTCAGGGGGTATATCATTTAAATCTCTTATGACCTTCATTCGCTTGTTTGCTGTGTCCCGCCTTCCATTAATTTCCGCGCTAACATAGCATTTATGTGGTTAATTTCAAGTCCATTTTTACTTGACAATGCACTGAGTCTCAGTGTAGACAACCGAAACAGTTCTTCTCAATTAAAAGACGTGCCGAAGTGGCGGAACTGGTAGACGCGCTAGGTTCAGGGTCTAGTGGGCAATGGGCCTGTCCGGGTTCAAATCCCGGCTTCGGCACCAAAGGATATCGAAGGGTTAGCTAAGAATGAGCTGACCTTTTTTATTGTAAAATCCTCTCTTGGTCAACGGTTTGGTCAACACTCTGCAAATAGGCTTCCATTTGGTCAATGGCCTTCCGCATATCTTCTTCATCAACGGTGTTGTAGCGGTCAAACATTACTGCTGTAAAGTTCCAGAACGGTGGGGTTGTCTGTCTTTACCAGGACATCGACCATGCTATATGGTACATTAAATGGATAGTCATGCCAGATGTAATATGATTTCGACTACAATTGATGCACGAAGAGATATTTTTTTCAAGTGTGGGCGCATCAGTCACGAAAATAGAGGATGACCGCTTTATAATGTATCATCATACTGTGAGCACAAAGCTAAAAAATCATGGCCAATGTCAACAATGTAATTGCGACTTTTAATTATAAGGAGAACAAGAAGGCCAGTGTGCCGGAGGAACTAAATTTACAGATCCCAAATTTTGAAAAAAGTGTAAGCAGTAATTAGTTCGCCATGAGCTCTTGTTTTTCTAAATTAGTCCATCCGTACGACATTTCAGACAGAAAGTTAAACCTTCCGAGAAGTCTATCAGAACTGCGTAATACAATTAAATCAAGTATTGGATAGGGATAATTGATATTTTATAGCACTCTTGACTTGCTCAATACTGAAAGGCTTGGTGAAGCAAATATCGGCACCTTCATTCCTTAGCTCTTCCAGAGAATCAGGATAGCCGCTCATACCGATGATATATGTACCGAGATTATGCGACTTTATGAATTTACAAACTTCTGAGCCATTCATATTAGGCATAATGGCATCTATGATAGCAACATCGTACGAGTTATTGTCAAGGAGCTCCATAGCCTCGATCCCGTCATGAGCACCATCAACTTCATAGCCAGATTCCCTAAGCAATAAAGACATAAAATAAACCATATTCGGCTCGTCATCGACGATGAGAAATTTCATTTCAGCCTTCCAAAGCAATTAATACGACGAATACTATATAAACAGGAATTCCTTCTTAAAACCATCCTATGAAAATTGAAATCGCATCCATCATTGGAATGCCTTCAAGTTGCTACTGCTTATCGCTCATCATCAATATCTGCACTTTTTCTGAAAGTAATGTTACTCAGAATCAAACTTTTCTTTAAAATATTTATCGTCATTAACTTATATATACTTAAATCAAGCCCGTTCAATGCTAATTATGTATATGATAAAAAATCTCTTTTTAACAGTCGGAGTATAGGACAAGCTGAACTTGGTCTTGGCAAAGTCACCAAGTTACGATCTACTCGTCAATTGCCGATCCATAAAACATGAACAGCTTTTTCAGTACCTGCCAAAGTTCAGAAACCGAAAAGCATTTTGGTAAATATAAATCAGCATTCAACTTCATATCCTGATTCTGGGTAAGTGAATCTTTAATGTCGATTACTAAGACAGAAGAAGATTTCAATTGCGTATGTTGGACGGGATTAAGTTCTTTATATCCACTATTGGTGAGAACAATATCACACTGGTCATTCGCGAGCATTGTAATAATCTCATTGCCATCTTTTGCAAGACCTGCATTGTAACCACGTCTTGATATAAGTTTAAGTAAGAACGCCAGTACGTGTGGCCTTTCATCGTGAATCAGGACTTTTGTGAACAGTAACATATACTTTTACTCCTGAATTTGGGTTACGGCTATTGCAAATGTTGTGGTCGGATGGTTTAAGGTGTGAGTCCAATGAAACTCCGCAAAACGGACAATAGCGTATGTTCGGTGAAGTGGCAAAAGGCCTACCCGGATAGTTTATAGCAGAACCTATGCGACTTCGGCACTCTGGGCAACTGAGACCAAACTCCAAGAACGTGATGCCCCCCAAGGCAACAGCAAATCCAATCAATGCGACAGGGAACATGATTTTATATACTGTGCTTATAAGGCAACCTACGACAAATACGGCCATGCCTGAAGACACCGCAATGACTGCTTTACGCTTTTGAGTATTGATCATCTCTCTGATCTTCATATTTTTCATCTGATGTTGACCTCCTAAACGCTAGTTTTTTTCGATCCATGCAGGCCAGCTAAATCTGTTGTTAAGTCTTTCCAATTGCCTGTTATATTCGCTCTCCAAGTAATCTTCTTTTCCCTCTGCCAATGGATAACGTTTAGAGCATTCTTGTTTTTTTTCTAATTTAACCTTATTTATTTTCATATTTATTAACCTGCCTTATACATTATTCACTTTTCTTTGAATTTCATTTGCATCTATTATGCCATTACATTCGGTAGCCATATACAATTTACCATGTTCATGAAATTCGCTAACCACATGTTATTACAGGTAAGTACTAAGAAACCATTTGTGTCAGGATTATTTTTTTGGGTTTTTAATGTCTATTTAAAATATAGAATTTCATCGATTGATGGATAATCAACAATTTTTGTAGATGTTTTAGGACTCAGGTTTGTTGCAGCATTTCTGATTTTGCGCCGAAAAGACTCAGTTGACCAAGTACTCCCCATTTGTTAATGCATCGTCAATGGATTAACAGGTAATCTGAACTCTTTTTGTGAGGGGGATGCCGTGAATTATTAAAACCCCGTTTCTCAATAGAGAGCGGTGGTTTGTTTTTCTGTTCAAGTATTTTTGTTAAACCATTGTAGGAGGGAATATGTATTCCAGAGAAAATTCGATAGTTTTCAGCCTGTCAAAGATTGGATCGCTTGAAACAAAGAATCGTTTAATCCGTTCAGCCACATACGAGAATGCAGCGAAACTATTCTTTATCCTTGTTTCGTAATCAATAATTGTTGGCCATGTCCATTTACGGACTGCCTATAGCTGGTATTCAATAGACTGGCACGGAACTCCCATATCTATCTTTGTAAGTGCAGATGACTTCCTGTAATGTTGTTTTTCAATTTCCATTCTTCAAAATTATATATCATTTGGTTATAATCAGCCCCTTAGACAAAAACAGAGCCATCAATAATATTTTTTCCATTGTTTTGAAAGTCAGGTTCAACTAATCTCTATTTTATCGTGGCAGTGGTTGCATCTGCTTCCTGTCTGTACTGGTTGTAGTTATCGAGAACGCGACGTACATAGGCACGAGTATCTGCGTAAGGTGGAATACCGCGATACCTCGCAACGACATTTTCGCCTGCGTTGTAGGCAGCAAGTGCCAGTTTAATGTTTCCTTTGTAAAGATCAATCAGATAAGAGAGGTGACGAATACCTCCATCAATATTAGCATCCGGTCGGAAACAGTCATTTACTCCAAGTATTGATGCCGTCTGAGGCATTAATTGCATGAGTCCCTTGGCGCCCTTTTTTGAAACTGCCTTGTGGTCGAAATTAGATTCGGTTTTGATGACAGCCTTCACGAGCGCGCAATCCACATTGTATTTATGGGCAGTCCATGCAATTAGTTCATCATATACTTTTATACCGGCCGCCAGTCTTATATCAGCCAGACCTTCGTCATTCAGGAAATTTAGCGAGGATACTTCAGGTATATTGGTCAGATGTATAACTTTATTCGCATTGATATACTGGGCGAAATCAGGTACCAGAAGAATTTGGGGAAATAGTCCTTGAATAAACAGGTACAATGAGAGCACGAGCACAAAGCCATACTGTCCTGTTCTAGTAAGAATGCGTATAAATATTTCATCCATATATTTCAACTCTTTGTATTATCAGACTAATATATTAACGTACCTTCCCTTTGTGTTAATGTTTGTCATGGTGATAATTTTGACTATACCTCTTATCATTTCCTTCCCATAATTAAGAATCGTTTCTTCATCCCCATACTCGTTGCTGTATATAACTTTTTGATTATAGTACTCCTCATCCTCAGAGATATTGATGACTGGAGAAACTACGTACAGCTCGGGGAGACGCTTGCTATATACGACTGGTAACAAATCTATTACGTGCAAATGAGAATTGACTTTCATTTTCTAAATCTTGACGCACGCTTTACTGAAAGATAAAAATACTTTACTTTTTAAACCTTCTCCTTATACCTGCCAATCCCATAAGATATAGGCCAAGAAGTACAGGCTGATTTTGAACTATTACATACTTTAGCTAAATAACCTTTTCCAATAAGCTAAGAAGAGGAAGTGCTAATTTGTATACAATAGAGTTCATGTTTTGGTCACCAAGTCGACTATCAAGGTGGCTTTTAAGATAAGCCTTTGCCCATCGGCCTCGTTTATCCTTTTTTTCTCGATGTCTTCCTGTATTTTTTCAGTAAAGGCATTCAGCTTTCTGATTAAAAGATGTTCAGGATTTTTTAGCAGCAATGAATCGCTCATTATTATTATAACCAATTTCTTTGTGATGGAAGATATCTTGCGATTATAAAAAGGCAGAGCCAAACAAAACTGCCTTTAATTAATCTTATCTTAAAGTATGTTTAATTCTTGAACTTGATAACCAACCACTATTATTAATGAGCGAAAGTTCGTATATTATTCAGCATCTTGATCACCATGGTTGCCTTTAAGATGAGCTTTCGTCCATCAGCCTTGCTTATCCTGTTTTGTCTCATGTCTTCTCGCACCTGTTTAGTGAATGCGGCAAGCTTACTGATTAACGGTGTTATCTCTTTCTCTTGAAGATTCAAAAGTTCTTCAGGCTTTTTCCGTAGCAATGTAATTCTCCAATCAAAATTAGTGTTTATCTGGGCTAAAGATGCTGTATATTTTCAAGGACTTTGCTCAAATCAGCATCGGTAAAATATAAAAAAACATCAGCCCTTAAAATAGATAAATGCAGCAATCACTGTACCAACTTCATAACTTAGTGATTATTAAGGGATTATATACTTTGAAGGCTTACTTTGAAGATTTAATTTGTAAAGAAAACCGTCATTTCTAAATGATTTATTAAAGGAAAATGGGGGAAAACAAATTATTACAATGTAATACAATTGCCTTTATTTTTGTAAAGTATACCGACGATTTTACGCTTTTTCACAAAATATGGTATGAAGAGATAGATATTGAGCAAATTTTTTTATTAAACTTTTTCACTAATGATTTCAAATAGTAAACATTAAGTTAATGTAATTTTGATTCTAATGCCTAGTAGGTGAAAGAAATGATCTTCTTTATTATAGCTAACTTCGTGTAGTGATATTTTTGGAATTTTCCTTCTGGATGCAACATTTCAAATGCAAGTCTTCAATTTAGGATTGAACCCAGAGGTTATTTCCAATAGTAAATTCCACCTTGACTAATTGATCAATCTTTCATTGACACCCAAAATCGTTCTTCTTATACTTTTTCCTCAAAGAAGCAATGTGTTATCAAAAAATCTCGACTACTGAGTAAAACCTAAGTGGAGGGTAGTTAGGCATGGCTGAATATGGTGTACGTCTTGAGAGAAAAGGTAAGGTCGCACTGATAATATTTGACCGGCCCGAGCGTCGGAATGCCTTCAATGAAGTAATGTGGTCCGGCCTTGAACAGACAGTAAAGGAATTGAAAAAACACCTTCCACGCGTCGTAGTTGTTACCGGCTCTGGTAAAGCCTTCTGCGCCGGATTCGACGTCAATCCAGATAACCCCCAAATAAGCGGTCTGATAGCCTCTTTGCAAAAGATGGATCTCCCTCCGATTGAAACCTTAATAAAACGCCTGCAGTCTGCAGTGAATGATCTGGTAACGCTGCCCGTTCCTGTCATTGCAGCTATCAACGGGGATGCCTATGGAGGTGGAGCTGAACTCGCATCGCGTTGCGACCTTAGGGTAATGGATGAACAAGCTGTGATCTGTTTCGCCGAAGTAAAACTTGGTCTCATACCGGACTGGGGTGGCGGTCCGGGTCTTACCAGGCTTATTGGCGCTTCAAGAGCTGCTGATATGATTTTGACTGGGCGAAAGGTCGAGGCGAATGAAGCTTTAAGAATAGGGCTGGTCAATCGCATCAGCACTCCGGGGATGGCCATGGATGAAGCCATGGCCATGGCAGAAATTATAGCCCAGAACGGTCCGCGAGCCGTACGGCATGCCCTTGCAGTTATCAGACAGGTACACGATCTCACTATGAAGCAGGCCCTTGAGTTGGAATGTCAGGAATCGGTTTCACTTATTATCTCCGGTGAATGCATCCATGGCATTACGGCCTTTCTCAGTAAGAAGCCACCGGAGTTTCCCGACATCTAACGTGTTAACCTAAGTTTTGGGGTTCCTTAGCCTCGTTAATAAATTTCTTTTATATGATACTCATACTTGGAATAAGAGAATCTGTACCACGGAACGGTTGCAGGTGAAAACGAGAAGGTTCGTGTACTTCCCGTAATTTTTTAATTCATATAAATTTTCTTTTGTAGTAGATTTTTATTAGACATCTTTCAGTGTCAGCATATTCGTAATTGTGAGCAAATCAAGTTACAAAGAAGTGTTTAGAGATTAGGAGGGATATTAGACCATGAGATCCGAACAAGAGTACAAAGACAGCATCAGAGCCATGAGACCGGTTGTGTATGCGTTTGGAGAAAAAGTTGATCAGGTGTGTGACCATCCAGTTTTCGTTCCAACTCTGAATGCGATTGGCCTTACCTTCAAGATGGCCAAGGAAACACAAAACGAAACCTTAATGACTGCCAAATCGCCGTTTACCGGCATGATGGTTAACCGTTTCCTGCACATCATGCAGTCCCCAGATGATTTAATCCAAAGAGCTGAACTGAGCAAGTTCTTCACCCCGTTTCACGGCGCTTGTATAGGCGCCCGCTGTGCGGGTACCGCGGCGCTGAACGCGCTATATGCAGCCACCTACGATATGGATAAAAAATTAGGAACTGATTATCATCAACGTCTGGTAAAATTTATAACATATGCTCAGAAGGAGGACCTGGTAGTCAGTGGCGCGGTCACTGACCCTAAAGGGAATAGAGCCCTTGCTCCCAGCCAGCAAGCCGATCCCGATTTATACCTGCGCCTGGTGGAAAAACGGGCTGATGGCATCGTAGTCAGAGGTGCCAAAGCTCATCAATCAGGAGCTGCCCTGTCCAATTTTGCCCTGGTGGCTCCCACTCTAAACTTGAGAGAAAATGAAAAGCAGTATGCAGTAGCTTTCGCAGTCCCTCCCAATGCACCGGGAATAGTTCATATCGCTGAAGCCCCGGCTCCTAATGCCCGGCGCTTGAATAATCATGATGAGATCGATTTTGGCAATTTTGAGTATGGCGTGCATGGTTCAACTCATATCATATTCAATGATGTATTTATCCCCAGGGAAATGGTTTTCATGTGCGGTGAATCCGAGTTTGCCGGAGAACTGGCTGCTATATTTGGTCATCTGCAGCGTCTGGCTTCTGCGTGCTGCAAATCAGGACATTGCGACTTGACTTGCGGAGCCGCAGCCGTGGCGGCAGACTATAACGGCTGTGAAAAAATGACTCATATCAGAGACAAGATCGTCGAGATGTCATTCCATTCTGCATTAGCATACGGTACCGCTCTTGCGTCAGGATACAAGGGAAAAGCTCATGCTTCCGGGGTATACATCCCTGACCCCCTCCTGGTGAATGCCGCCAAGCTGCAGGCGGTGGAGGCAGTCTGGTTAGGATCTAAACTGGCTACTGAGATTACCGGCGGTATTATTTGTACGATACCGAGTCAGAAAGACTTTAACAATCCGGATATAGCGAAATATGTTGACAAGTACTTCAAAGGCAAAGAGGACGTATCCACTGAAAACCGAGCGCGTATCACTCGGCTGGTGGAGTACCTGGTTGGACAAGGATCAATCGTCCCCACGGAATCATCCCATGGTGCCGGACCGGCAGCTGTTCAGAAATTAATCATACGCCAGTCAAACAATCTCAACTACTTTAAAGAACGTGCGATGAAGATGGCCGGGATAAAGAAGTAGCCAGACGACTTATTACCCCTTAAATATAAAGTATCAACATTTTGAAGCAGGGTCAGAAATGGTCCTGCTTTTTTTGTCAATTTCTTCCCGTAATCATCAACTCCCAGATAAATCTGGTATTGCAGATAAGTAGATACCGTTCTTGTCAAGCTGAAATTGTTAGAAAGTTGGGATCGTACTTTTTCCCGGATTTCAGGACTCCAAAGATAACGTGAACCAGTTTTCTCATAATCGCGCAGACGATAACTTTCCCATTTTTGCCTTTATCTC
>DATKLL010000019.1:0-5698 GCA_035542475.1 Syntrophales bacterium
GGTGAGCCATTTGGCCGCCTCGTATCTGTCCCAGCCGTCTTGGTCAGCCAGAACCATTTCAACGACGTCGTAGCCAAGGTGGCCGAAAGACGCGAGAAGTTCTGGAAGCATGAGAAAGTCGGAGATTGAGTTGGCAAGACACCCCTTGGCAACATCTTCCGTCGGCGGTAACTGCCGCCAGTAGGGCTCGCCGATGAGGATGATCCCTCCGGTGCGGAGGCTCTGCGCCAGAAGCTCGATAGTGCCGATGACTCCCCCAGCGATCCATGTAGCACCGAGACAGGCTGCCACACCAGCCTTGTCGTCCGAGACGTAGCCGGTAGCATCGCCATGGATGAACTTGACTTGATCGGCGACGCCGAGTTCTACAGCGCGGAGTTTCGCTTGCTCGGTGAACAACTGGCTCATGTCGATGCCGGTGCCGATGACTCCGTAATCGCGTGCCCAGGTGCACAGCATCTCACCCGAACCGCTGCCGAGGTCGAGCACTCGGGTCCCCGTTTCCAGACGCAGCGCCGCGCCAAGAGTGGCGAGCTTTTCGGGTGTGAACGGGTTATGGATGCGGTGAGCACTTTCGGTGATGTTGAAGATCCGTGGAATGTCCATTTCGGGAAATCTCCTTATGGGTGTGAATAGATTCGGTCACGGCCTAACGGCCGCCGTCAGCGGGGGCTGTAAGCCATCCGCTGGAGTGATTGGTTAGCCCCTCACTTTTATCATTTGTTTATATTCGTCGTGGGTGCCAATCCAAACCCAAACGAAATCTGAGCCATCTTCTACCGCAAGGGCTCTATAATCACGCGCTGCTCTGACAGACCACAGCTTGCCAACTTTCTTAAAATGCAGGGAAGGATGTCGGGGGTTCTCTTTCAGAATAGCAAAGTTCTCTTGAGCAATCTTTTGGATAGGTAGCGGAAGCTTATAAAAACGATCCCAGAAACGCCTGGTTGTTTTGTGCATTTAAAGATCCTTCAACTTGCCATGGCGTTTCTCGTCGAAAGCTTCACGAATGAGGAAATCCAGCTTGCCTGACTTTGAATCCTTTTCTATCTCCTGATCCCATTTCTTCCAATCCCTCTCATAGAACCATTGTCTCAATTGGACATAATCGTCCTCTGAAAGGGTTTCGATGGCTTTTCGTATTGCATTTACCTTTGACATAGGTTCCTCCTTTGTACCATTATAGCATATAGTTAAGAGACTTACCTCATTCCGTTCTCGTTGTTGTTTCCTTCGTCATGATGTCATCTTCTCCTTGGGCTAACAACGAGGTCACCGGGAGCCGGATTTATCGGCGATCCGGTGGACCGCCTCGTTGGGCCTTAGTCTATTCTTTAAAGAATGTTTCAATCACAGCCGGATCACAGCCTTGAGTTATAGTAATCCAGAAAAACTCGTCAATCATTTTGGGATATGCTTTGTGCCTCTTTTGGAGAATCCTGGATAAACCGTCCCACTCCCTTCCAGAGTTTAGTAATTCAACTTTGACTTCTTCCAATTCTTCCTGAATCCTTGAAAGATAGCCTACATAGCCAGAGCCATCGCCTTCCAGATTTAACTTCTTGTAGATAGGCGTATCCCAAGGCGAAAAGAGATTTGGCCGAAGAGCAAATAACGTTTTCGCAGCCCCGACTGGACCAATACGAACATCAATACCCTGACCATCGCGTTCCTTTTTTGCTGCTCGTCGACCCGATAAATCATCAAAAAGGCTAATAATTGTTCTTCTGTTTGCCGACAAGTTATAGTCTATCAGGCAGTGGCCTGGGAGCGGGAGTATCGATTCGTGAATTTCGTACCATTTCACAAAGGCGTTGATCGATATTTCTTCATCAGTCTTCTTAAACTGACGGCAACCCCACGAACGAAGCCACTCAATTAGAGCGATGACTTGATCCTTGCTGTTCAATTGGAGGTTTGGGTATTTTGTCGATAAGGACAGATACTTGGCGTCGTAATCAGAAAACTGATTGTATAAATAACATGCCGTTCTTAGGTGTGCTAACTTCATTTTATTCCATGCCCAACGATCAGGCTCAGCGGGAGCTATCAGCGATCCGCTGGAGCCGTTTGTTCGCTGGAATTGTCGATCTCCTCTGCATTATCCGAAGATGGCAGCGGCTGGCACGGCAGTGGAAGACCAATCCGTTCCTTCAAGTTTGAACAGATCCAGCTTCTTTCCGCGTTTCCACTCTGCCAGCACAACGGCTCTTGCTCTATGGTATTTAGCGACCATTGAAAGGCGAACCCTGTCCTCCTCGGTGGGACGTGCTGCAGACCCACCTTTGGTCTGAATCAGCACGATATCAAGAAGATCGCCGCGTTTCAGCCCCGAAACGTCCTGACGATGATCTTTTCTGACAGCAATCAAATCGATAATACCACGGGCTTCCGCGCCGGTCTTACCACCGAATTCAACCAAATTCCATCTGGCGCCCTTACGACGGCTGTACGCGATCAGCCACTTAGTCATGGTGCGCGCCCACTTTGCGGTGTACTGCGCTTTCTTCCCAGGGGTTTGGTTGTCTCTTTTCATTGTCATTACCTCCTTATATAGCGAACGAGAAGGCTCAGCGGGAGCTAATAGCGATCCGCTGCAGCCGGTTGTTATGAGAAGTTCATTCAATTTTGCGCACTCTTGTCTTTTGCAGAGCTTCGATCAGCGCCAGACACTTCTGTCTTAGGTCCTCGTTAGTCTAACTCTTCTGATAGGTCCTGAGATGCTCCATCATTTTGATCCTCAATGTCTCTAATCTAACCACATCAGACTCTTTGCCAGACCACGTACAGAAATTTGGGGTCAGGTCTTGAATTATTAGTTTCGTTTATCCTTGTTCATAACCTTGCTGATTGTAGTATAATGCACCCTTAAATGGTCGGCAATCTCCTTTAAGGCGAATTCTTACATTTCAAGACCTGACCCCATGCTCCGAGTTCTGAAGGCACCATCGGACAGATTCTCCAATTCACACACAGAGCCGCTCATCCTGCTCTGTTCTGAGACCGGGGTTTCTACAAGGCCTTCATCTGCAACGAGACGGATACCATGGGCATTGGATAGGCAGAATTCTCTCGCCCACGCGCCTTCAGAGAACGCTGAGAACAAGACCACGGGTGCTACAAGACAGAACGTGGCTGCACTTGTTATTCTTCTGGCAATACCTTCCATGGCCCTCACGTTTCTACTCGCACGTTTGCGACATTTACGCCCGGCCCCAATCCCCCCTGATGCCTTTCGCCGCATAACGAAAAAGCTAAGGGGCGCGGCGGTTTTTTGCCGCGTCCCTCTTGAGCGGCTTGTTATCTGCTAATTTTCATTATATTCAATTTAATTACGCCTTCCATTTTGATTTCGATTCGATAATGTTTAGATATTTTACTCAGTTTAGGGTTCATCTTGAATGCATACTCTGGGTAATTCAAAGCTTTGACATCGATTATACCGTCAGTTCTTGCCGTGTTAACCCATTTAAATTGGGTTATCTCTCCAACTGTTCCCAAATAAAAAACACCTTGCAGTGGCGCTTCACCATAATCACTAACTGCCAAGTAATATTTGTGACTGCAAATCATATGAGTCTCTGGAATACAACTTCCCTCGACAGGAATACTATAAAGTTTGACAAGATAGGGTGTCATCACGCGATGTTTACCTTTTGGCCATTGATGGTTGGATGGAATGTCAGGCTCTCTACGTTCCGAGTTGTTTAAGATTTCAACGACCAAGGGGGTTTGGATATATTGTGATTGCAGTTCGGCTGAATTGTCTGCAACTGATACCCATGGAATTAAACAAGAGAAAAAGATTGATATAATGAAAAGGCTTTTTAAGAGCAATGGCATTTTAGGTAACCTCTAGATAACGATTTGCATAACCTGTGCGGGCAATCACTTATGCCAAAAACCTGACGCGGCTATTCCGCGTCAGGTTGATGTGGTTGTTAGCTGTCCCTTATCGCTCTTGAAGTTGGATCTGCACGCATTGGCCAGCAACTATAGAGAGTGGACGAACTTCGTCAAAGCCCTTTCCAGCCACGCTCCAACTATAATCGGAGACATGGAGGTTCTCTGGAATGAGCACTCTGTAACTGCCCGGTGGCACCGTAACGCTGAAAAAACCATTTTTGTCGACAGTTACTTCTTTTTTCATATCGCCGCCTATAATTGTCAATTTGGCCCCGGAGATGAGATTCCAATTGCTATCACGAACCTCTCCTTCTATTACAGATGATGTTTGGCTTTTCAGTTCTCGAATTCGTTCTTCAAGACAAATTGAATAGGGTTCGCCGTCAACATTTTGGACCTCTCCGCAATAATTCATTGCCTCATAATCGCCGTTCTGGTTCCTTGATGCAAAAACAATGTATTCGTTCCCAGGTTTTAGCAATAAGCGTCCTGTCGAATTTTCGGTGTATACGGTAACTGATTTGCCGATTTTCCCTCGATATACTTTCAACACCTCCAGGTGGTAGACATAATAATCCATAGTCGGTTTCTCTCTGTATTCAGTCTTCAGAACTTTAGCATGTATCACAAGATCATTGGAGAAGAATACATTGCACAGTTTGGCAGGTGGTTGCTCACAGATGGCACCAGCAGACCCACAAAGAAGCGTGTTAATAAGAATGCACGCGATCAACAGGATAGTTTTTGATTTCATACGTCCTCAGCTAACGATAAAATCAGCCGGAGCTGTAAGCGATCGGCTGGATTGTTTGGTTACACACTACAAATTATCTATTTTAATATAGTAACTTTCCCAGTATAGCGAAATCGGCATATAGGGACCCGTGCAAACTCACCTGTAAGATAATACATTTTAAATAACCAGATTTCGTACTGCCTTTTTTTTAACTTGTCATTCCAAGTATATGAAAGGGCATCAAAGTAGATGTCTCCCTTATATATAAATACACCTCTTAACTCGCCAAGACCAATAATAGGGAATATTTCCTTCATTTCCTTGGTTGTAATAAAATATTCAATCCCGCCACTATTCGCAAGCCATCTGTCATCGAACGGATCACATTTACCACGAAATTCATATTCTAATATATGGAGAGGCAAATATTCTGATTTTACACGTTTATATTTATCACTATCTATTTCTAATTTGGCATAGCGCAGCTTGATTCCCCGTTCTTCAACTCGGGCTTTGAATGTCTCATCCCATTGCTTTTCATTAAAGTTATTTGGATTTGCTCTGTAGTATGATAATTGCTTCTCTATTTTCTTTATAAAATCTTTATTCTCTAAAACATTGAGCGTCTGCCAATCTGGTTTTTTGAAATCTTTTAATTTTGGATTGATGGGGCGCTCGCATACCATTACAGAATGAATTTCTGGAAATGAGTTTAAATTTGTTTCATATGCTTTACACACCTCCAGATTTTCTGGAAAAACTTGAAATTTTGTGTCGTGAACACCGGTTGGATAGTCTTTTAGCAATTCATAATCCCCAGCTAGAGCTTGGTTAAGAATCAAAAGATTTAGAGCTACTGCGATAATAAAAGTAATTTTTGTCGACATTGATTCACACCATAATTGTAATCTTGTGTAACGGCGAGCTGAGCCGAGCGGGCGCCGGTTGCCGGCTGACGGAGTCAGACGGCGAGGCGACGCGAGGCTCCAGCGGCTTGTTGGGCGGCGCGTTTTTGATGTTTGTGTTTATTGCGCCGACCACAAGACGCTGGCGAAG
>DATKLL010000020.1:0-2924 GCA_035542475.1 Syntrophales bacterium
AACCAATAATGATGACTATCCCCATTTGCTGCCGGTTGCCGAGGATTTAACCCTTCTAATAAGCAGGGACCAAGGAATAGCCCTTCGCTTCATATCCTATCAAAGACACCCAACCATTCGGCACATGCTTAATACCCGGTAAAACCGACGCAGGGTCAACGTTGAAAACTTTAGCGGCAAATAAACAGATTTCCAGCTTTATTCCATCCTTGGACATTTCTGAAATTATGGAGGCAATTTGATCAAGGACCTTCTGCTCCTCAGGTGAAAACCCTTCCTTGTTTTTGGATATAAGCTTGACGGAGGGTCCGATAAAGATGACGACAAAGGCCGGTTTTTTGGTTACTGCTATTATATTTTTGTCCTTATAAGTGTCATGTACTAATTTAAGACTTAACGCTGCGCTTTTCGGATTGCTTATTCTGACATCAAAAACGGCCTTGACGGACTTTAAACCTTTCAGGGCTTCATATTCCTGCCCAAATCCTTGGGCGACCGAGACAAATATCAAGCAGGTTGAAAGGAAAAGACAAAATATTATTGTCCTTGATTCACTTTTCATTTTTCCTCCCTCCATCATCCTGAGAATTGATTATGGAATATTTCCTTCTCTTTAGAGGTCGAACAGTCTTTTGCCGCCTCCCCCGATGACTCCAGATTCAGTCTTGAAAATTACGCAAGTAGCCGCAAAGCCTTATTGATACGTTCTCCCTGCGCCTTTGTAATCAGGCTCCCCAATGCCGCCCTGAAGCGTGAGAGTCCTGTCCCAGAGAAAATGTATTGCCAGCGGTAGGCTTTGAGAACGCCATCCCGGATTCGGTCGATTTCCCCTTTCTTGAGGAGGGGGTTACGGACCTTCAGAAAATAGTCCACATCTGCCTTGCTCTGAGCCTGCAAAATGCCATCCACCGCGGCGACGAGCTCGATCAATTCATCAATCGCCCGATCCCGTTGCGTTGGTGTGAGTTTCTTGTCTTCCAGGGGCCATTCAAGCTCATCCATGAGTGCATGCGTCGTTTCTTCTTTCATATGGAAAAAGAAGATATCCTTGTATAATGGATCGAGGTTTTCATCCCTTTCAATGCTCTGCCTGTAGTGCTCCTGCGTAAAGAGTTCGATCTCAAGGATCAGGGCCAGGACGGCCCAGGTGGATTTTTCCAGGACGGCTGCGGCAACCGCATCAGGCTGATGGAGAAATCTGTAGCCATCCGGCATTCCAACAGCCATCATTGGTTCGATCCGACGAAACAACTCTTGATGTTTTAACTCCTCATCACAGAAACGCACCAGAGCTTCGAGGGATATTTGATCGCCTAACCAATGATTCCTTGTAATTTCAAGAATTTTAGCAACAATGAACCGTTCCACAAAACCGAACATGTTGGCATAGGTACGGCCCTGGACCTGGCTAAGAAACTTTCTCTCCTCTTCATTGAGGAAATCTAAATGGTTCACTTTGGAGATACCATCAGGGAGGAATTTGTGCAATAGATCAAACTCGCGGCCCCGAATGACATCCTTATCGATATCCCAACGAGCCCGTTTTGAGATTTCAATGCACTTGGCGTAGTCATAGCCTTCCATTCGTCTTTGCCTCCTTTCTTTGTGTGAATAAGATCGTCATGTCAAACTACGGGTTTAATGTTCTGTTTTAATCGTCGCTAATTCATCCTATATCGAGACATGTTCATCCTTCCTTGAATGCCATTTTGACATGTGTTCCGCATGGGATCTGAGGTAGGCGGATGGTTTGAAGTAATGGTCGTAAAACTCCAGGTCTATATGATGGGCCTGCAGATAGATAAAAACTAAGATCGTAGGGACCGTTCCGGGAAACTTGCCAAAACGTTCCAGGATATAATCAGTTTGAGCGGTAATGCATGATTGAAACTCCTCATGATGTACTTGGGCACTGCCTCGAATTTTCGCATTGTCTCTCCAGGGACCTGGCGTCTGGTTATGAAAAGGACCCCCGGGACCGAATTTCTTCTTAACGACTGCCTCGACGGCAGTTTTCATATCAGGAAAATGGGGAGGGCAGTAGCCTTCAAACACTCCCTTTGATCCAGTGACATTGGGCACTGCCCAGCCCTCTCGTTGATCATACCGGAATCCTAATCCCGGAACTTCAGGGTCTCCGCTTGCGCCTAAGATCGAATAGGGATTGACTCCGTTAAACATCCATCCCCCAAGTCCGATAGCTTGAAGCATCAAGGCTCCGGCATAACACGAGGTAACAAGTTCTGTAGTGGCTTCAGTAAGGGAATAACGTTCAATGAAACTTAAAGGCAGGAGATTGTTCGGATTGTACAGGTGTTTGAATTTCTCAATACCTTCGATCTTTTTGCCATGAACATCATCATAGAGGCAGTAACCATTTTGCAGGTAGTAACATAGATTCAATATATTGTGGAAAGCTACATCAGCAACTGGGAATATAAAGAGGCTCCCCGGTCGATTGACGACCCAGTGGTTATGGCCTTCTATGTGAGGATCACGGGGAGGAAGGTTTAGTCGTCCGTCAGCAAGTTTACGGATGCGCAAGCGATGGTTTTCCAGCGTTGCCCCTAAGTCAAGCGAGCCATTCCTTTTCGTTTTACGCAGGTCAAAAGCATCTCTTGTCTGAAGCATGAATACACCCTCATCATCGGTAAAAAATACTTCGCTGACATGAAACCCTGCCGAAGAAGGAAAGGTACGGCCTCCTGGGGCAGAAGCGTAATTGGGCAGATGTGGTGCATAGCGGGCGTTGTACGGGATAAGAAAGTTCCAACCGGTGTTCCCGGCCACAGCAGATAAGATGAGCAGTTTTTCCAGCTCTGTAAGGGGAAGGATTTTATGCCTTGATTTGTATACAAATACCCCTTCAGGTATTTCAGCCCCCATGAAGAACCTGCGAGACCGACGCCCCATCAGTGCCTCGA
>DATKLL010000021.1:0-6611 GCA_035542475.1 Syntrophales bacterium
CAAGTCAAGTTCATCCATGGCGATGCTGCCGGCTTCGTCTCTGACGAGAAGGCCGGTGTGGCAGCCTGTCTCGGTGCCACGTGGATCGCTGGGGGAGTCGTCGGCACCATCGAGCTTCTGGCGCAGAGCCTCCGCCCCGGAGGGATCATCCTCATCGGCGAGCCCTACTGGCGGCAGTTACCGCCGACGGGAGAACTCGCTGGGGTCAGGTCTTGAAATATAAGAATTGGTGTGATACTCTTGCTATATGGCTCGTCCTCTCAGAATAGAATATCCTGGCGCTCTTCATCGAGGAGTGCAAACGTATCCTCGATCCTTCAACCGATCTACAGGAGATCCCTCGCTTACAGAGATATGCCGAGAGACCTGTGCTTGCCGAGCTTCTAAATAAGGAGATAAGGCGAAACATAGCTCAGAGGGACCGGACTATCTATCGTGCGCATGTCACCTATGGTTACACCTTAAAAGAGATTGCCGATCACTTAAGGGCGCATTATACTACGATCAGCAAGATTATGAACAAGGATAAACGAAACTAACAATTCAAGACCTGACCCCATGTCCGTGACCCCATGTCCGTACTCGATATGATCCTTCACCAGGTATCAAACTACCAAGATCATCTGCAGCTTCTCAAAACTGCTTGCGAATGGATGGGAATTGACCTAGGTCGAGCCGCACATTACACGTCACTGATCAAGCAGTTCTTTGAAGATGGCAAACGTTCCAGGGAACATATCCTCGCTTACAACGAAAGTTGTGAAATCACTGAAATCTATGATTTGTGGAAGCTGCAGATCAGTCATTTCCCGGGCCTCGAACGGAAAATTCGTTCAGTGTTTGATAAGGGTCCGGTCCTGCATGAAGACGAAAGCCCAGATAGTTCGAGCAACAGACCAAGGAATGACGCGTTTGTGTTTCTGTTGGCTGGCAAACTCTTAAAGGCTGGCATTACCGTAGTTGCCGTAGATGGGACCGTTGTGGATTGCAGCGGATGGAAGAGCGACTCAGATATCACACTATTCCACAATAGCTCTGCCATTGATGTTCAGTGCAAAAGGCCGCTAAATTTAAGCCAGATGCGGAAGCGAGTCAGGGAAGCCTGCCGACAGCTCATAAAGTCGATAAGCGGTAGTCAAAAAGGAATTGTGGGTCTTGATTGTTCGGCCATCATACGCCCTATTGGCACGTTGATTGAAAAGGATTCTGCTGAAGATGCCGTGAACGTCTCAAGCGATTTAATGGAAAGGGATATCGTTCCCAAAGCGCTTGCAACGCTCGAACCCAATGTTTTTGGCCTCATCTTGTTTGCCCGATCTCCAGCTATGACAAGAAAGGGACAGTCAACAATTCTGGCAGCTAACGGAATTCCTTACAGACGGTATTTCCGTCCTGAGTCTGTTTCCTCATCTTTAGTCGTGCCGAATCCGAAATGCCCGGAATCTGATATGCTTAAGGAAATCTTTAAGATGCTCCACTAATCCTTGCGGTGATGGCAAGGGCCGTAATTGGAGAAAGTACGGAAAAGTCCGGCATAACCGTCGGCTGCACTGGATCGCCGATAAATCTGGCTCCCAGTGAGCCTTTTCGTTATGACCATGATCTAGGAAGGACATAGATGGCATCAGGCGATGTACAAAGGGCATGGTTCCCTGAAATGCTCGCAGATCTGAATCAACGATGGTTGTCCCACGAGATGACATGGGATGAACTTGTGATCTTCTGCCGTGAAATGACGGAAAAGAGACAAAGGATCAAAAAGACACAAAACATAAAGACCTCCTGGGGAAGTTGTAAGACATGTGGAGGTAAACTTGCGTTGGGGCCGATATCGATACGCTCTGCTTTGTTCGCACTAAGAAAACTTGGGGTCATCGACGATGATCAGTTCAAGAGTCTCGACAGAGACTGGAACAGACATCGAAAGATGAACGGACTCGATGCACACGGCAACAAAGACAAGTCATAACCAGCGGCTGCACCGGATCGCCGATAAACCCGGCTCCCGGTGAGCCTTTTCGTTGAGCGGCGCGTTTCACGCGCCGCTCAACGCCGAGCTGCTTCGCCAGCGTCTTGTGGTCGGCGCAATAAACACAAACATCAAAAACGCGCCGCCCAACAAGCCGCTGGAGCCTCGCGTCGCCTCGCCGTCTGACTACGTCAGCCGGCAACCGGCGCCCGCTCGGCTCAGCTCGCCGTTGTACGTGAAAGGAGATTCATGAAGATATGCCTCGTTATAAAGTTGAACTTCTGTCCATAGACAGAAAAGACGAATCAAAGGATATCCAATTCTTTACTTTTGTTGATGCAAGCGATTCAGATGATGCTGTTTCTAAGGCCAAAGATATCCAAAAGACACAACGCCCGGATATTAATCCTGCGGACACTTGGTGTTGGGTCCCTTACGAAACAGCCGAGAAATAAATCTCGAAGGTTATCGTCCAATCGCCATGGCAGCAGACTCAATGACTATGGTGGAATATTGGAGACAAACGATGTCCTTCCTTCCCAAACTGTTTGAGTGTTCCGAGTGCGGCGCAGTACTTGATACCGACGAAGAGAGTGGTTTATTACTGCTCTGCAATGAGTGCGGAGCGACCCGTTCTAAGCCCATCACCGATGTAAAGGAAACATTAATTCTGAAAATCAAGGAGGTGGGTGCAACGGGTGATCCAGACTTAGAAATAAAGGTTGCCGATGACCTGTATAAAGACACGATGGAATGGAGACAGCTTAAAATGTCTATAGACAAGAAAAACGATAGCTACGAAAAGACAGTTATCGATCCAGAAACAGACAAGGTGCTTTATCACAATCAACAGTCGTTGAGTTCCCATACGGGGCGGGGCTCGGCAAAACAGAAATCAAAAAAGCACCACAGATGATCACAAACGATAACAAAGGGGTTGCTAATGTTCGACAATGCAGAGAAAAGGAAAGCGGAAGAAATCTTAAGCGAGGTGGAGCGAAAACACCGCCCTATTAGCGATCTCGCTGGCGCAATTCTGCTGGGGTCTCTTTCATGCGGTGAAGCATTGAAACCTTACCTCGGCGACACGACACAGGCAGATAAGCATACGCTCTTTCCCGCAGTTTGCTATGAATTCATCTTTTTCTTTGCGCATTTAATGAATAGAAATGCTCTATCAATTCTCGGCAATGACGGTAGAATTAAGCTCCAAAATGAAATAGCTCCATTAATTGTCGTTCCCGCTATTTCAGGTTTTTTCGACCACTGGCCCGAGGACAGGAAAGAGAAAATGATAAATGATTTCTATGATGACTTAAATGATGCAGAAGTAGATTATTCGTCATGCCGCGAATTGTTGCCTCCATCTGTAGAAGTCCTGTTTAAAGAAGTATTGGAGGATTTAAACTCTTTTTCTGAAAACTGCCTTTTTTCTAAATTGATAAACAGGATTATTAGCCTTTCTGAAAAGTCACTATCTCCTGAAGCTATCATGCTGCTACTTGAAATCTCTACTAAAACCCTTATTGATATGAATTTAAAGCAACAGGTAGAAGGCATTAAGAAGGTCTTATGACAAAAACGTACAACAATTACATGAACGCCGACGCCGAATAGCCGTCTTTCTTTTTCATCCCCGCGTCTGTGGCGGCGCGGGTTATGTTTTGCGTTAGGGTATTTCAAGATGACCTCTATGAAGAACGTATTTACTAAGATCATGATATGGCTTACTGCCGGAGCAATGGGTGTGTTGGTCGTCAGTTCTGTACTAGCCGCGAGCTTTTCTTGTGAAAAGGCTTCTTCCCTACAAGAAAAGTTAATTTGTAATGATTCTGAGCTGTCAAGACTAGATGATGAGCTATCAGCTATATACAAAAAGGTGTTGGCTGATGCACCCAACAAGGATCAATTTAAGAAACTACAAAGAAACTGGCTTACAGATGTGAGAAACAAATGTAGCAATAGAGAATGCCTTAATCAAGCCTACAAAACCCGAATCGGACTACTTAACAAACCTTCGCTTTCTGTGGGACAATATCGTTCGCAAATAGCTTTTAGTACTTATCTAGGCGGCAAAGGGGATGACCGAGCAAATAGTATTCGTGTCGACAGTGCTGGGAACATCTATATCGGAGGTTACACCCAATATTGGGATGACTTTCCAACCCTAAATGCAATTCAAGACAAGCGACGGGGAGACCGTAGCGGTATAGTTGCCAAATTTTCGCATGATGGGGACCTGCAGTGGGCGACACATCTCGGGGGCATTAAAAGCTACAGCTCCAGCAGTTCGGTTTACAACGAGGTATATGGTGTGGCTGTCGACGGCGCTGGTGGCCTTTACGTAGCTGGCGATACTACCTCCATGGATTTCCCAACAATCAATGCGACCCAACCGACAGCGAAAAGCGGTCTCGAGTCATTTCTTGCTAAGTTCGATAAAAACGGGAAATTGGTCTGGTCCACATACATTGGTAGCTATGGGATTTACGGCATTAGATCCGTTACAGCAGACAATAGTGGTGATGTCTACCTTACTGGGTGGCAGAGATTTAAGTGTACTATTGCAAAGTTTGACAAATCGGGAAAGTTCGTTTGGATAAAGGAATTTGGCGGTGCAGACCATTGGACTGAGGCTAAATCAATAGTCGTTGATGTATCAGGAAATATCTATATCGGTGGCATAACACAAATAGGTGTCCTGCCAAAGCAAATAGGCGGCATTCAATATGCGAAAGGTCACTGGATAAACCCATACATTGCAAAATTCGACAGAAATGGTGAATTGCTTTGGTCAACGAAATTGGGCGGTGGAGATGATGATGATATATCTGGAATTGATACTGACAATACAGGCAACGTCTATATAACGGGTATCACAAAGTCAAAATATTTTCCAACACTGAATGCCAATCAACCTAAACGGCAAGGTAGAGAGGACGCATTTGTCGCGAAATTCAGTTCAGACGGGCGTCTGTTATGGTCCACATATCTCGGCGGAACAGGAAATGATAGCGCCAAGGCAATTGCTGTCGATGCAACCGGCAATATACATGTTACCGGTTATACGGCGTCGATCAGGTTCCCACTCAAGAACGCGTTTCAAGAGCGACGCGCTGGACTCGTTAATGCTTTCATAACTACATTTAGTCCGGAAGGGCAAATATTGCGCTCCTCGTATTTGGGCGGAAGCGGAAATGAAAATGAACTTGATATCGGTTTTTCAATAACGGCCGACCAAAATGCAAACGTGTATGTAACTGGTTATGCAGGTTCTAGTGATTTTCCTTTGAAGAATCCTTACCAAAGTGTGTCAGGTGGAAATAATGACATCTTTGTCACGAAAATCGAATTATTAAAGTGAATTTTGTAAGTCATAGGCTATTAGCTCATCATAGGATTTCATGCTGGTACTGACATAGACCCTAACCAGCAAATCCACCGGACGGCATACAGCCGCCGGTGATCTGCACGTTAGGGGTGTACTAATGAAGAAAATATTCTTATCACTCATCAGTAAGCCATATTGGAGCTTTATAGGATTTATTCTAGCTATATTTGCTTTTTTTGGAATAAGTAGCGGGACCTTTATCGAAACTTTTGGCAAATACAGTTGGATAATTGACGCAACCAAATGGTCATTAATTTTTGGAGCTTTTATTTTTGCTATTCATGCATATTTAAGAGCAGAAAAGAATAGAAAGCATTTAACAAATATGAAAACTTCTGCCTACGATGAAGCATATAAACATTTTACCAATCAGCTGAGCTATGCCATTGGCCGATATAAGGCATATTGCTCAAAATTAGCTCCTGAAAACGAGAAATACACCCTCGTTGGGGTTATGGAGCGTATTAATGAAGTAAAAAGTGCAAGATTGCAGCTTCTTTCAGTTTGTGGAGAACACGTTCGATCTACATTATTAAAAGCAGGAACCGATTGGCTTGAAGATATTCATTCTTTTGGGAAAACAGCCCCTTCAATTATGGAAAAACTCTCGAAAATAGCATTTAAAGATAGAACTTAAGAAAATCATAACCCCTAACCTGTAAATTCAGCGGATGCCAAAAACCGCACCGCTGATTAAATCGTTGGGCCGACAATAAAATGAAAAAAATAATGAAACGCAACGGCATGGATAAAATTAAAGACGCTAAAGCGATCAATGTTGGTGGTCCTGTAGTCGATTCCACAGCAACTCTCTGTATCTATGCTAAAGATATCGATCTTAATACCATTACATTCCAACTCGGAATTAGGCCAACCGAAGGAGTGCGACGCGGTGAAATTATAGGCCGCCGCCGGCCGCTCAAGGTTGGCCACTGGTTCTTAGAGGCACCCGAGGAATTATCATTTGAGAAAAAAATTCAATATCTTCTTCGCAGCACAACGACTAAACATTCGGTATGGACTTCTCTCGCCGCCGAACACGACACATATTTCTCACGCTTTGGGGTCAGGTCTTGAAATATAAGAATTGATGTGATAGTCTTGCGATATGGCACGTCCACTCAGGATAGAATATCCTGGCGCCCTCTACCATGTGACTACAAGAGGCAATGCAGGGGGCAGGATATTCAGAACTGACAAAGATAGAGAATACTTCCTTGATCTGCTCGGGTTTATTATCGAGCGATTCCA
>DATKLL010000022.1:0-9700 GCA_035542475.1 Syntrophales bacterium
AGACTGGAAACCGGCAAGTACAGGCTGGTAATCAAAGAGGAGATTAAAAGCATCCGCACGGGTGATAAAGATAAGGACATTTTGATTAATACCCAAAATTTCACGAAGGTCATCGAAGATATAGTCAGACAATACCCCGATCAATGGTTCTGGATGCACCAGAGGTGGAAAACGAAACCGTGGCAGGTACCAAAAAACCGCTCAGTGGCAGGTGTTACTCGTAAATGAAAGTCAGGATCTCAAAGAAAATCCCTTTCAGCAGTGCAAAGAACATTCTGATTCGGGGAACAAACTGGATCGGTGATGCCGTCATGACATTACCCGCTGTTGCGGCCGTCAGGAACACCTTCCCGGGGGCCAGAATATCCATTCTGGTCAAGCCCTGGGTGGCGGAGATTTTTCGTCTCTGCAAGGATGTTGATGAGGTCATTTCATTTCAAAGTCCCGGGGTTCATTCGGGCATTGCCGGTAAACTCAGACTGGCAAGAGAGCTGAGGGACAGAAGATTTGATATGGCTATCCTCCTGCAGAACGCGATAGAGGCTGCCATAATAGCGTGGCTTGCCGGAATTCCCGTCAGGGCAGGATATAATTCCGACGGCAGAGGGTTGTTGCTGACGCACTCCGTCCAGAGGACGGAAGCCATAAAGAAGGTCCATCAGATCGAATACTACCTGGAAATGGTTAAAGCCCTCGGATGCCTGTCCGCAGAAACCGGGGTAAACCTCAAACCGGGGACGGAATACGAAATCTTAGCGGAGAAATTATTCGACAAGTTCGGTATCGGAAAGGAGGGTTTTGTCATTGGCTTGGCCCCAGGAGCCACTTACGGACCGGCAAAGAGGTGGTTTCCGGAAAGGTTTGCCGCCGTTGCCGACAGTCTGATAGACGACCTTTCCGCGCAGGCGATTCTCTTTGGAAGTTCTGAAGACAGAAAGAACGCAGATTTAGTAGAAAAGAATTCCCGTCACCGAATGATTAACCTGGCAGGAAAAACGAGTCTGAAGGAGACCATAGCGATTATATCGAGATGCGATCTTTTTATATCCAACGACTCAGGACTGATGCATATTGCCGGTGCTTTGAACATTCCAACGGTTGCCGTCTTCGGATCAACGAATCCTATCACAACCTCCCCTGTCGGGGACAAAAGCGTGGTCATCTATAAAGGCGCCGCCTGCAGCCCATGTCTCAAGGAGACATGCCCGACAGATTTTCGATGCATGGACATGATTAGTGTCGAGGAGGTCGTTGATACCGCCAGGAGGCTATTGCAAAAATGAAAAAACATACAGCGGTTTTCCTGGACAGGGACGGCACTATCAACGAAGAGGTGGGATACTTGGACAAAATTGGCAAGCTGAAAGTATTTGCCAATACCGCGGAAGCGATCAAAACGATAAACGAAAGCGGCATGAAAGCGGTGGTAATTACCAACCAGTCGGGCGTAGCAAGGGGATATTTCAGCGAGGAATTTGTAAAAAAGGTCCATGCGCGCATTCAGAAAATACTTAAGGCAAAAGGCGCGTTCATAGACGCTTTCTATTACTGTCCTCATCATCCTGAAGGTACGGGGACCTATCAACAGGTTTGTGCATGCAGAAAACCGGAGGCGGGGCTGCTCATGACCGCAGCACAGGATATGGACATTGATCTTACACGTTCATATGTAGTGGGAGATATGATCAAGGATATTCAAGCGGCGAGCAAGGTGGGGGCAAAAGGCATACTGGTAAAGACAGGCTATGGGTTGGACATCACTCAGAAAGACTTGAGATCAGGCTCCGTAGAAACCTGTCATCCATACCTTATAGCAGAAGACATCCTTGACGCGATCAAGTGGATCATGAATGACCGAATGAGAAATAAACCTCGCTGATTATAATATTTACAGGTCGCAAAAGTGAACATCCTAATAGTAAAATTGAGCGCCATAGGCGATGTCATTCATACACTTCCAGCTTTAAGCGCACTCAGAAAACTTTACCCCGACGCAAATATAACCTGGGTCATTGAAGAGGCCTCCTCTGACCTGATTTTGGATCATCCCGCTCTTGACAGGGTAATCGTTTCCCGCAGAAAACGATGGATTGATGATTTCAAACATGGCAGGATAGGCAAGCCTTTTAGGGAAATTAAATCCTTCATTAAAGAATTAAAAACGCAGTCTTACGATCTGGTGATTGATTTCCACGGACTTTTAAAAAGCGCTGTTATTGTTTTTCTCAGTTCCGGCAAGAGAAAACTGGGCTATGACAGTATGCAGGAGATGAGCGGCATCTTTCTCAATGAAAAGATCGCCGAGGATATGAACAAGCACGCAGTCGACCGCTATCTCGATTTCCTCAGGTATTTAGGCGCCGAAGTAAAAAAACCGGAATTTACTATTCCTGTCCGGGAAGAAAATATAAACAGGGTAAAAGGATTTTTGCAGGCAAATGACATTACCGAAAGAGACCGGTTTGTAGCGGTAAGCCCCATTGCACTCTGGGACACAAAACTGTGGGAAGATGAAAAATTCGCCCGGCTGTGCGACCATATTACAGAAGAGTTAAAGGTCAAGATTGTCCTAACCGGAAGCGACCGCGAAAACCTGGAAAATATTCAATCCCGGATGAAGTTTCCCGCACTTAACCTCGGAAACAAAACGACACTGCGGGATCTGGCATATCTGTACAAATTATCTTCACTCGTGATCACTACCGACTCAGGCCCAATGCATATCGCAGCAGCAGTAGGGACACCTGTTGTCGCACTTTTCGGTCCAACAGATCCATCCCGGACAGGCCCTTACGGAGAAGGGCACGCTGTCATTCAAAAGGATTTGTCCTGCAGCCCCTGTTTCCTGAAGAAATGCAAAACAATGAAATGCATGCTGGACATCTCCGTAGAGGAAGTTTATTATATAGTAAAGGAAAAATTATCGGGTTGAGGATCGGTGCAGAAGTGGCGCTTCTCAGGTGTAGCTTGTTAAGCACAGTTGTTGTTATCATTATCGTCTTTTCAGGGAGCTGTGCTTGCTTAGCCGAGGAAGTAGAGAGAAAGAATCGCACTACCGACAGATTATTCACAGAGATGGCGATTATCACCGGCCTCGGGGCGAGCAACATTCCGGAGGGTAATTATCAACCGGTCTTATTGATAGGTCATTTCGGCATCGATCTGAAAAGATATTTCCGAAAGCTCGAAGATCACCGTGGAACTTTTTCCTTTTTTCTCGAACCTCAATTTAATACAGTAGTGAATCCGTCAACAGACTTTGAATTTGGCATCGGCATAGGCATACAGTACGCGTATCCTTTCACGGAGAAATTATCCGCATACATTATGGGAAGCATTGGACCGCACTACATTTCCGTAATCACAACGCGGGAAGCCAATGGATTTATATGGTCGGACACTATTGGTGGGGGATTGTACTATCATCTCACAAAAAACTCCGCCATAAATGCAGGTTATCGTTTTCGCCATCTCTCAAACGGAGATTTTGCTCTGCCAAACGGCGGTATCAATACTAATTTCGCGATTATCGGCTATTCGATATTTTTTGATTGAAATCTCCCCGGACGGGGATAAGAATGCTGATATGGAAGGATTTAAAAAAGAGGAAGGAAGATGACGATAAGCAAGGAGCTTTTAGATATTCTGGCATGCCCCAAGTGCAAGGGAGACATTTATCTGAATGAAACAGGAGATGGATTGATCTGCAATCGGTGCAAACTTTTATACGAGATAAAGGATGACATTCCGATTATGCTTATTGATGAAGCAAAGAAGTTACCATAGTATCTTCTCAAATTCCTCACGAATGACTTTTTGAACCACATTTGCTTCGAGATTTTCGAGGCACTTACTTTGTCCCAATCCGTTACAGCCCTTTTTATGACACGGCACACAATCCAGGTCTGATACAATTATGCTATGCTTATCACCGACAGGGGCCCAATCCCGCCAGTCGGTAGGCCCATATATGGTTATTGTCGGTGTTCCAACAGCGGCAGCGACATGAGGAGCCGCACTGTCTACTCCCAGATGAAATTGGCTCAGACTAAGGACGCCGGCTAATTCAGCAAGTGTTGTTTTGCCGGCAAGGTTGTATACAGCTCCAGCGCATTTCTCAACCAACTCAGCCGCTCTCGCCTCCTCGTCCTTACTCCCGACAATGACGACGGCAACATGAAACTTATTCCACAACCAGTTGATGACACTTACCCATTTATCATATGCCCATTCCTTATACGGCCAGCGTGAGAACGGGTTGATTGTTATGAAGCGATAAGAAGAATCAGAAACTTCATGTTTAATACCGGAATCCGTAAGAAGCCGGTGAACCGTCTTCATAACCCGGTCTGAAATTCGGAGCGTGGGAACTGCTGCTATGGCGTCAATTCCAAACCCGCGAATAATTCGAAGGGACTGTTCTGCCGCGCCCAATATCCGTTTTTCCGGAGGGGCCGGTTCAACTAAAAGATGTGTGAACAGACTGTTCCGCCAGAACGATACGTCCTGATACAGAAGCGACGCTCTAATAGGCGCCCCGGTGAGGCGGGCCATAATTGCGCCGCGGTCACCGCCACGAAGATCAAATACCAGATCAAAATGTTCCCGGCGCAGTTCTTTGATTAATCGCAATTGACTAATGGTGCTATACGAAAGACTGCCCTGATTATTTTTAACTTCAAAGATTTTATATATTACCGGGTCTGACTCCAGAAGGCAGCCAAATCCTTCCCGTAGAAGAACCGAGATATTCGCATGCTGATAAGACTCCTTGACGGCCCAAAACGTCGGTATTGTCCATACCACATCTCCGATGTCACCGAGTTGGATGATAAGAACATTGTGAATTTCCCTGTTAATCGTGTGGTGATGGTTGATAATCATGAAAAGATATGCTTAGATTTTTAATATCCTATTTAGGAAGGACGCTCTCCGTCTCCTGAGGTGAATATTCGGGGACAATCTCCCGCAGCTTTTTCTTTATAGTAGGTGCATCATGGCGAAGCGCTGCATCGTATAAATCCTGCAATTCAGAATTCAACCACTCTCTGAGCTCTTCCGGGCTTTTCAGGCCATTGGAATAACCATCACTCCGCAGTACCATTATTTTGTCGTGTACCGTAGGGACGATATTCTCTCCCACTGTGATGAGTTCTTCATACAGCTTTTCCCCCTCACGAAGACCTGTAAAGACGATTTTAATATCCTTGTCCGGTTCCTTGCCGGAAAGACGAATCAGGTCTCTTGCCATGTCCACAATCCTGACGGGCGTACCCATCCTTAGGATGAAAACCTCACCTCCCTGTCCCATGGCGCCTGCCTGTATTATCATCTGAGCCGCTTCGGGTATGGTCATAAAAAAGCGATTAACATCTCGATGGGTCACAGTAACCGGCCCTCCCTGCTCTATCTGTCTGCGGAATAGAGGAATTACCGATCCTGAAGAACCGACGACATTTCCGAAACGCACGGCCATAAGCCGCGTGCTGTTTCCCTGAAAAGATTGAAGGAGTAGTTCGGTAACACGTTTGCTCGCTCCCATAACATTAGTAGGACGCACGGCCTTATCGGTAGAGACGAGGACGAATCGCTCCACAGCGTATTCTACAGCCAACTCCATAACCACCCTGCTTCCGATGATATTGTTTGTGACCGCCTCCCATGGGTTCCTTTCTAGTATTGGCACGTGCTTATAGGCTGCTGCATGGAATACCACCTGAGGTTTAAATTCTTCAAATACGGACCTCATCAGCCGTCCGTCTTGAACATGACCGAGGATGACCTTAAAGTTCTCGTAATAGAGCTCGTGCTGAAGCTCCATTTGGATATGAAAGAGATTGGCCTCACTTGCATCCACCAAAATTAGTGAGTGAGGTTCATATTTGATTGCCTGACGGCACAATTCCGATCCGATGGATCCGCCGCATCCTGTAATCAGAATTGTTCGCCCGCCAAGATAACTTTTTATGCCAGTCGCATCCAGCTGCACAGGAGGCCGGCCCAACAAATCCTCATATCTCACATCTCTCAAAACATTCACACTCACACGGCCATCAATAATCTCACCAATACCTGGAAGGGTTTTATAAAATACGTTGCAGCCCTTGCAGATATCCACAATATGCCGCATCTGCTCGCCGCTGGCGGAAGGAATGGCAACAAGTACCTCTTCAATGTCTTTACTTTCAACAATCCCTGGCAATTCTTCGACAGAGCCCAGAACAGGCACTCCGTGAATTGACCTGCCCATTTTTGTGCGGTCATCATCGATGAGACCTACTACATCATAGTTAAGCTGGTAATTGTCAAAAATTTCCCGTAGAATCTTTTCACCGGCAGCGCCGGCGCCTATTATAAGCACACGTTTACGATGCCGTGGCTGATATGAATATGTCTGGCCTGCCTGCAAACGCTCCTGCCGCGCAAAAAAGGAACGGATCGTCATCCGGAGCCCCCCTGCCAGCAGAAATGTGAAACCGCCGTCCAATATATAGACGGCACGGGAAAAGCCGTGAAACCTGTAAACAAAAAGAACTGCTGCCATCGCGAGCAGCGTGGATATCAAAGAGGCCTGAGCCAGACGCCAGAAATCTTTCACGCTGGTATAACGCCACATGCCGCGATAAAGGCCAAAGACAAAGAATATAAAAAGTTTTAAAGGAACAAGCCAAAAGAGTACATTCTTTAACTGCGAAATTTCACTTTGCTTGAGTACGAACTCAAATCGTATAAGATATGCAGTTGTAAGAGCAATTACGAAGATAGCCAGATCACAGAAGATCATGGTATAAAATTTAGGATTCTTTAATTGCCGGTGCATATAGCAAGCCCCATTAGACCTTCAGATGTCTGAGTAATAACCCACCAGTTGTGCAAACATTTCGGGACGGCAATGACAGCGTGTATCATACTCAGTGTCGTATACCTTCCTTCTTTAACACTTTTTCAATCGTCATCCACAGGATTTTTAGGTCAAGAAGGAATGATTTATTTTTCACATAGTAGTCATCGAATTCAACCTTGGCCGGAATGGGCAATTCATCCCTACCGTTTACCTGCGCCCAACCCGTGATTCCGGGAGTGAGCGTATGGATATTTTTTCGGGTCCTAAGCTCTATGAGGTCATCCTGATTGTATAAAGCCGGCCTCGGTCCCACAAAAGTCATATCTCCTTTCAGGATACTCCACAGCTGGGGCAATTCATCAAGACTGAATTTCCGCAGAAAGGAACCCACTGGCGTCAGATACGCCTCGGGATTTTTTAAAAGATGGGTTGCTACAGGGGGGGTATCCGTTCGCATCGTCCGGAACTTCGGCATTTTAAAGATCACATTATCGATGCCTATCCTGTCGGACCAATACAAAACAGATCCCTTGGAGCTGATTTTAATCATGAGAGAAATTAGAAGCATCGGTATGCAAAAAACAATTATTAGAACTATGGCCATGACGAGATCAAAAAAGCGCTTCATACCTACTTCACCAGGTTCAACTTCAATTAACCATAGCGTAACCAGCACTTCGTAATAGCGAATAGTGAGGCACGGTTAGATATCGAACAGCCAGAATATGCAACTATTATCCCTGTTTCGATTTGTACCAAACCAACTCCCGATGCAGGCCTTCCTCTAAACTGATCTGAGGTTTGAAACCATAGGTATGCTGAAATTTATCAGTACTGTAAAAATTATCGGAAAGCCATTTATTTAATGTATCATACAGAATACCGGCTATGCCTCCCTTACCCAGGATGAGCTTCCCGATTTTTGCACTTCCTAACGCTATGGATCCGGGTACGCGATAAGCAGGAATGCGTCGTCCTAACTCACACGCTATTTTTTCCACTATATCCTTCATTGTTGAGGCCGGTGCAGATACATTGTAAATATGTACTCCAGGGATAGATGAATTTATTGTAGTGAGACATGCCCTTGCCGCGTCACCAATGTAAAGAAGACTCTTTTTATTTTTTCCTCCTCCAATCCAGATGAACCTGCCCTTGTCGATAGATTTAGTCAAACGTGCGATGTTGCCGGGATCACCCTCACCATAAAGCGTGGCAAGTCGCAAAATCACGAGTCTCATTCCGATTGGACTGGCAATTCTGACAGCATTCTGCTCCGCCTGCCATTTACTTTCTGCGTATGGCCCATTCGGACGACAGGGCGCATTTTCATTGCTTCCGTATGAGACATCTCCGTAGACAGAAACCGAACTTATCAGAATGAAGTTTTGTACATGCGCCCGGGCAGCGGCCTCTGCTACATTCGTAGTTCCTTCCGCATTAACGACTTTGAACTTTGATGCAGCATCTTGAGATTTCTTAAACACATGTGCCAGTCCGGCAGTGTGGATTACAACATTGATACCCTCCAATAGTGGAGCAACCGTGTCTGGTTTAAGAATATCAGCAGGCTTATAATCCACATGAGGGAATTTCGGCCTGGGGTGACAATCAGTCGCCCGAATCGTCATCCCTTCAGCTACAGTCTGACGGACAAGCTCAGAACCCAAAAACCCATTTGCCCCGGTTATCAGAACGCGCATGAATGGATTCCATGTTAATGGATCAGCATTTTAAGCGCCATGCGCGATTTTGCGGCAAATTGTTTTATTCCGCGCGTCTTCATAATCTCATTCATTATAACTCGAGGATTTAGATAGAATTGCTTCTGAATGGCGCTTTGCATCTTCCTTAATTCTCCAGAACTGAAATACTCGCTGGCAAAGGGTGTTTTAAAAGAGGGATCAGGGTTCTTAGCAAAATCAAGCCAGTAATCATTGGTAATAATACCTTCTTCCATTAATTTATTGTAAAGATATGTCTTCGGCATGGGCGTACAGATCGAGCAGTGCAGATGATCAGGTTTTATATCACTTATAAGACTCATAGTCATATCAATGTCTTTCCGGGTCTCTGAAGGTACGCCAATCATAATATATGCGCAACGGTCAATACGATATTTTTTTGCGGATCGAAAGACACTTCTGATTTGCTCAACTGTTATGCCTTTCCCCAGGTAATCCAGTATCCTTTGAGAACCAGATTCCACACCTAGATAAAGACTGCAGCATCCGGACTTCTTCAAATATTCCAATATCTGATCATCAAGGCAATCTACTCGAGAGCTGATTTTATATTTGATATTCAGATTCGCATCAATTATCAAACGGCAAAATTCCATAGCCCTTTTACGGTTGATAGTGAAATTGTCGTCCTGAATAAAAAATTCCCTAACATCTTTTTCCACCCAATACCGGACTTCTTCCAGCATATTTTCCGGTGTTCGAAAACGGCAAGGCGTACGGCGCAGATCACAAAAGACACAGCTATGGGGACAGCCGCGAGAGGTCATAATATTCACTACCTGCCCGGAACGAGCCAGAAGATAAGAATACTTCGCCGCATCGACAAGATCATACGCAGGCAGAGGGAGATTGTCGAGATTCTTGACAACATCCCTCGGAGCGTTAATTACTATCGTACCATCAGACTTTTTATAGCCAAACCCTTTGATTCCGAGCAATGCCTTTTCATCGCCGCATTTATTATCTCTGCAGATTTCAATTAACTCTCGAAACGTTAATTCTCCTTCGCCGCAGACAATGTAATCTACGCAATCAAAAGCAAGGGTCTCTCGAGGGTAAAGTGTCGGATGCCAGCCACCGTAACAGATTTTTGTCTTCGGACTGGATTTAC
>DATKLL010000023.1:0-6151 GCA_035542475.1 Syntrophales bacterium
AGGAGAATAGCTATGACTGCTCGAAAGATAACTGTTGAGCCTGTGACACGCATAGAGGGTCACGGGCGGGTTACGGTCCATCTGAATGAAAAGGGCGAGGTTGAACAGACCTTCTTCCATGTGGACGAATTCCGCGGTTTGGAGAAATTCACAGAAGGTCGCCCATATTTTGAGATGCCGGCAATTACGCAGCGCATATGCGGTATTTGTCCGGTCAGTCACCACCTGGCCGCAGCGAAGGCCTGTGACGGCGTCGCCCGTGTGGAAATCCCACGGCCGGCAAAGCTGCTCCGGGAATTGATGCACATGGGGCAGTATATTCAATCCCACGGGATGCATTTTTTCCATCTGGCAGCACCGGACCTGGTCCTGGGTTTCGATGCCGATCCTGCTATAAGGAATGTTGTCGGGATCATCGGGGCGAACCCCGAGTTGGCGTTGAAGGCGGTTAACCTGCGCCGGTACGGGCAGCAGGTCATTGAGAGACTGGGCGGAAAGCGTATCCATCCTTATTTTGCCGTCCCCGGCGGAGTAACTAACAGTCTTACTGCAAAAGACCGTGATGCGATTCTTGCCGAATTAGGCACCATGGTCGAAATAGCCAAGGTGGCGGTAAGCATCGGCAAAGGCTGGATTGGGGCCAACAAGGAGCTTGTTGATTCCTTCGCTACCTTCCCGTCCAACTATATGGGTTTGGTGGATATGGAAGGCGGCCTGCAGCTTTATGACGGCGAGATCCGGGTAAAGGATGCGGAGGGGAATTTTGTAGCCCAGTTCCATCCGAACAATTACCTGTCGCATGTAGGTGAGCATGTCGAGTCCTGGTCCTTCCTGAAGTACCCCTTTTATCGCAAGCTTGGCTGGCCGAACGGGACCTATCGTGTAGGTCCGTTGGGACGATTGAATGTTGTGGATAAGATCGGCACGCCGATGGCGAATGAGGAGCTGAAGCTGTTCAAGCAGATCAACGGCGGGAAACCCGTAGAGGGCTCCCTGTATTATCACTATGCCCGTTTGATCGAACTGGTCTATGCGTTAGAGCGTCTCGCCCAGCTGTTGGATGATCCGGATATCATGTCCAACGACATCCGCACCAATCCATCGGCGGCAAAGATTCCCGGTCAGGGTGTCGGCGTGATCGAAGCCCCGCGAGGGACCCTGTTCCATGATTACAGCACGGATGAGAATGGTCTGTTGACCAGGGTGAACCTCATTGTCGCCACTGGCAACAACAACTGGGCCATGCATACGGCCTCGGGGTTGGTTGCCAAGGCGTTTGTTGACGGCACTAAGCTTACGGAAGGAATGTTGAACCGGATAGAAGCTGCCATACGCTGCTACGATCCCTGTCTGTCATGCGCCACGCACGCCATAGGGAAGATGCCGCTGGAAGTCACTCTGTACGCTGCGGATGGTACGGTTCTGGATCAGATTTCCCGTTAATAAGAAGTTCTGATTCCTGATCAAGCCAGGAATGAGTTGAGATATAAGCGGGTGAACGCAGCGAGTTCACCCGCTTGCATATTTTCATCTTTTCAAATTCTATAACAGGCTTTTGCTTGTCAGAGCAGGGTTATTCCCACATGCTCGCGACGAAAGGGATTGGCGATTATGACCGAAGAGAATAATACATACTTGGAAGAATCAGGGGATATTGCCGAAAAAATGATGGGGTCATTTTCGGCAAGAGTTTTACACCTGGAAAACATCATGAGCCACATTATGGCTCAACATTTCCGTCTGGATAATGCCGAAAGAGCCGCCTTATTCCTCTCTGCAATGACACCTGACATGAGTTTCAGAAACAAGATCAATATTTTTATAAACATGATAAGAATCTACTACGATGAAATCTATAAAATTTATGATTCAGATTTAAGGAAGCTGTACGAGCTTGACCAGTACCGGAATGATCTAGTAAATCTTGTGATAGGAAAAACAATGACGGGAGATGTAACTGAGAAAGAACATGAAAGTAAAGTTCGACTGTGTATAAAATTGGCATTTGTTCTCAATACAATTCAGAGGGAGATTTTGCTGAGAAAGCTTTCATGACCATTTTTCTATTCGGAACTCTTACATATTTGATCAATGTAAGGCTCTACAAACCTTGCAAGTCCAGTCAAATGGCCTGCCCAGCTATCGATTACTGAGTCCCTGTTTTTTTCCAGGAGGTTAATGATATTATCAATATTATCCCTCAGTTCAGAACAAACGTCCACACTTCTCCACCAGATGTAATCATCGTGAGTTTCGTCAACGTTCCGGGTAGGACCAAATTTCTCATTAATTCTTGCCTGCAATGCTTTTTCTTCTTCAACATCACTTTTATGCCACCCATAGAGACCATAATATATTCCGTTGAAGGTCCCGAACTCGTTGCTGAGGGCGATGTAGTATCTGTCTTTCCAGCCCGATTTAGATATTTTAAATTTTTGATCTTTATCAAAGATATTGTCGTCTGTATATAAAGACCATTCTATGCCGAGCTCCTTGTTAACGCGATTTTTCAATTCCTCCTCAAATTTGCCGACAAATTGCTTTTTTACGTGATCACGATAATCGTTGATCATTTTGCTAATGCCATAAGCAGACCGCGACCTGTATTTGCCGCCTGCCAGCCATTCAAACATCGCATCTTTACTTTTATCTTTATCCTGATCCATTTTCCCTTTTCTTATCTAATGAGGCTTTCCAGACCCGCACAGCATATTTTTAACATATATAAGGGCTCTGCCGAAAAATCCGATTGATCCCGTGTGATAGAATATGACGGCAACTTTATGATCGGATAATATTAAGACCCACATCTTCATTGAAAATTCTTTCACATTCACCTTCAATCGCATCAATGATGACTTCACAGGTACCACTGACAACTGCCGACTGAAAGTGTCCACCGTAGGTATGGTATGCGGCATCGGATAAATTAATATGGAGGTGCAGATAGACCTCTCCGTTCATCGTCGAGATGTTTCCGGTCAGGCTGGTGATTTCAAAAGCGCCTATGAGTTCAGTAGAATGGTACTGCTTAGATGATGTCTCAAAGAGTCCGATTTGAGCCCGGCCGACGGCGCCGATACCCGATACAGATCCCAGAAGTATTTTATTGTCCGTGCAGATTTTTTTTAAGCATGAGACGATTTCCTCACCTTTATCGATACGTATTACATACTTGTTTCCGAATTTCTTGAATATCATGGGGTAATATCCTCCATCCGATAATCATCACATAAATATAGAAATTGATGCTAAAACGAATTGAATCACAAGCAAGGAAATGACACCTCATTAATTTGCCGCTAAAAATGTCGCCAGCCATCAACTACTAATTTTTTCATCCCCATGAAGGAAGTCAACGTGATCAGCAATGGTACTTCCGGCAGGTTATTAGGGATAAAGACGGTTAAATCGTCTATGGTTTCCTTTTTGTATTTATCCTGATTATAAGGTTTGCCCAGTTTGACGGATGGTTCCGGCTGGAAGGGTATACAGCAGCCGCCTGTCCACAAGGCGAGATACTCCAAAAATATCGTACCGCCGTTATTGAGAGCGTACGTCCTTGCTTCCGGTGTAATGGTAAACATATTATTCAACCTTTAATATAAATATAACAATCCCACCCCGTGAAATCAATAGTGCTGCTACTACTATGATATCTGTGGATCCATTCCGGCACCTTCCCAGTTCTCATACATCAACACCCAGGAAAGCGCGCATAATATAGCCCACCACGAAACTGAAAGCCGCTACAGCAAAGCTCAGTCCGGCCATTTCCAGAAAATGCCTTTTAAATGGCAGTTCTCTCGCTACGGAGATATAGTAGGTGAACACTGCTATAATCAAGACCGCTCCGGTCAGCGTAAAAACTAAACTAGTATAATAGTTCTTAAGGATCAAATATGGAAAGATCAGAATCAGTACGGTAATAATATAAGCGCCAATAGTATAGAATGAGGCCCTCAAAGGGCTCTGGCCGTCCTCTTCCGTCTTCGTCGAGAGGTATTCCGATGCACCCATGGAAAGGGCCGCCGCAATGCCTGTAATCGCGCCTGTCAGGGCAATCAGCTTCGTGTCCCGCAGGGCCAGTGTAAGGCCGGCAAGCACTCCCGTCAGTTCCATCAGCGCATCGTTCAGACCCAATACCATAGAACCGGTATAACGAAGCATCTCTTCATCCAGAAGCCCCAGCAATGCCGTCTCGTGCTCATTTTCGTTTCGCGCTATGGAATCTGCTTCCGGAATTTTATCCTGAATATGCCCATAGCTATCCTGAGCTGCCTCCTCGCCCGCCTCCAACAGCTTGACACCGAACGTAAACCCAAAAACGCGACTGATCAGATAGTATTTCCATATTTTAAATTTGTCAGGCTCCACATCCTGCCGCGTATATTCCCGCCATTGTCGATAATGCCGCAATTCGTCATCGGCGATCGACTCCAGTATCCGGCGGTTTTCAGGCGATTTTACCGTTTGGGCTAGTTTACTGTAAATGTGATGTTCGGTGATTTCATTCTTCTGGAAAACCAACAACCGCCTGCGGATGTCATCGGTAATATTCATATTGCCGTAAACCTCTTATGTGCATCTGATTTCTTTAGTGGCCGGCTCCATACCCGAAGAAGATCCGTGCCGCGAGACCTACCAAATATGTTAAAGCGCATGTACCCAAAATGATAAATATATTGTGAATGACTTTCGTTGATATTCTTTTCCCTGATAGAACTGCGGTAAAAAGCCCTGCTATGGATATGGTGACAATGGCAAGGGCAAAGGCGACGATGGCCGGAATCAGCGGCTCCAAACCCCACAAAACGCCGGCAAAGAATGGCGCAATAACAGGCAATGTTCCGACAACGAAGAATACGCCGGTAGTCTTGACAGACTCTTTAGGCGATAGCGCTTCTCCGGCTGTCTTGAATATCTTAACAAGGTTGGACAGAGCAACCGCATCGGTCCCAATAATATCTATCATGAGTCTCGCAGTCTCGCTGCTGATCCCCTTATCTATAAGGACAGTCTCCAATTCTGTCCTAAGTACGGCGGGATCGACTTCTTTTTTTATACTTAACTCTTTGACTCTCCCCTCATGCAGGTCATGATGCCCTTTCGATGAAATATACGATATCGACATCATCGCTATAGTCCCGCTGATCATTGCAATTGTCCCCGTCAGCCCTATCATCAAGGTCGTTGTATGAGCAGCGAGCAGACCGATGACCAGACCCAGTGTCTCGATAATGCCGGTTGTCATTCCCGGTATCGCTTCCTTGAACTTAACAATATATGATCCTTTATCGGCAATCTGCTCCATCATGTGCCACTCATGGCCGATCTCCTGTTTTATTATATTCGTTATAATTTCTCTGATCCTTTTGTCATCCTTAAAAGTTGCAAGTAATTTTGAGTACTCAAGAATTGCTTTTCTTTCCTCGTGCTCCATGTAATGAATAAATATTGTGAAGGGCATGATGAACGAAAGAAGTTTCATCAATAATATTTTGATTTTCAGGAAAACGGATACATGGAAGGAAACGCCATGAACATCCTTTGCAATTTTATTCCAGACATGTGCATGCCCCTGCTCCATTTCTCCGATATGAATGATGGATTTTTTTAGTTTATCATCATTGTACCTTGCGGCAAGAGAACTGTACAAACTGTCGGCGACGATTTCCGATGACCAGAATACACGCAGAAGGTTCAGAGTTTGCTCTGTGTTAGTCATTACCCTTTGACCTTTCCTCAAAATTTGCACTATCATTAGAATTATACTTTTCAAATCACTTTGTTGTCCACAAGGATTTGTCAGTATAATTTAGCTTATAACAAAGCATAAAAATTTATTCACAGCTTAAACTCTCGTCTGGGCCTGGCACATGCGTCATTGCTCCCCAATTTCTCATTTTATTAAATTGCGTTGAACATTTCTTTAAATGCGTCTCACCTTACAGGGCTCTGAGACAACTGACCGGAAATCATTTCAATTCATAATAATTTCGTATAATCAACATGTTATAAATTTTATCCCCCAAACTCACAATCTTGGCATGGATATTTCATTTATATATGTCAAAACAATTTAAGTACAAAGGAGGAAACAGATCATGAAAAAGACCATTAAAACATTAGCCCTGGCGATATTTGTGGT
>DATKLL010000024.1:0-7756 GCA_035542475.1 Syntrophales bacterium
CCGTAGAAAAACGATTCTATATTTACAAAGGACTGTTCGCCAGCATCGAAGGAAAATACACACTGTCCTGGGCGCACGTTCCTATCAAGGATGGGTCCGCGGATCTCTGGAATTTGGCCGTGCATGGGTTGCTGGGATTGGGTTACGACTTTTAGTGTTATGTCTCATTAATAACTTTATAAAGTTGTCATTTCGAGTGTAACGAGAAATCTTAATAGATATAAAATATAGAAAGATATCTGCCAGAGTTTACCCTGAGTAAACCGAAGGGGTGATATGATAATAATTTATGCGACACGAGGATAGAATCTTAAGAAATATTGATAAATGACTTTCTTAACAAAGAAAAAATGTTATGCCCGGTGATAGATTAATTACTCTGCTGACGGATTTCGGACTTCAGGACAATTACGTGGGGGTAATGAAAGGTGTGATTGCCCGCATCAACCCCGATTTGAATATCATCGACATCACACACGATATCCCGCCCCAAAACCTCGATGCCGCCAATTTCTGCCTGATGACGGCCTATCCTTATTTTCCTTCAGGAACTATCCACGTGGCAGTAGTCGACCCGGGCGTAGGCACACAAAGGAAGGCTGTCGCAATTGAATTGTTAACAGGCTTTCTCGTGGGACCGGATAACGGAATTTTCACAGGTGTCCTCGATCATGAAAAGATCACCATGGCAGTGGAATTGACCAATCCCGAATACTGGCTGAAGCCGGAATCAAGCGCAACCTTTCATGGCCGGGATATTTTCGCCCCTGTGGGTGCGCGCCTGGCCGCAGGAACACCCCTGTTAAAATTAGGAATGGAAATAGATCCCGTAACTCTTACACGCCTTGATCTTCCGGCATGTACCAGATCTGATGACGTGATAACAGGATATATCCAGTACATTGACCGCTTTGGTACTCTGGTCACGAATATCACAGGTACATCTGTAAAAGACCTTCAGTGGTCAGTGACCACTGGGGGTCAAATCATCCCCGGATGCAAGACATACGGCAATACCCGTCCGGGCGGCCTCCTGGCCCTGGAAGGGGGTCACGGATTTATAGAAATTGCCGTGAATGGCGGGAGCGCAAATTCTTTACTGGAGATAGGATATCGGTCGCCTGTGCATCTTGTCATAAAGCAAAAGATATGATAGAAACTCAACAAATATTAAAATCTGCTACTTATTTTATTATTTAAAATGACTACTCCATCACTCAAACAATTTCCTGTGACGCGTCTTTCCGCTTCCGGTCCAAATGCCGAATGGAGCGAGGATAACGTAGGCATCGCTGTCGAGGCGCCGCTGACAATAGATATCGAAGGCATAGATTCTTATACGATACTTTGCAGCCCCGATGACAGGCGCGCCATGGCCGTGGGGTTCATGTTCTCCGAAGGTATCATTCAGGGAATAAGCGATATCGCTATGCTGGCCGACTGCCTGGACTTCCCGGAAATGATGCGTGTCCGGCTGAATAATCCGCCGCAAAAAAATGCCGATACGCCGGGCCGCAACCTACTGGTCGTATCATCCTGTGGAATGTGCGGAAGCACGGACATGCAACAAAGAATCGCCGCTCTACCACAGGTGGGTAACACGCTCCGCATCGACACCGAGACCATGAATCGGGCAATGTTATTACTGAATGATAAACAGGATGTGTTTAAAAAAACAAGAGGAACGCATGCGATCCTCATCTTCGATGGCAAGGGTGATGCGGTCTCATTCGCCGAAGACATCGGCAGGCACAATGCTTTAGACAAGGCTATCGGAAAGATCCTGCTTGCGGGAAAGACAGCTAAAGGCTGCGTGGCCGTGCTCTCCGGGCGGGTAAGCTTCGAGATGGTATCCAAATGCAGCCTTGCAGGGATCGAGATTATCCTGGCTGTTTCCGCTCCAACTTCACTCGCCTTAGACGCCGCTTCACACTGCGGCATAACGCTCTGCGCCTCCGTTCGCAACGGCTGCGCAACTATTTTCACTTATCCGGATCGAATCAATCGTTCCTGAGTATTTTCATCAACGGACAGCAAAGCGTTCTATTGCCCTCCTGATTCCTTGGCGGCACTTCTGTTTCAATGCTATAATTTGAGACATTCTGTACATAAGCCCGCGAGATGTAAATTGCGCCTACTTTGCGTTCGGGTCCATTAGCCAGATCGCAAAGGGATTCCCCTGCGGATCCGTCAGCATTGCAAACCAACCAATACCCGGAACCGGGGTTTTCCCTTTCATCACTTCCGCACCCAGCTTCTGTGCGCGAGAGACCGTTTCCTCGATAGACTCGACATTAACGTAGTTCATCCAGGCACCCTCATAGCCCGCCGGTCGTTTCATCATGCCGCCGTTGATACCGCCAGCCTGTGTAGGTCTTCCCTTCGCATCTGTTTCAACTGTCTTGATGTACCAGTAATCCATGCCGGGCATGAGATCAATGGTCCAGTCAAACAGGCTGGTATAAAATTTACCCAACTTGCCCGGATCATCCGCATAAATCTCAAAATGAACAACTCCGTTCTTTTTCATGAATACCCTCCTTTACGATAGTCAATTACAGGATATGCCCCCTTGATTGCCACTGTGATAATACCATGGCAGCAACACATGTTTCCTCATAAAATACTTAACCATCTTACTCAATCAGGCAAACAATGATAATGATCTTCGAGATTTCTTATTTTAGACTAAGGATAGGTATTGGAAAGAGGGTAATGTTTATAAGTTAGAAGGGAAATTGAAATGACATTAGGGAATAGCAACGCAGCAAATGACAAAAAAAAGAGCGCTGCTCAAAATTAACAGCGCTCTTTAAGTTCACGTTAAATAAAGTGAAGGTTAGTGTGTCTTTTCCTCGCCGGAAACCACGAGTGTTCCTTCTTCTTCCATCTCCTTCAACCACTTGGGGTGCTGTTTCTTCAACCAGGCTCTTGTCACCCAGCCGGAAAACATCGCCGGAGCGGAACCGGGAGAACCGATGGTACCAAGATAAAGATGCACAAAGAAAAAGGCGAAGATCACCACGAACCCCAACGCATGGAGGACAAACAGCCATCTCACTAGCCATGCCGGGAACATCAGGGGAAACCACATGATAAGCCCCGTAACAACCATAATCGCACCGAAGATTGCCACAGCCAGAAAGAACATCTTCTGTCCGGGGTTGTATTTCCCTACCTCAGGAACCTGATCCACATGCCAGAGATACCCCCCGGCAACTTTTATCCAGTCCAGATCTTCCGGCATGGAGAAAACCCCTGCTTCATGCCACCACATCTTGATGGCGAGCAGAAAGGCAAGGCCAAAAAGGAGACCCGTAAAATTGTGTACATATTTCGCAACGACCAAACCGCCCATCATGTTCGCGATAAAATTAAACGAGTGAAACATCATGCCCAAGCCCGTGAAGCACAGAGCAAGGCAGGAAAGCGCTAGAGTCCAGTGAACTAACCTCTCATACCAATCTGTTGCCTGAATTAATCCTTTTTTCATGATTATTCACCCCCTTCCTTCTTTTCCGTGCCATTCTCATCAGGGGTCTTCGGCCCGTGAATGATGTAGTGGAAAAACGATCCCGCCAGAACACCGCCTGCGGCAAGCAGGCTGAGCGGCTTCAGCACATCCTTCCACAATACGATAGTGAGAGGCACTGTCGGGTGTTTCGGCAGTTCGTCGTAAGCTTCCGGTTTCTCGTTCAATACATAGAGCACGTGCGTGCCTCCCACGAATTTATCACCATATACGTTGGCATCGCCGCCGAGTTCCTTCACGCGGGCATAGGCCTTTTTGATCATGGCATCCTTGCCACCTATTGTGAGCGCCCCGGTGGGACAGGATTTGACGCAGGCAGGCTGCTGACTCTCCCGAATCCTGGTCACACACAGGTCACATTTGTAAACCTTATCCTTCGCGTCGTTATACCTGGGAATTTCGAAGGGACAGGCAGATACGCATTCCTTGCAGCCGATGCAGAGATGGGATTTCAATCCAACCGTGCCGAACTCCGTATGGTAGAGAGCATCACTCGGGCACACTTTGACACAGGCCGCATCGGTGCAGTGCATGCACCCGTCTTTTCTGAAGAGCCAGCTAAATTTCCCCTGTTTATCAACGTACTCCTGGAAACGGATTAATGTCCATGTATTCCACTGCAGGTCGGGCGGATTCTGATAACTGCCCCAATTTTTTGTTTTCAGGCCCGGCATTTCATTCCACTGCTTGCAGGCAATTTGACAGCCGCGGCAGGCAGTGCATTTTGTCGTATCGATCAGTTTTACAAGTTCCATATATTTCATCGCTCAGCCTCCTATAGTTTCGTCACATTGACCATGAAGGCCTTGTATTCGGGACAGAAGGTATTCCCATCACCGACCGAAGGAGTCAGGAAATTGGTGCTGTCGCTGCCGCCCTTGGGGAACAACCATCCATAATTGAAGGGAAGCCCCACCTGATGAACCGTTTTTCCTTCCACCGTAAAGGGACGGAACCGCTTTGTCACCATGGCGACGCATTTCACCTCACCACGCACAGAGACAACTTTCACCTTCTCGCCATTCTTAATGCCTTTTTCTTTAGCCAATTGGTCGCCTATCTCGACGTACAACTCCGGCATGGCTTCCAAAAGCCAGGCCTGCCATCGTGTCAACGCCCCAGAGCACCAGTGCTCCGTACAGGAGTAAGTCGTGCAGACGTAAGGGAACTTCTCATCCGCATTCGCCCTTTGATCCAAATCGCTCTTGAAGATTGCAATTGCCGGATTGATCAACTGCCCGGACAGGGGATTCTTGGCGAGCGGCCCTTCCAGAGGTTCATAGTGTTCCGGGAAGGGGCCTTCGGCCATGCCGGGGCCGAAGAGGGCTCCCAGCCCGTCCTGCTTCATGATAAATGGATACTTGCCTTTCTCCTTATTCGCCATCGGCGGCCAGGGGCCGTCCGGGACATCTCCAACCCATTTGTCTCCTGCCCAGGCCAGGAGTTTCCTCTTGGGATTGTAAGGATTTCCGTTGACATCGCAGGATGCCCGGTTGTACAGGATTCGTCTGTTGACAGGCCAGGCAAAGGCCCAGTTGGGATAAAGGCCCAATCCTGTCGGATCTTCTTTCCCACGCTTGGCCATCTTGTTTTCGCCATCGGCGGTAAAACTGCCGGACATAATCCAGTTGCCGCATGCCGTCGATCCATCCGCTTGGAGCATACCGAAGGTCGGCACCAGTTGGCCTTTCTTGAACTCCGTCTTGGTCTTTTTATCTTTATCCTCGATGACCGTATCCTTGAGGAAATGGCCGTTGATCTGCTTTGAAACCTTCAGGACATCCATTTTGCCATTCTTATCCGTGTAATCCCACTTGAGGTTGAGGATGGCCTCTGCATTGGGACCGCCTTCCTTGGCATAGAGTTCCTTGACCGCCGCCATGATCTTGATCTCGATCTCGCCTACGGGAATAGCGTCTCCCGGGGCTTCAGCTGCCTTGTACTTCCACTGCACCCAACGGCCGCTGTTACTCTGGCTCCCTTCCTTCTCCATCGTGGCGGAGGCGGGCAGCAGAAATACCTCCGTCTTTACTTTCTTCGGATCAACTTTCGGCCCCCTCCAGAACTGGTAGGTTTCGTTATCAAAGATATTCTCACCGACGAGCCAGTCAAGCTTTTCCAGGGCTTTCCTGACCTTGTTGGTATTCGGGGAGCTGACGGCAGGATCCGCGCCGATAGCGAAGAATCCCTTGATCTTGCCCTCATACATTTTGTCGAACATGTGCATCGTGGAATAAGCTTTCCCATCGTCCAACTTGGGCAGCCAGGAATATCCAAAACCGTTTTCCTTCGTGGCCTTGTCGTGGAACATGGAAGTGAGAAAACTCACGAAAAATTTCGGGTAGTTCTGATAGTAATTGGCTGACTGAGGGTCTTTCGACTCCGGTGTACATTTATGAAGATATTTTTCAAGGGTATCCAATGAAGCTACCGGCATCTTCAGATAACCGGGCAGATTGCCGTATAAGATACAATGGTCTGTCGATCCCTGAACATTTGGCTCACCCCGGAGGGCGTTGATGCCGCCACCGGCGATCCCCATGTTGCCCAGAAGGAGCTGGATGATGGACATGGTTCGGATGATCTGGCTTCCTGTAGTGTGCTGGGTCCACCCCAGGGCATAGCACTCCGTTCCCGCCTTGTCCGGAACGCCGGTCGCACTGTATGCGTCATACACCTTTATCAAATCCTCTTTTGATACGCCCGTGACGCTCGAGACCTTATCCAGGGTGTAACGTGAGTAATGTTCCTTCAGCATATTGAAGACGCAGCGGGGGTCCTTGAGGGACATATCTCTCTTGGGTATTCCCCTGCCGTCCTTCTCGAGTACCCAGGTGTCCTTATTATACTTCCTTGTTTTTTCATCATAGCCGGAAAAGAGACCGTCCTTAAATTGGTAATCTTTACCAACTATGAAGGAGGCGTTGGTGTAATACAGGACATAATCCTTGAACCATTTGTCCTTGGCGATGATATAATTGATCATGCCGCCGAGAAATGCAATATCCGTCCCGGAGCGGAGAGGCACATGGTAGTCGCAGCGTGCCGATGTCCTGGTGTAGCGGGGATCGACATGGATAATTGTTGCCCCTTTTTCTTTTGCCCGCAATATCCATTTAAACGCGATGGGATGGTGCTCCGCCGCGTTGCTTCCCATGATAAGGATGCAATCGCTGTTTTTCAAATCGATATAGTGGTTTGTCATGGAACCGCGCCCGAACGACTCTCCCAGAGCCGCTACAGATGGGCTGTGTCAAACCCTGGCCTGGTGATCGATATACACAAGACCGAGGGCACGAGATTTCACACTCGTCAACCAGCATTCCTCATTATCGATATTGGAGCTGCCATAGTGACCGATGTTTTCGCAACGGTTGACGAGTTCACCCTTGGCGTTCTTCGTGACAAATTCCTTATCTCGCGTATCCTTCACAAGCCGAGCTATTCTTTCAATCGCCCAGTTCCAATCTTTTTCCTCCCATTTATCACTCATGGGGGCCCGGTAGAGGACCTTTTTGAGGCGGTATTTATTTGCCTCCGTCAAATCAAAAAAGCCGGCACCTTTTGCGCACAGAGACCCTTCATTGATGGGGTGTTCCGAATCACCCTCGATATTGAAGATCTTGCCGGTTGTCTTGTCCACACTGCAGATGAGACCGCACCCCACCGAGCAGTAACAGCAGGTCGTTATCACCTGTTTTGCGTTTTTAATCCTGTTCGTTTTATTGAGTTCTTCCGCGTACGCCTTCGTTGGGATCAGGTTTATCCCCAGGGTGGACAGGGTTATCCCCGATCCTACGGCGCCGGTCAGCGTCAGGAACCCTCTTCGTGTAATCTCCATAGAAGCCTCCTTATTGCCTGTGTCATAATATACATATGTCAGATAAGGCGTGCATATACTTTTTTTGCCGGACAGTCAAGTAAAAAAGCGGAAATTTGATAATAATATTAGCAAGTTATGTTATATTTAACATACGTGTTGTCCCTCTCCCTTGATGGGTGAGTTGTCCCCCTCTGGAGGGGGTAGGGGGAGGATTTATCCTGCCCCGTACTCGATACGCGGGCATCTAGTATCTTAAATAGATTTTTGATTTTTCCTGAGTAGGTTTCGTCCCAAATTGTCATTTCCACGAAAATAAACATTTTACTGTCATTCCGGACTTGATCCAGAATCCAGTATTTTTCATGATCCCGCGCTTTCGAGGAAAGCCAGTAATATTGAAT
>DATKLL010000025.1:0-2265 GCA_035542475.1 Syntrophales bacterium
TTCAAACAAAATCAGCCATATATTTTCGCAGCGGGGAGATTCGTACACAAGAAAGGTTTTGATATTTTAATAAGGGCCTTTCATTCACTAATTGAGAGGGGGTACGACTCCGATCTTATATTGGCCGGAGATGGCCCGGAGCTCCCAAACTATGTCGAATTAGCTAATACTCTCAAGGTCAACTGGGTTAAAAGAAATCAAAACCTTGATGAGAAATCGCCGTGCCTCATATTCTGGGGGTGGGCGAACAAAGATGAAATAAAAGCCCTGATGGCTGGGAGCGAAGTATTCGTTGTCCCATCCCGAAAAGAGCCTTTTGGTTTGGTAGTCTTGGAGGCAATGGCAGCAGAGACTCCTGTAATTGCCACTAATGTTGGAGGAATCCCTGAAATTCTCGTAGATGGTTGTGGATTGTTAGTCCCTTTGGAAGACGAGAATGCACTTGCAGAGGCGATAGAGAAGGTTCTTACTCATCCGGATTTAAAGGAAATGTTGATGCTGAACGGAAGAGAACGAGTCAAGGGGTTTTCCTGGGAAAATGCTGCTCAGTCCTACATTGCCTTAGCATCTGCTAACTCAGCTATCTAAAATCCAATAATTCTTGATAAGCGTCATTCAACATGCGAGAAAAGATTACCGCTATTGTTCCTACTTTTAACGTAGAAAAAATTATCCGGCGCTGCCTTGAAAATGTAAGGTGGGCTGACGAGATTCTCATCGTCGATTCATATAGTACGGACCGAACTCTGGAGATTTGCCGGGAATATACGAACCGTATCATTCAGCACGAATATATCAATTCTGCGATTCAAAAGAACTGGGCCATCCCCCAGGCTACCCATGACTGGATTTTCTTGTTAGACACAGATGAATATCTCGAAGACGGTTTGCTCGAGGAGATGCTGGGAGCCTTAGAAAATCCGGAACCGGGAATTGAAGGGTATGTCTTTCGCCGAAAAAACCTGATATATGACAAATGGGTTAACACCTGCGGTTATTATCCGGACTGCCTTGTTCGGCTATTCAAAAAAAAATACAGATACCAGACACGTGAGGTTCATGCTCACATCGACATTCCCGTTGAACGGACCAGGCAATTCAGGCATCATCTTATCCACGACGATTTTACTGATATCCACAGTTACCTCAATAAGTTCGCCCGGTATATGAAATATGAATGTGATGAGTATTGGAAGCAGGACAGGCGTTTCAGGTGGAGAGAGATCACGTTGCGTCCTCTTTACGTGTTTTTGAAATCATATATCTTGCAAAGAGGTTATAAAGATGGAGTTAGAGGCCTGTTCATATCGGTTAACCTCGCTTACTACAATTTTATGATTTTTATGAAGCTCTGGGAAAGGGAGTATTACGAAAAGCAGGAGAGGTAGCACCAGGATAAATAGAAATGGAAGTCTTATGGTAGGAAGGTCAAAAAAGGATCTATTTTGTACACCAAAGATTATCGTCTTTTTTAAGAAAAGATTCAGACATCCTCAAAGTGTATTTGTCAGGTTCGATGGATGGCGGTATTAAAGATAACATAAAGGATAAGATGCCTTCAAATGTCACGTTAACCAGGTGGATTTCAGATGAACAGTTAGAAGATTATTTTCAAAGAGCAAAGAGGTACGAGAAATCGAAGCTACGTATTAAAGATCTTTTCTCGTTGGAACAAAGGCGCAATGCTCTTTTGAATTTGATTGATTCTTTATGGTAATGGGCAGGAAAATAAAGGTTGCTTTCCTTGAAGATGGTGCCATGATTGGGGGTGCCGAGATAAACGTTCTTAACCTCATGCAACGAATGGACCATAACAAGTTTGAAACCCTCGCGATTTGTCCGTTTGAGGGTCCCTTTACAGAAAAGGTAAGAGAAATTGGTGGGGTGGTGATCATTGTTCCAAGATTGCCTCTGATTTCGACGAGCATATTTGTCAGGAGCAGAAAAATCACGAATCCTTTAGCCATAGTTTGGAATTTTGGATCTTTTATTCCATCCTCTGTGATTTTGGCCAGATGTTTAAGACAGGAGCGAATAGATGTTCTTCATACAAATTCTATGTTTGCTCATTTTTACGGAGCGCTTGCTGCCCGATTAGTTGGAGCTCGATGTATCTGGCACATGCAGGACATTGTTAACCCCGTCCAAGCATTTGGCATATTACGAAAAGTTATAAATTGGTGTGGAGGGTGGTTGCCTCACAGAATTGCGGTTGTCTCCAATGCTGTAGGCATGATGTTCACTGGTAATACCGCTCACAAAGTC
>DATKLL010000026.1:0-17628 GCA_035542475.1 Syntrophales bacterium
ATGTGCGACTTCTCCTCATGAGAGAGTTCATAGATGTCCTCGTCTATCGGCGGAGGCGGCTCGATCTCGTTCTCGATACCGTCCAGGCCTGCCATCAACATCGCCGCCAGCGCCAGGTACGGATTGCACGAACAGTCGGGACACCTAAACTCGATCCTCTTCGCCTTCTCCGTCGGTGAATACATCGGTATACGGACGCAGGCGCTCCGGTTCCGCATGGAGTACACAAGGTTGATCGGCGCCTCGTATCCCGGCACGAGTCTCCGGTAAGAGTTCGTCGTGGGTGACGTAAACGCCAGAAGTGAAGGCGCATGGTGCAACAGCCCCCCGATATAATGTCTGCAGAGCTTGCTGATCCCCCCGTAGCCGCTGGGATCGTAAAACAGGTTCCTCCCGCCCCTCCACAGGCTCTGGTGCACGTGCATCCCGGAGCCGTTATCCATAAAAAGCGGCTTCGGCATGAAGGTCACCGTCTTCCCGTGAGCCCGGGCCACATTCTTCGCCACGTACTTGTACTTCATCAGCATGTCCCCGGTGCCCACCAGGTTATTGATCTTCACCCCGATCTCGCACTGACCCGCCGTCGCTACCTCATGGTGGTGCAGAATGACAGGTATCCCCACCTCCGTCATCACCTTGCACATCTTCGCCCTCAGGTTCTGCAGGCTGTCCATCGGCGGCACAGGGAAGTAACCCTCTTTATACCGGGGCTTGTACCCCAGGTTCGGCTCCTCGTCTCTGGCCGTGTTCCAGAAACCCTCCGATGAATCGATCCGGTAAAAACCCGTGTTGTAGCTCTGCTCAAAACGGATATCGTCGAAGATGTAAAACTCCGGCTCCGGCCCGAAAAAGACCTGATCCGCTATCCCGCAGACTGATAGATACCTCTCCGCCTTCTGTCCCACGTTCCGCGGGTCCCGGGAATACGGTATCTGGGTGATCGGGTCCTTGACGTTGCAGATCATGCTCAGCGTCGGATCCTCGGCAAAGGGATCGACAAACGCCGTCTCCGGGTCCGGCTTGATCAGCATGTCGCTCTCGTTGATCGGCTGGAATCCCCGGATGCTCGAACCGTCGAAACCGATCCCGTGGATCACCAGGTCCTCGTCCAGCTGATTGATCGGTATCGTGATGTGCTGCCACAGGCCAGGTATGTCCGTAAACTTCAGGTCGATGAACTCCAGATTCTTCTCCCTGGAATATTTTATTAACTCTTTAAGGTTCATAATACTCACACTCCCTCTATTATCCTATCGCCTTGCCGCCCCGCTCGCCGGTGCGGATGCGGACGACCTCATGCAGATCCAAAACGAAGATCTTCCCGTCGCCGATCTCGCCCGTCCGGGCACCCTTGATGATCGCCTGTACCGTCGGCTCGACAAAATCCTCGTTGCAGGCTATCTCCAGCTTGATCTTCTTCAAAAGGCTGCCCACCTCCTTGGCGCCACGGTATACTTCCGTTAAACCCTTCTGCCTGCCGCGACCCAGGACGTTGGATACGGTCATCAGATTCACCTCCACATCCTCCAGCGCCTTCATCACCTCGTCCAGCTTGTGCGGCTGTATAATCGCAACTATGTATTTCATCTCTCAACCCTCCTTATTCGACCAGGGTATAGGCTGATTCGCTCTGCTGGCTCAGATCGAGGCCGATGATTTCGTCTTTCTTCTCAACCCTCATGCCGACTAACGCATCTACAAATTTGAAGAGTATCCAGGTCATTACGACTGCAAAAACGATGGCACTCACCGCATATAGACATTGAACCAGAAACTGATGAATGTTGCCGAAGAGTAATCCATCAGCGCCATCACTATTGACGATCTTTTCCGCAAAAAGTCCCGTTGCCAAAGTCCCCCAGATACCGCCAACACCATGAACGCCAAAGACATCAAGGGCATCATCATATTTGAAAATAGCCTTTACCTTGGCGATGGCGATATAGCAGAATACGCTGACTAGAATGCCGATAAACATGGCGTTCATAGGATTCACAAATCCGCAGGCCGGGGTGATTGCAACAAGTCCGGCCACAACGCCCGTTGCCACACCCAGGACTGTCGGAGAGCCATGCTGTTGCCATTCAATAAGCGCCCACGTAAGTCCCGCTGCCGCCGTCGCCGTATTGGTCGTAATAAACGCATTGGCTGCCAGTTCATTCGCTGCCAGGGCGCTGCCGGCATTGAATCCAAACCACCCGAACCAAAGTAAAGCCGACCCCATTACGGTGAAGGGGAGGTTATGGGGTCTATAAGTCCCTCCATTATTACCAAATCCGACTCTTTTGCCGATCAGATAAGCCAGCACCAGCGCCGAAACTCCGGAACTGGTATGAACGACAATACCACCCGCAAAGTCCATGGCACCGATTTTCTTCAACCAGCCGCCGGTGCCCCAAACCCAATGGCCTATTGGATCATACACAAACGTAGCCCAAAGGATCGTAAAAATGAGGAAAGCGGAAAATTTCATTCTTTCCGCAAAGGCACCACACATCAATGCCGGTGTGATGACAGCGAACATGCACTGAAAGATCATGAAGACCGAATGGGGAATCGTGGTAGCATAATCAGAATTCGGCTGCCCCCCTACCCCTCTCAATCCTACCCAATCAAACCCTCCGATGATGCCTGCCCCTGTATCTGGTCCAAACGTTAAAGAGTATCCATACAATATCCACTGTAAACTGATGATACACAAGATAATGAAGCATTGCATCAATACTGAAAGGACATTTTTCCTTCTCACCAAACCGCCGTAAAAAAGGGCCAGTGCCGGCATCGTCATGAGCAGAACCAATGCCGATGATGCCAATACCCAAGCTGTATCGCCCGAATTCATGATTTATACCTCCTGATTTTATAATAACTTTTTTCTATTAGAGCAATTATGGTGCCACGCATATAACTAATTGATTATTATGATTATTTATTGATATACGTATCTAATTAAATAAATAAATGTAACAATTATGTATCAAAACAAAATAAGTTGGACAAAATTGTAACCCATTTTTTTCGTTTGACACATAGGCCGTATTTCACCCATAATATCATCACTTTTTTCAACATATGGGGATATTATGACAAGGGCTGATGAAGGATTGCCATTTCTGCTAAGGTATGAAAATGTGGCTGATTACAGGAATGGTGAGATATGGATATTGGATAGGAGAGCCTATCCGCTGAGAGAAGAAGTCGTGCGATGCACTGATTACCACGAAGTCGCAAAGGCGATCGCGGATATGGTTACACAGAGCGGGGGACCCTGGCTCGCGGCCGCCCTGGGGATGGTAAGTGCGGCTAGATGGGTGCGCAATCTTCCGTCGGAAAAGGCAAAGAAAGAATTAGAACACGCGGCGGATGTGCTGAGCCGTGCCCGTCCCACAACCTCTGCGAACATGAGAACCCATATCCAGCGAATTCTCAAGGCAGCCGTGGATGCCATAGACCGGGGTGAGGATACAGAAGCTGTTACATATGCCTACGTGCTAAAGAGCCTGGAAAGTCGCTACCGTAATTCTCGTAAGATGGCAACATATACCGTTGAACTGCTGCCGGATGACGTTACAATTCTTACCCATTGTTATGCGGAGACCCTCATCGGTTTTATACTCTTGGTTTCTCAAGAGAGAGGAAAGAGAATATCATTGATCTGCCCGGAGACCAGACCCTATCTCCAGGGGGCAAGACTAACCGCCAGTGTGGCCTATGACATGGGTGTACCGGTAACCGTAATTACTGACAATATGCCAGCATATGTCCTGTCAAAAGGAATGGCCCAGGTGTTCATTTCAGCCGCTGACTTGGTCACGCTGGATGGTCATGTGGTCAACAAGATAGGTACATTCCAGATAGCACTGGCAGCTCATTTTCACGGCGTGCCTTATTACGCCCTAGGAACACCATCTGCGGACTGTCCCTCTTTATCATCGGTAGAAATTGAGGAAAGAAATCCGGAAGAGACGGTCCATGCATTCGGTGTCCGTACAACTAAGATCGGCGTGAAAGGCTACTATCCCGCTTTTGATATCACGCCTCCCGAATTGGTAAGTGCTATAATCACTCCCAAAGGGGTCTATACACCATTTGACTTGAAAAGATATTACCTATAGATATAGTCTTGCATGAGGGGATTGAATGCTATACGAGGCAGTTAGAAAAGGTCTATTTGAGGCAGTTTTAAAGCTATATCGAAAAGACTTCATTCAGTTAAATTCCGGAAATGTAAGTGTATGCGCTTCGGCCGAGCACCTTGTGATCACACCGACAGGCATTCCTTACGATGATATGACAGCTGAAGATATGGTAATAATAGACCTCAACGGTGCAGTAATCGAGGGTGACCACAAGCCGTCCTCCGAAACACCAATGCACATTACTGTATATAAAAACATACCTGCTGTGAAGGCCATCGTACACACCCATTCGCCGTACGCACTCGCCTTTGCGGTAGTCGGCAGGGGTATTCCGGTAATAAGTACGGAGGGATTAGCATTACGCGGACCGGTGCCGGTCGCTGACTATGCATGCCCGGGTACAGAGGCGCAGGGATGGGCAGCAATTAAGGCGATGAAAGGACCTCCGTCAGTAACAGGCACGCTGTTAAAGAACCATGGTATACTGGCAACAGGAAAAACACTTTCGTATGCATATTCAAACGCATGCCGGATTGAAATGGCCGCGAAGGTCTATCACCTTGCCTTACAGATTGGCAACCCGGATATACTAACGGATAAACAGATCGAGGAGATCAGAAACTTGTATCTCACGAAAAAATAGGCAATCTTTGTAAGGCCAAATACTGAATTTGCTGTACTAGGAATATATATAAACAAACCGAGGTTACATAATGATAGAATTCTTCAAGATGAGCGGAAGCGGAAATGATTTCATTATTATTGAAAACAGAAGTCAGTCCCTGGCTGTGAAAAATCTCGCGGAATTTGCAAAAAAGATCTGCGAGCGTAATGTGGCTGTAGGGGCGGACGGATTGATTCTTATAGAAAATTCCAGCCGTGCCGATTTCCGGTGGCGCTTTTTCAACGCCGATGGCAGCGAAGTGGACATGTGCGGCAACGGTGGAAGGTGCGCTGCCCGATATGCCTTTATCAAGGGCATTGCAGGCAAAAGACTATCCTTTGAAACAAGTGCAGGTATCATAGATGCCGAGGTCAAAGGTGATGTAGTTAAACTTAGAATGACCGACCCGCACAATGCGAAGATCAATTTTTCAATTATGATTGAGAATCGGTCTCTTGAAGTGAACTTCATCAATACAGGTGTCCCCCACATTGTTTATTTCGTACATAACCTTGAGGGGTTCGATGTATTCAACGTTGGCCGTAAAATTCGCTATCATAAAGAATTTCAACCTGAGGGGACGAATGCGAATTTCATGGAAGTCATAGACAGGCACACTATTAGGGTCAGAACATATGAGAGGGGTGTGGAAGACGAAACCCTGGCCTGCGGGACCGGTGCTGTAGCGTCAGCCCTGATTTCATCTGGAAAAGGGTTAGTTGAATCACCCGTTGATGTTAGGGTAAAAAGCGGTGAAACTCTGAAGATATATTTCCAAAAGACAAACAGTGAATTTAAAGATATTTATCTTGAAGGAAAAGCCAAAGTAGTTTATGAAGGACGCCTCTGGGAAGAAGCTTATTAATTTTCAAGCGTCGCTAATTCAATCACGGCTTTTGAAAAAATGAAAACAGTCTTAGAAAGTGCTCAGGATTTTCTTTCGACCATTCTAGCGCTCGCTTCACTGCAAAGACAAAAACTCGTGCTTTGCACTCAAACATTTGCCTTTGCGATCATTTCACTTCGCTAAGAATGGTTACGAAAAAATCTCTAATTCGCCCTTCCTAAAACTGTTTTCTTAAGCCTTGAATAGGGAGGTATTTCGTTTTGCAGATCGCAGACCGGCTTAAAAAAATTCCACCTTACCTTTTTGTGGAGCTCAGAAAAAAAATCAATAAAGCGAAGTCCGATGGGATCGACGTTATCAGTCTTGCTATCGGTGATCCGGTGGAACCGACGCCGGGCTCTATTATTGATGAACTATGCTTGAAATCACAGGATCCGGAAAATCATCGCTATCCCACTGATGAAGAAAAGGGGATGCTTGCTTTTCGCCAGGAAGTTGCCTGCTGGTATAATACAAGATTCGGTGTGTCGCTCGATCCCAGAAATGAAATTCTGGGTCTCATCGGGTCCAAAGAAGGCTGTCACCATTTTGTCCTGGGCTGTATTAATCCAGGCGATATCGTTTTAATGACAGATCCAGGATACCCGGCTTACCGGGCGAGCATCCTCATGGGCGGCGGTGTGCCCTACAACATACCAATCCTGGAGAAAAATAAATATCTCCCTGTCTTTGAAGACATCCCAACAAACGTAGCAAAGAAGGCGCGCGGGATGTTTCTCAACTACCCGAACAATCCCACCGGTGCCTGCGCAACAAGAAAATTCTTTGATCGTCTTGTAGATTTTGCCAGGCAGTTCGACATAGCAGTCTGTTATGATAATCCTTACGGTGAAATCCTGTTTGACGGCCAGGAGCGCCTTAGTTTTCTTATGGCCGGCGGCGCCAGAGAAGTAGGGGTTGAACTAAACTCCCTTTCCAAACTCTTTAATATGACGGGCTGGCGCATAGGCATGGCTGTCGGTAATCCTGATATAATTGCGGCCATGAGCAAGGTTAAAGAAAATACCGATTCCGGAATCTTTAATCCGATTCAATACGCGGGAATTCATGCCCTGAAATATGAGGCAAAGAACATCGACCACATGCTTCAGATTTATGGGCATCGGCGGGAAATGGTTCTTGCAGCACTCAAACGCTTGGGTATAGTCTTTGATCCTCCGAAGGGAACATTCTACCTATGGGTTCCTGTACCCCGCGGCATGACATCCTTGGAATTCACTAACATCCTGTTTGATAAAGCGGCCGTTGTTGTCGCCGCGGGTACGGCATACGGCCAATATGGAGAAGGGTACATAAGGATTTCCCTGACTGTTTCCGATGATAGACTTAAAGAAGCAATGGCGCGGATAGAAAAAGCATTGTCCTGATATAAAATGGATTTACTGCAACTCGTAATTTGTCTCCCAACCACATCTCTCTGTAAAAAATGCAGATCCTTAGAGTCGGATGTCTGATAATGCAGGACTATGCCTTCCCTATTTGTACGGAAGAGAAGATCGGGAAATGCCTGTAAAACTGCCCTCATTTCAGAATTTGCCTGGAGTAATTCCTGCGAGCTGAGATCGAGCGAGCGCTCCAGCATCTCACGATCTGTATCTATCTGCCGATATGCCTCATTGACGGCATCAATAAAACTTTCCCATTCTTTGGGGATGGAATCCATTTTCCCCAAATAGCGTTTCAGTTGCCTTTTCAACAGGCTGTGCATCTTATCCATTACTAACCCTCTGAAAAAGCAGTAATTGTCATAGTTTGATTGTGCAATTCACAAGGAACACCTTTGGTAAATGGTGATATCTCACCATATGAATAGAATCCCGTCAGAGCGGCTTGTGCACCCAGTATATCACGGACGCCTTCTATCTCTTCCTCGATTCGCTGCTTTAAAATCAGTTTTCTCCCCACACAACTGATTAAAATCGCCAACTCCGGAGAAAAACCGATAATGTCAAGACTCGTTTTTGCAGCCTCAACGGCACCGTCTATCAAACGGTCAAAATTGGCTTTCATCAGGCGCGCGTATGCACCCTCAGGAACATCACCGGCAAATGTCATACTCTGATCCTCTTCGTTTACAGAAAGGATAGTCCGAACCACCCCTCTTTCACCTTCCCTGATCCGGATACTCAGAGGAAAAAGGAGCCCTGTCGAAGGCAGACCTTTCGCATGCTCACCTAGATACTTTTTATAAAGCATCAGGGCCGATTTCCCGTCAAGTTCATACAGAACATTGCCCTTTGAACGTGTAATCAACCTCTCGGGGCCAAATGGATCCCATCCTCCGAAGGAGGCATAACCTACTCGCAAGCGATTCCCGTACAATCCCAGAACAGCAACGGTATCCTTATCAGGTTCATCATCCCACAGCACATATGTTTCCATGAAAAGGGCCCCGTCTCCGGACAATCCTCCCGTGATTGAGGTATGCTCAGGGAGATGTTTTATCAATCCCTTTACAAGCTCACTTCCGTTTATCTTCAGGCCGTCAGAGAGAACAAAGACGTGCACCAAATCTTTCTTCTCAAGAGATCGGGCAAGCTCTTGCCCGACTTGAAAACTGTTCTCCATCTTATCTATTTTGATTTTTGTGCCTCTTAGTTGCGTATATTCAAAGCTGACAGCAGTAACAACAAGAGAATTATCAGATACCTGTGTGCCGCAAATCTCTCCTGCTGTCGAACAGCCCAGAAGATGGGCATTAGGATAAACCTTCTTGAGTTCTGCAAGCCGTATCTTGTCCCGAAGTATTGACTTATTTCCGAAAAGAAGAACCAACTGGGCGGAAGCACCCAAATCTCCAGGATTGCCCGGTTCCCAACCCCCGGCTTCCGTCCATCTTCTTTGTTCAATGTTCATCAGATGCCTCCCGCCTCTTTTGTTCTGATTGTGAAAGTCTTATCCTTTCCATGACCTTTTACTATATTAACTTCTTCCTGTGTAGGGATTTCTGCGTTATCAATACAATTGCGAGTTTGTCATATTAACTATAGGAAGCTTCTCCGACTGCTAATGTGTACACAGCTTTTATTTTTCTTATCAATTCATTAGTATCATTCATTACTTGACAAAAATAAAAAAGTGAGTAAAAGCTTCATCCCATCAAATAGAAATTGAATGTTAAAAATCCATTGTGATTAGTTATTATATCAAATATAATTACTTATTATTTCATTTGATTCAGAAGTATGAAAATATTCAGGACTAACAGCGATTCACCGGTATCTAAATATTTTAAATTCGGTATTGCATTATTTGCATTATTGCTATTGTCGAATTCTGTTTTATTGTACCTCTACATAAAAGAAAAAAATAACAATAAAAATCTTTCCGGTATAATCGACAAAACAAATAAAGACTTTAGCCAGATCCATGAATCCCTAAAGCAGAAAGATTTACAAAAGGCGTTCCGGCATCTGACAGAAGCGCAAAAGCAAGTCATCGCTATGCTGCCTCCGACTTCAGCATCTTCTTCAAAACCGGCGGAGGAAACAAAAGAATCGTCTGCTGTCTTACCGACAAGAGTCAAAGAAACACCGGCACCATCTCAGCCGATTGTGAGCATGGCCGCATCTGCCCAGGAAGCACCCTATCCCTTTATCTTTGCCGATCAAGGTGAATACCTTCTTGTATGCGAAAAGGATACAAAAATTCTTCATATCTTCCGATTCATGGACGAAAAATTTTCTCTCGTAAAGCAATACCCGTGCATCATTGGAGCAAACAATCACGCCAAGAGACTGGAGGGAGACTTTGCCACTCCTGAAGGGGTTTACTTTTTCTTGCGGTTTGCTTCTGGCAGAACACTCGCGGAAAAGTATGGATATGGAGCTTTTGTCTTAAATTATCCCAATTTCCTAGATCGCAAGGAAAGAAAGGAAGGAGGCGGAATCTGGATACATGGCCACAGCCCGGGCAAAACCATAGGTGTAGACGTTCTGGATACGCAAGGCTGTATTGCGGTAAGCAATGAAGCATTGAAAGAAATGAGCGGCTTCCTGAAACCGAACGGCACTCCTATTGCGATTGTTAATAAGCTTCAGTTTACAAAACTTGACAGTCAAAAGGAACAAGAAAAAGAACTAAGAAACTTTCTTAATTCCTGGAGGCAGGCATGGGAAAGCATCAACACAAAAAAATATTTAAGCTTTTATTCCTCAGCTTTTGTCAATGCCGAGGGGATGAGCTATAACGCCTTCAAGCAGCACAAGGAAAGGACAAACAGAAGTAAAAAATATATCAAGGTAAAAATGGAAAATCTAGCGATCCTTATACCTCCGGAACACGGTGGTAATGTTGCCGTTGCCAGATTTCAGCAGAGATACAGCTCCAATAACTATAAAGTGGATAGTAAAAAAATATTTTACCTGAAAAAAGGGCAGGCCGGATGGCAGATCATAGGCGAATCTTCATATTAGTTTGCGTGACACTTGTTCTTCTTCTCTTCGCTGCCAATTCTATTACAGTTAATCAGACTGTTTCATCAAGATCAGAAAAACCAAGTTTTCAAGTGCAAAAGTTTTTCAATGGTACAAACCAGGAGGTTACCGTACACTTTGTATCCGGAGAAGAAAGAGGTCCAACCCTTCTTATTTTTGCAGGAATCCACGGGGATGAATCGGGCGGATATTTAACGGCAGAGAGATATGCGGATATCAAAGTAAAAAGGGGGAACTTGATTATAGTACCGCGTCTGAACTTGCCAGCCGTTTTGAGAGGAAAGCGGCAGGGCCTGAGCGGAGACATGAACCGCCTTTTTCATCTGCCTGAAAACGGCAATTCCAACCCTGATATTAAAGTTGTTGACCTGGCAAAAACTCTAATTAAACGCGCCGATTATGTCCTGAACCTCCATCAGGGTTCAGGATTTTACTCCCCCACATGGATTTCCCCCAAAAGAAATCCTTACAAGTGGGGACAATGCAATGTTATCGATGCCCTTATTTTTGATTTGCCCAATGGCGATAAACTGGAACTAGCCAACTTTGCCAGGAGGATAGCAGCCAGATCAAATTCCAAAATAGAAAACAAGAAATTTCACTTCCAGGTAAATAACACGAACACCGCGAGCAATAAATCGCTCCATAAGGAGCAGAGAATGTCACTTACTTATTATGCCCTGTACCAGCAGCATAAAACTGCACTGGCATTTGAAGCGACCCATAATTGCAGCCTGCCTCAGGCAATCTCATTTCTAACAATCGCCATAAATTCCATGATTGAGGAGGTTGGCATGCAGGCTGAAAATCCTCCTTCAGCTGATCTTTCGACAATTAGAAAGGAGCTTACAGATAAAAAAATTAAAACGTGATATCTTTCTACTCTGCTCACCCTACATTGTTAGGGTGAAAAAGTAATTCGCATTAGCCGACCCTCATGGGCTCAATAATATTCTTTTATCATTGACACAGACCATATCTCTATCTTATATTTCCTGTTGAAAAACATATCCATCATATTAAGATAAGCAGCTGCATGAATCCGGCAGCGAGCGAATGGGTAATATAATTATTTCTTGTGGGTTGTAGATTCTCCTTAGTTAATTGCAGAGGGCTTGAATTTCTGAAATCTACATTTAATTTTCCTGGAAGGCACGCTCTTTTTACAAGATGAAAATCAGCACATATATATGCCTGAGTGTTACAGCAGCAGTAACCGTGTTTTCCCTGGTGAATCTCCCGCGCATCCTTGATGCGAATGTGGGCAGGAAAATGAAGTCATTTGAAAACGTAACAGGTAAGGTCATACAGCTTCCGGCACCTGCATTCAAAGGACGAGTTTCGGTAGAAGAAGCTTTATCAAAGCGTGAGTCAATCAGGAATTTCACCTCTGAACCGCTTACTCCATCCGAATTGTCCCAGGTTCTATGGGCTGCGCAGGGAATCACCCGTAACTGGGGAGGCAGGACAGTTCCCTCCGCAGGAGCATTGTTTCCTCTCGAAGTGTATTTGGTTTTACAGGAGGGCTTCTTCCATTATGTTCCCCGTAGTCATCAATTAATCCGCATATCCGATCAAAATTTTATTGAAGGCTTGACGTCAGCTGCACTGGGTCAGCAATGCGTAAGAGAATCACCGGCCATTATTGTAATAACAGCCGTATACGAAAGGATAGAGAGGAAATATGGTAAACGGGGAGAACGTTATGTAAAAGTGGAGGCAGGACATGCAGGACAAAATATCCTCCTCCAAGCAGTTTCTCTGGGGCTGGGAGCTGTGCCGGTCGGCGCCTTTTATGATGATCACGTTAGGGAAGTCCTAAGCCTGCCGGTGGATCAAGAACCTCTTTACTTGATTCCCCTGGGACACCCGAAGGAATAGCAGTTCATCTACTGGGAAATTGTCGTCATCTTCAGGATTCAAGGGGTTCAGGGGTCGAGGATTCGAGTGAAATAATAAGAAGCTGCAGGGATTTAAAGATTCGGTAGAAATTTATAAATTGTGCCAGGATATTTATAGATAAATCACTAGATATTAAGCACTTGACCCCTTGAAGCCTCAAACCCTCGAATCCTTGTTATAAGTATACGTGAGATGAATAGAAAATAAGGACGTTACAGGAGACTGAAAAGTGGCACTCAACATGGACGCAATCGGAAAAAAGATAGGCCCGTTAACCAAGGCTTATACCTGGAAAGATGCGGTCCTCTATGCCCTTGGGGTGGGGGCCGGTTTCAGCGAACTCGATTACACCTACGAAAAAAATCTTAAGGTCATTCCTACATTTTCAATTGCCATGATATTTGATCTTTTCCGGGAGGTAACGGCCGCCTGCAATATTAATGTCGCCGGGGTACTCCACGGAGAGCAGGACCTCATCTTCCACAACCCTATCCCGCCTTCAGGCACCATGACTACAGAGGGGAAAATTGCCCATTACTTTGATAAGGGAACGAAAGGGGCGCTGGTAGTTGTGGAAAGCGAAACCATCCATGGGAGCAGCAAGAAGCTTTTCACCAGCATTATTACTTTGTTTAGCCGTCTGGATGGCGGTTTCGGCGGCAAAAGCGTCCCGCATGAGACCTTTTTATTTCCGGACAGGGAGCCTGATCTTATTGTGGAAGACAAGCCCTCGCCGGATCAGCCTCTCTTATACAGACTCTCCGGTGATATATTTGAGCTTCATGTCGATACGGAATTCGCCAAAATGGCCGGTTTTGAAAAACCTATTATGCATGGTCTTTGTACATATGGTTTTGCCTGCCGCGCCCTGGTGGCAAGCCTCATACCCGGCGAGCCGGAAAAGGTTCGGCGTCTTGCCTGTCGCTTCGTACAGCCGCTCTATCCGGGTGAGCCGATTAAAACTCTGATCTGGAAAACCGGTAATGGCGAGGCATTATGGCAAACAGTCAATGCCAAGACCAGAGATATTGTGATTGATCGAGGAATCTTCGAATATAATAGAGGGGCCCTGAAAAATGAACATACCAACTTAATTACGAAAGAGGAGGACGCGATGGAAAAGAAGGAAACTGACGTTGGTAAAGGACTTTCAAGTGTGGAGGCTGTTTTCAAAAAAATGCCTATGGCATTTAATGCAGATGCTGCTCCCGGTATGGATGTTACCTTTCAGTTCAGCCTATCAGGAGAAGGGGGCGGTGACTGGTATGCAGAAGTTAAAGGAGGGAAATGCGTGGTTGAAGCCGGCGTTTCTTCAAATCCCACCAGTACCATAAAGATGGATACAACGGACTTTCTTGATATGATAGGTGGACGATTGAACGCAATACAGGCCTTTATGTCGGGCAAACTAAAGGTTGAAGGAGACATAATGAAGGCCCAGCTCATCGGGAAAATGTTTAAACTCTGATTGCACGAGATCCCGATATGAGGTTATCTTTGTTCTAAACAATTATATAAAGTCAAATCGATGAGGTGAATAATATGCCTGGTCCTCTAAATGGATTGAAGATACTGGATTTTACGACCCTCCTGCCGGGTCCTTATGCCACGATGGTTCTGGCGGATATGGGAGCAGATGTCTTGAGGGTTGTTTCCCGATCAAGACCTGATGTGGTCGCCTATATTCCGCCTCTTGTTCCCGGTACAGACCTCTCTGCCGCCTTTGTGTACCTGGGGAGAAATAAGCGTTGTATGACCTTGAATCTTAAAGACAGCCGTGCCATTCGTATTATCCACCAGTTGATTAGCCATTACGATATCCTGATCGAGCAGTTTAGACCTGGGGTCATGGCGAAGTTCAACTTGGATTACGAGAGCCTGAGCAAAATAAATCCGTCTCTCATCTACTGTTCTCTGACCGGCTATGGCCAGACAGGGACCTTCCGAGACAGGGCCGGCCACGATATCAATTATCTGGCCCGTTCCGGGCTCATGTCTTACTCAGGGAAAAAAGAGGGGGGGCCGAGTCTGTCTAGTATGCAGATCGCTGATGTAGCATCAGGCTCTGATAATGCAATCATCGGTATCCTTGCTGCCGTCATTGACCGCGGCAGAACAGGCAAGGGACAACACATCGATATTTCCATGACGGATGGGGTAATCGCCTTTAATGCAATGTTCGGCGCCGGCTTACTCGTCGATGGGAAAGAACCCTTGCGTGAACAGATACTCCTTAACGGTGGTTCCCTCTACGACTTCTACGAAACAAAAGACGGGGGGTATTTAAGTGTAGGCTGTCTCGAGCCTCAATTTTTCGCAGCATTTTGCAAAGTCATCAACTGTCCGGACCTTATTCCGGGTGGTGTCGAGCCGCCGGATATAGTAAATGTCAAGAAACGTGTAAAGGAAATCATCAAAACCAGGACAAGAGATGAATGGGTTGAAGAATTCAGCAAAGTCGATGCCTGCGTAGAGCCCGTTCTGTCTTTGTTTGAAGCCCTGAATAATACGTATGCAAAAGAAAGGGAGCTGGTGGTGGATGTGGAACTTCCTGATGGTGGAAAAGTCAGGCAGCTTGCCTGCCCTATAAAATTCTCCAAAACGCCTCCCGAATACAGACAGGCAGGAGCGCTCCCCGGCTTGCATACGAAAGAGGTACTTATTGAACTGGGCTACTCAGAAGAAGATATAGAAAAAATGGAAAAAACAGGCCTTTTCAGTTGATACTTACCATCTTAAATATGTTCTGATTTTTTCCTAATTGTTTTGTGGATAGATACTCCAAATATGTAGTGAGCGTCAAGTATCAATAACGATATGCTTCAATATTAATAGCTTACCTATTAAGACCTATCTTTTTATTTAGCCCGCCTATCAGGGTAATAATGCTGTGCTCGTCTCCAAATGATAACGATTGTCAGGCTGAAATCATGCTTTTTCACACATATGTCTTTAATAGCAATTTTTACTTGACACAAAACCCCCTTTGTGCTTATAGTCCGCGAGTCAAAAAGTACCCCCTTTCAAAGGGGTCCTGCCAGCAATGTAAAACATAGCTGCTGTAATCACAATAAAAAATGATTTATTTAGAAAGGAGGCGTGGCAAACGATGACGATGGTCAATATTAACATAAATGGCCAGAAAGTCAGTGCACCAGCCGGTAGTACCATTCTCCAGGCGGCCAAACAGGTGGGCATTGACATCCCAACGCTCTGTGACCATCCTGCATTGATTCCAGTTGGTGCTTGCCGAATATGTGTTGTAGAAGTTAAAGGACAGCGCACTTTGATAACGGCATGTACTTTCCCGATTGCTGAGGGAATGGAAATACAAACAGAATCACCACAGGTAGTTAAAGCGCGAAAATTAGTCCTTGATCTGCTATTTTCTGAACGAAACCATTACTGTCCGTTCTGTGAGGCATCCGGGGACTGCGAATTACAGAACCTTGGGTACCGTTATGGTCTCGATCACTGGGCTTACCCAACCTTTACAAAACCCTTCCCCATAGACGCCACACACAAGTACTTATTCATGGAACATAATCGCTGTGTTTTGTGCGGTCGCTGTGAACGTGCTTGCGGTGACATTGTGGCTAATCACACTCTGGGTTTGCGAAATCGCGGCAGTGAGTCCATGATCCACTGTGATGCTAATTTACGCTGGGGAGATTCTACCTGTATCTCTTGCGGTACCTGTTATCAGGTGTGCCCAACCGGTGCCATATCTGATAAGCTCACTGCTTACTTGGGGCGCGATATCCAGTCAGAACATGTCAAAAGTACGTGCAGCCAGTGCAGTATTGGCTGTGGTACAGAGATTAAGACCCGGTCCGGCAATGTTATTAACATTTTTGGTGACTGGGATTCAAAAGTAAACGCAGGGCGGCTGTGTGAATATGGCCGTTTTGAACCGATCTACGATAGCCGTCAGCGTGTTACCAGTCCCATGGTCCGGCAGAAAGGCAAACTCCAACCAGCGAGCTGGGACGACGCACTGAAGGTCGTTGCCGATAAAATCGGAGGTGCCAGTGCCAAAGATCTTGGAGTATTGACTTCCAGTAACTCTACAAATGAGGCCCTCTACTTACTCTCCGCACTTTTCTGCAAGGAACTGAAAACATCTAATGTCGGCCTGTTGAATGCTGTTGCACCGAAACTTGCTGATAAACCGAAGGGTTCACTTGCTGAGGTCATAAGCAGCGATGTAATTCTGGTAGCGGGTTGCGACCCACTAAAAGAACAGCCGGTTGCCTCTTTCTTCGTGAAACGTGCTGTGGACAAGGGGGCACGACTCATCGTGGTCGACGATAAAAATAACGGACTTGCCCCATTCGCTTCACAGATAACTGACATCAGCAAGGCTGTTGAGATTGCCGAACGTGCAGGAAACCCTGCCGTGCTATACGGAGCCGGCCTTACCGACAAGGCTGCTCCCGCATTGAAAAAACTGCAGGGTAAAGCCATGTTTGTGGCAATTGAACCTGGTGTCAATACGCGAGCTGCCGCGGCCCTTGGATTAAATAACGGATTTAAGCCAACTGCCGCCAAAGTGCTGTTTGCCCTGGTCGGTGAACAGAAACTGGAAACTGATATATTGAAAAATATTGATAAGAACGCGTTCGTCATCGCGCAGGCCAGCTTTGTATCTCCCCTGACTGAACGAGCGGACGTAGTGCTTCCCATGGCTATATGGTCTGAGCGAGCAGGCAGCCTGACAAATACTGAGGGCAGCGTGCTGAAAGTCAACAAAGCGATAGAGCCTAAGGGTGAAGCCAAGCCAGACTGGGAGGTTCTCTCTTTACTGGCATCCAAACTGGGAAAGAAGCTTGGCGCTTCATTGGACGAGCTTTCGTCTAAAGCAACCCAGGAACTCAAGTGAAAGGAGAATCGACGATGGCTAAGGTTAAGATCGCCACTGATTGGCTGGCTGGCTGCGCAGGATGTCACATGTCGATATTGGACATTGATGACCGTATTGTAAAGCTGTTGGAAGCGGTGGAAATTACATCATCTCCGGTAACGGACTTGAAACATCCACCGAAAGAAGGTGTAACTGTCGGTATCCTGGAGGGTGCAATCTGCAACACGCACAACGTAGAAGTAGCCAAGATGATGCGTGAACGATGCCAGGTTCTTATTGCCCTCGGAGACTGCGCAACTTTTGGTAATGTCCCGGCTATGCGCAATTTGTGCGGCACAGATGAGGCATTGAAGCGCGCATATCTGGATACGGAAAGTGTTGTGGGTGGGCTGATTCCTGACTCCCCGGAACTTGGGAAGCCCCTTGATTTTGTTACGGGCGTTGATAAGGTGGTGAAGGTTGATCTTTTCATACCTGGCTGCCCGCCGAGTGCTGATGCTATTTTTCACGCATTATCGGAACTGCTCGCAGGGCGTCCCATAACTTTCCCACCACGATTGTTCAAATATGATTAGAGGAGAATAGCTATGACTGCTCGAAAGATAACTGTTGAGCCTGTGACACGCATAGAGGGTCACGGGCGGGTTACGGTCCATCTGAATGAAAAGGGCGAGGTTGAACAGACCTTCTTCCATGTGGACGAATTCCGCGGTTTG
>DATKLL010000027.1:0-4345 GCA_035542475.1 Syntrophales bacterium
CTCCACCCATCGATGGCAAAGCCGAGGCAAAATTCTTTGATTACCTCATCCCGTATTCCTCTGTTCCTGATATACTCCCGTGCCCCTTTTCCTGCCGGTGAAAAAAGATTCCCGGAATAATATTTAGCTGCCATTTGGTTAATCCGGATAATCTCATCTCTGACACTTGAACGTTCCTTCTCCTCACGGGTCAAAACTCTTTCCGGTATGACAACGCCCGTCTTCCCCGCCAAATGCCTTACTGCCTCGGGGAATGACATGTCGTTCATTTTCATTAAAAACGTCAGTACATTGCCCCCTTCCCCGCATCCAAAACAGTAGAATATCTGCTTGTCACGGTTTACCGTAAAAGAAGGGGTTTTTTCCTTGTGAAAGGGACAAAGACCAAGAAAATTTCTCCCCCCCTTTTTAAGAGTAACATACTCCGAAACCAGATCGACAATATCTGCCCTTCTCTTTACCTCGTCTATCTTATCCGGAGAAATGTGTCCTTTCAATATGCCGTCCCCATTAGTCTGCCGGAACTAAACATCCCCTTTAGGATGACAATTTTTCTTTAACTTTCTCACCAACTAGTTTTCCATCAGCCTTGCCGGTCAGTTTAGGCATCAAAATTTTCATTACTTTACCCATATCTTTGATACCGGCTGCACCGACTTCTTTGATAGCCGCTTCAATTGCGCGATCCACGTCTGCTTCCGACATCTGCTCAGGCATGAATTCCTGTATAACCTTTAGTTCGGCAGTTTCCTTTTCAACCAGGTCCTCTCTACCACCTTTCTGGAACTGTTCGATCGAATCTTTTCTCTGTTTCACCATAGTCGAAAGTAACTGCAGAAATTCTGCTTCTGTCATCTTTCTTTTTAGATCTATTTCTCTGTTATGAATGCCTGTTTTAATCATTCGTATCGCAGACAATCGTACCTTATCCTTTGCCTTGGCCGCCAAAACCATCTCACTATTAACCTTTTCATCAATTCCCATCAGATCACCTGTATCATACTTTAATTTAAGTCATTTCCAATATTTGTCAAGATACATAGTGGAATCAGGCCAAACCGTCTTTTAGTTTTTTCCCACCTAAAATATGCATATGCAGGTGAAAAATGACCTGTCCTCCTTCTTCATTACAGTTTACTACAGCGCGAAATCCTCTTTTATCAATACCCTTGATCCTCGCCACTTCCTTAGCAGCGGCAACCATAGAATTTACAGCGCCAACATTTGCGGACGTTACATCGAGAAGCGTCGGGATATGTTTTTTAGGTATAATAATGACATGGACGGGGGCCATAGGATGAATATCATCAAAAGCGACCACCTCGCCATCTTCGTAAACTTTGCTGCTCGGAATCGTGCCATTTGCTATTTTGCAAAAAATACAGTCTTCCATTACTATTTCTCCTTTTTTTATGTGAAGCCTTCCGCCTGAACGGCGGTGCTTTATAAATGCTTTTCTATAGAATTTAATACTTTGATAGGCTTATCGCTTCCTTCAGGGATATGGCGCCTGAATACAGGGCTTTACCGATGATAACACCTGCTATACCATCCTTTTCTACTTCACGGAGTTTCTTAATATCTTGCACATTTGAAACACCCCCTGAAGCAATCACTGGTATTTTGACAAGCCGTGCGAGGTTCCTGGTTGCCTCTATATTGACACCCGTTCCCATACCATCCCTTTTGATGTCCGTATAGATTACCGCAGCCAGCCCATATCCTTCATAACGTTTTGCTATGTCAATGACAGATTCAGATGTTTGCTCCGTCCACCCCTGAATTGCTACTTTCCCGTTACTCGCGTCAATCCCGAGGATAATTCTGCCCATGTAAGCGTTACATGCTTCCCTTACGAACCCCGTATCCCTCAGGGCCATTGTGCCTAGGATAACCCAATGCACGCCGATTCCCATATAGGACTCAATGGTCTTGATATCTCTTATTCCACCACCCACCTGGATGGGTACATCAATTGCTTCAACAATCTTCCGGATGGTATCGTCGTTCCTGGGTCTTCCGGCAAGTGATCCGTCAAGATCGACTACATGTATTCGCTCAGCTCCGTTTTCCTGCCATTTTTTTGCTATCTCAACGGGATCATCTGAATATACAGTGACACGCCTGAAATCCCCCTGGGCAAGCCGCACACACCGGCCGTCCTTCAAATCAATTGCCGGTATGACAATCACTTTTTAACCCCATGCATGAACTTTTTGAACATCCGGCCCAGAGAAAATTCCATAAAAGGACTCCATACGTGTAAATTTGATGTGTTGCTTCAATTCTTCTGGAGCCCCGGGAATCCCTTCAATACTTCATCCATACCCTCAGTCGCCAACTCCTTCGCAGTAACCCATCTACCCCGTTCTTTAAAAAAAGAAGATATTTGCAGCATATCCTCCATCAGCGATGTTTGTGTCTTATCGAAGATTCCCCTCCAAATTATGGCTCCGTCACTAACCCTGATCAGATGGATTTCAAAGGCCACTGATGCAGGTTTCTCTACAGAGTATTCGTATCCTTTTCTTTCTCTATACCGGTATACATAACCCAATATAATTCCATCCGCTTCCAGTTCCTTGCCGACCTTCTTTAAAATTTCCAGAAGATCCGCTTTAAAAAGACCTGCAGTAACCCTTTCGTAAATACCCCCGACTCTATCAGGTGGTATGAGCGTAAACGCCTTTGTATCTGTAAGACGTTCAAAAAAGATTTCTTCAACGATTCTTTCCGAATTCTGAGGAGATCTTTCAGTCCTCAAGATCAGGCCGCATACAGGACAGCGCACTGTTTTGATGTCTACTTCCTCTGGACTGATGCGCTGGAAAGGTGCTACGGCAATGCGCCTAAAGACAACCTTCCCGTCGTCTTTCAGAGTGGTAGATACACCACTGGCATAATGGCAACCAGAAACTATAGCAAAAATGAAACAGAATAGAACAAGATGGTTGAATCGATTAAAAATACCGGATGCTTCTCTGTGGATATTGCAACCTCCTTCTCTGGAGAACGCTGATCACAGGCTTCCCTTAGTGGATAAGATGCCTACTATACGGCCGTGAATGGTCACTGCTCTATTTAAGGCAAGGGCAAAGGCCTTGAAAATAGCCTCTGCCATATGGTGGTTGTTCTTACCATAAATAAGATTAACATGCAAGGTCATTCCGCTATGGTCTGAAAAAGATTTAAAGAATTCCCTTAACAGAGCGTAATCAAATTTGTCGGTTTTTTTGCTCTTGAATTCTACATTGTAAATCAAATAGGGTCTCCCGGAAACATCTATCGCCACACTGCACAGGCTTTCATCCATAGGGATTATGGCCGACCCATAGCGGGCGATCCCTTTTTTATCACCGATAGCCTTCTTAATGGCGTCGCCAAGACATATTCCTATATCCTCAACCAGATGATGATCGTCAATGTGTGTATCACCCCTGCTTTTTATTGCCAAATCTATAAGCCCATGCCGAGCGAAGAGGTTAAGCATATGATCCATAAAAGTGATCGTGGTGGATATTTTTCCAGTCCCCGTGCCGTCAAGATTAATCTCTATTGACACGTCTGTCTCTGCTGTTTTTCTATGCATCTTTGCCTTGCGCGCCATAAACTCCATGCCTCTCAGATAACTTTAGATAACCTTATTTAGGGGATATTCAATAATACCTTCAGCTCCGGCCTCCTGAAGCAAGGGGATCAAATCCCGCACAATGTTTCCGCTCACTATGGTCTCAACCGCGTACCAATCATTCGAGTATAGCCCGGATATCGTAGGTGCCTTGAGAGAGGGAAGAAGGAGGACAACCCGCCCGAGGTTCTCCTTGGATACATTCAGCTTCAAGCCAACCTTGCCCATTGCCAACAAAGAACCGTTAAGCAATGTCCTGATCTGTTCTATCTTCTTCCTCTTCCAGGGATTATCCCATGCATCGGGATTGGCAATGAGTTTTGTATTGGTCTTCATCAACTCATGTACAATCCTTAACTTGTTGGCCTTGATCGTACTTCCTGTCTCCGTCACCTCTACAATTGCGTCCACAAGACCCTCGACAACTTTTGCCTCTGTCGCACCCCAGGAAAATTCGACATGAACGTTTATGTTCCTTTCTCTGAAATATCTTTCCGTAAACCTGACCAGCTCCGTCGATATTCTTTTCCCCTCCATGTCCTCAAGAGTACGAATAAGAGAATCTTCCCTGACCACCAGAACCCACCTGGCCTGTTTTGCCGATGCCTTTGAATAAATCAAATCCTGCACTTCAACCACATTCGAGTCGTTTTCAATTATCCAGTCTTTCCCTGTAAGACCCAGATCAAGCGTCCCATCCTCAACATATCTCGACAT
>DATKLL010000028.1:0-24592 GCA_035542475.1 Syntrophales bacterium
CTTCGCATGGCTTTGAGCAAAGGTGATTTCCCCACGCACGACGGACCTGATAAAATAATGAGACGTTTATTCATAGCGCTCCCTGGAAAAAAAGCATTGTCAATGCGTATTTTATATATTATTAAAATTAATAAACAATAAAAAAGTTTAATCTTCGAAAAAGTTGTTCCATTTTTCAATATTCAGGGATCGAGTGGTCTTAGGGGGATACAAATGATAAAAAGTATTGTAAGTATCCTCCGAGATGGTTGCAAGAGCGGGATATAATAAGGTCATGATTACGATCAGCAGCTACTTACATCGGAACGAATTGAGAGATATTATCAAGCGCTGGATGTACTGTGATGTGTATCCATCCGATGCGGATTTGATCACCCGTCTGGTTCATTTCAACAATGTATACGTTTCCCGCTACCTAAAAATATTTTCCGAAAAAGTTTTTAGGGGATTTCATCAATGTGAACTGCACACAAAACCTACTTTTTTAAAGGGTGATTTGAAAGACATGATCGTCGCCCACCCGCCTTACCGCAACTCCCGCATCGATGAGCTGATTCGGAACTACCATGCCGACCCGGGGCGTTACTACCGTGAAACCCCTTTCCATGCCACATTATTCTTTTGCAGAGAGCAGGGCACGGCTGATGAATATGTAGGATCAAAAAGAGTAAAGCGGGTACATCGACTGGCTGAGAAATCTGCCCGTAGGATTATTGACAGGATGTTTGACGCCATAAGGACACATGCCGATCTGCTCGCAGATGAACGCGCCAGGACGCTGGGCATACCCAGGAATCAACTCGTGACGCCTCAGGAAGAAATGAACGAAGAATTCCGTGAAGCCGAGAGTCGTTTGCTTGACGATTTAAAACAAAAGAGGGAGATTCAAGATACCAGAGATATGGTCATCAACGACGTGGCAGGGATTAAGGTGATTATTGAGGATTCAGAGCAGGAACGCCTGTTAACCTTGCTGGAAGCCATGGAGTATTGCACGATTGATGAAGTGCAGCGGCATACGGGAAAGTACAACGCCACAAATGTGATTGTGTGTTTTAAACCGCCCGTAGAAGAGATACTGGTTCGGCCCCTGAGCAAGAGAATCACCGAAATCATGCAGATAAGGGGTTTGAGTTCCGAGGAGTCCAATAGAGCGTTCGCCGAATTTGTTCGTTCGGGAGAAGAAAATATATGTATGGAGATTATCGTCTCCGATTATGAGGAAATGCTGGAGAGTGAGATCGGCCGCTGCATGCATGAAGATAGAATTATTGAGCAGCGTCTTCGCCAGCAGTATCGCGGTCACCTGGCAAGGAATATTGCGTATCTGATGGAATACCTGTTCACGTTTCCCGTCTCCGGCAAGTTGGAATTGGGAGAATTGCCTATCAAAATCTGGAACCGTTACCTGCCTGATTACTTCGACGAGGTTCTGAGAGATCTTTTCCAGGTACCGCAGAGCAGTATATTGGAATAGCTATAACTATTTGTCATCCCGGAGCTGTAGACTTTCACAATCAAATTTTTTTCATTCCGTGCAAGCGAAGCGCGACACGGAATCCAGATACTTGCTATCATTACATAGCCAGATGCCAAATGGAGGAGATGTTTGTATGGCCTATTCGGACAAGAAAAGCTGCAAGATTGGCGACAGTGAAATACTCCACGGCGAATTCGCCTCCCTGTTTGACAAATGTGTTATTTGTAACGACGGGATACTCATGGAAAACTACGATAATATCTATGGCGGCATTGCAGGGACTGGTACGGGAGGCGTCTGGGATGAAGATACGTTCTTCTGAGTCGGCCCTGCGTTTTTTTTCTGTCAATTATCATTTTCACATCATAGATATTCATAGATTACTTCGTTCAATCCGATACACAATACATAAACTAATTGACACATAATTATGCTTTTCCTATATTGACTGTAGCCACAGTGTATTAAAAGAATTCAATTTTAAAAAAGGTTTTCATTGAAAAAGATTTCTCTGGTACCGCTGGTCGGCATTATATTTTTCACGGTCAGCGGCGGTGCTTTTGGGCTGGAAGAACTGGTCAGCTCGGCAGGCCCGGGCATCGCCATGGTGTTACTTATTGCGACGCCGCTTCTATGGAGTCTGCCGGTCGCTTTGATGGTATCGGAGATGAGCTCCATGCTGCCCCTGCATGGAGGCTACTACCGCTGGGTCTATTTTGCTTTGGGGCGTTTCTGGGGCTTTCAACAAGGCTGGTGGATATGGATATTCACATTTGTGGATATGTCCATATATCCCGTATTGTTTGCGGACTATGCAAGATATTTTTTCCCTGACCTTAGTGGCGGGCAGCATTGGCTTGTCTGTTTGCTTGTGATCTTCTCGTCTCTGGCTATAAATCTCCTTGGTGCGCATTCGGTGGGACGGAGTTCGGTTCTCGCCTTTGTCATAATTAATATTCCGTTTTTACTTCTTGCATTTCTTGGTTTATCCAAAATGCAACACGTCCCGTGGGTTCCCTGGACGCCGGGTACACAGGGTTTAATGGAGACGATCGGTATAGGACTGGCCGTGGTCTTGTGGAACTACTCGGGATGGGATAATGTGAGCACCTTCGCGGGTGAGGTAGATAATCCCCGTCGCAATTATCCTCTGGCTCTCTTTATTTCCGTTCCCCTCATTACCTTTCTCTATATTTTTCCCATCGGGGTTGGTATTGGGGCGACAAATAATTGGAGCGAGTGGCAAACAGGGGATATTGCCAGGGTGGCAGACCAGGTCGTGGGCTCATGGCTGGGAGTCATGGTTTCTCTTGGCGTCATGTTCAGCGTATGGAGTCTCTTCAACAGTCAACTCCTGTATACGTCCCGACTTCCCTTTGCCATGGCAGAGGACGGATTTTTCCCCAAATGGATTGCAAAACGAAATTACCGATGGGGCACTCCTCACTTCTCACTATTTTCATGTTCTCTCATCTACAGTCTTTTTTGTTTAATGGATTTTAAAAAGTTGGTGGTTATCAACGTTTTCATATACTCTACGGCCCTTATTCTTCAGTTTATTGCGCTCATCAAGCTGCGGTGCGATATGCCTATGCTTCCCCGTCCTTTTAAGATTCCGGGAGGCTGGTTAGGCATTATCCTGGCTACGGGCTCGGTTGTTACCTTTGCCCTGATATGCTTTGTCTCCTTCCTCTCAGGGACGGGCGATAGCTGGAAACAGGTAGCCATTGCCGCCGGGATGTTGATGACTGGTCCTCTCGTTTATGGGATTGCCACGCGGGTTCTGGGACAGTCCCCGGAAAATGAGGCGTGGCTTCGGGAACTGGATCACAGTCCGGATCAGGATTGATTGGAGGATCACATAGATTTTTTATGTCTACGATTATCCCAATACTGGCATCCATACTTATATCAGGCTTGTTATTTCTTCTTGTGCCTTTTCATATTAAACTGAGAGGGCGTTATGAGGAAGGATATGAAGGTTGTCTCGCGGTTTTATGGCTTTGGGGATTCTTCGACCTGCGGTATTATAAGAAGAGGGTGGAAATTCTGTTGGGTGGGAATACCATTTTTCGAAAAACAAGGAAGGGGAAAAAAAGACAAAGGACTTCCGGAAAAGTTAAGGCTTTAGAGAAAACAAAGGCAGCAGAGCAGATCATTTTCCATTTCCCTTTTCTCTTTGTCATACTTAAGAAGCTTTATCGCTCTCTTTCCCCGAAAGGCAGTATTCAAGGGATTGTTGGGTTGGGAGGACCGGCGGAGACAGGGATGTTTTTGGGGGTCATTGCCGCATACATGGCATGGCTGCCATCGTCTTTAGTAACAATTGTCCCTGATTTCAATGAGGAGAAATTCAGCATCGAAGGCAGTTTAAATGTTCGCGTACTCCTTATCAGTATTCTGGTTATATCGGCAGAGTTTTTTCTTTCCCGCGAGGGGAGAGAATTGTGTCACAGTCTGTAAGAAAGGAGAAGAAGAAAATGGAACATGTAAAAATGTTGATTGAAACGTTGTTTTCAAAGCTGGACGGTCTTGCCAGCTCAAAAACTGTTGTGGGTGATTCGATGGATATAGGGGGTAAGACGTTTGTCCCTTTTATCGAGATCTGCCTGGGTGCGGGTGGCGGAGGTTTTATGGGTGAAGGGGAAGGCAGCGGCACCGATGAAAAAGGAAGAAAGGGGCAGGGCAAGGGAGAGGCCAAGGGCGGAGGTACTTGCGGTGGTATGCGCATTTCTCCTGTGGCCCTCGTCAGTGTCGATAAAGAGGGATGCGTTTGTGTTTACGCTATTAACGAGAAGAAGGGAATTCTGGGTAAAGTATCGGAGCTGGTACCCTATGTTGTTGAAAAGATCATGGAATCAAAATCCGGCGAGAAAAGAAAGGAAGCCTGATCGGCTTGAGAAAATCTCATGGGACAAGACGCCGCTAAAACTATGGTCCGGGAAATTATGATCGAGTTTGCCAAGCTGACCGGACTTTCACCGGCTAGAGAAGTACCGCGTCGCTACTTATGGACGGATGCATTTGCAGTCTGCAATTTCCTCACGATTTATCAGCAGACGGGTGATGATCAATATAGGAAACTTGCGATTAGCCTTGTCGATCAGGTTCATAACTTGCTCGGACGGCACCGTAGCGATGATCAGCGGTCCGGCTGGATCAGCGGTCTTACTGAGGAAGAGGGCAGGATGCACCCAACAAAAAGCGGGTTAAGGATCGGGAAAAAAATAAACGAGCGTAAGTCCGGTGATCCTTATGATGAGCAGTTGGAATGGGATCGGGATGGGCAATACTATCATTACCTGACGAAGTGGATGCATGCCCTCAATAGCGTAAGTTGTATTACGGGCGATTCAATCTACAATAGATGGGCGATTGAGCTTGCTAAAGCAGTACATGCCAGGTTTGCCTATGCTCCATTGTACAGTGGTCAGAAACGTATGTATTGGAAAATGAGCATTGACCTCTCGTATCCTCTGGTAACTTCGATGGGGCATCATGATCCAATTGACGGGCTCATCACCTACTTAGAGCTTCAGGCGGCGGCAGAAAAGAATCCCGGGCAATCTACACGGCTCGACCTCAGTGAAGAGATTGCAGATATGGCCGATATCTGTGAAGGAAAGAGCTGGGCTACAGATGATCCACTTGGTATTGGGGAGCTCCTCACTATAGTATACAAACTGGCCCAATTGATAATAAACGAAGGCTCTGAAAAGGCCGACCTGCTTGATGTTCTAGTGGCTTCTTCCCTGATAGGAATGCAATCCTATGAAAGGAGGAATTCATTGAGGCATCCTGCCGACTACCGTCTTGCCTTTCGGGAACTAGGGCTGTCTATTGGATTACATGCAATTGAGAGACTGCCAGGAATAATTAAACAGATACCCGGCGATGCCAACTTGAAGCAGCGCCTCCATGCGCGGACGGACAGTCTGATGCGATATACTCCTTTTAGCGACACTATTGAAAAATTTTGGCTTCAGGCCGCAAACAGGAAGACGGAGAGCTGGCTGGCACACCGTGATATAAACATGGTAATGTTGGCAACCAGCCTGGCCCCTGATGCTTATTTTTTAATATGAGATAAAATAGAAAATATGAGAGGGAATATGGGAACGAATACCTCTAAGTATTGCTACCATCTCCGGACAAGAGCAGGGTCTCGTACTATTGAACTTATCTTCTCTGAGAATAATACGGCGGAGATTAGTGATGTTTCAAATTGGAGAGGACCAGTCAAAGGGGAATACATATTCTCATGCTTGCATCAACCGGTTTCTGAAAATCATGGTTTTTTGCGCGTAATTAAGATAGAAGATATACAGGCGGGTAAAGAGATCTATTCTGAACCGCTTATAGACTATGGTGATGATATTTATGGTCTGTATTTATCGCTGTCGGCTCAAGATGTAGCGGACGTAGAGATCGTCTTCGAATATATCAGGTTGCGACAACCGGAACTGCATTTTTCGGGAGATCGTATCCTGGATAATATGAAGTTTATAGGCTCTGCGGAATGGAGTGAAACATTCAGCCTATTTCTTTTTCTTTTACCCTTGACGAATATTCCGGAAGATTCGGAAGTCCAAAAGATTATTTCAGGATTTGATAAGATAAAATTGGAATTAGCTGATCAGGAGTAAGAACCGGCGGGGCGCGCAAAAAAAAAATGGAGAAAATCTATGGCAAATAAAACCGGTAAAATAAAACAATACGAAAAACGTTTTGGGGTGATAGCTTTAGAAAAAGGATTTATTACCGCCGATGATCTCATCAAAGCGTTATCCATCCAAGCCAACGAAAATATCAAGAAAGGACGTCACAGGCTGATAGGAGAGATATTACTGGGTATGGACCTTATGTCGGCCAAACAGATCGAAGAAGTGGTCTCAACTATTATACGGGAGCGCACATGAAAAAAAGTCATGAGGTAAGGACGGACGAACTAGGCCCGTAGGTAGGTTACTTTAAAGTTCCTTAAATCGGGCGATAAAAGCATTCATTGCAGTGAGTCGGAACCTTGAGTGTAGCCTGAGGGGAAGCGAAGCAATAAATATATTTGAAGAGATTGCCACGTACCCTACGGGTTCCCCACGCTTCGTTCGGGACTTCGGCTAACCGCAATGACATTACGGTAGAGGCGCTGTAATTTTAATCGCTGGATTAATGAAGTATTTAGCCTCTCATATTTGATTGGGAATGAGGCCATCTGCGGCCGTTCCATTACCGAGCTGGCCAAAAGCGTTGTCTCCCCACGTCCAGAGCGTATCATCCGTCTTCAGAGCGGTAGAATGATTTCCGCCTGCGGATATTGCATCCCAATTTGTGTCTATACCGATCTGTCCCGGTGTATTCCTACTGTTATTGGTTCCATCCCCAAGCTGGCCGTCAGCATTATTCCCCCATGTCCAGAGTGTTCCGTTGGTCTTCAGGGCAACAGAATGATCTCCGCCGGCGGATACTTTAGACCAATTAATGGCTGAAGGGATCTGTCCCGGGGTATTTCTGCTGTTATTGGTTCCATCTCCGAGCTGGCCGCTCACATTGTTTCCCCATGTCCAGAATGTATTATCTATCTTTAGGGCGGCGGTATGACTTCCCCCCGCGGATATCGCAGCCCAATTTACGGCCGAAATAATCTGCTCCGGGGTATTTCTGCTGTTATTGGTTCCGTCTCCAAGCTGGCCGGAGGTGTTAAGTCCCCATATCCAGAGAGTACCGTCTGATTTCAAAGCGACGGTATGATTTCTACCGGCAGATACCGCAACCCAAGTTACAACCGAAGGGATCTGCTCTGGGGTATTTCTGCTGTTATTGGTTCCGTCTCCGAGCTGGCCGCTTGCATTATTTCCCCATGTCCAGAGTGTGCCGTCTGATTTTAAAGCAACGGTGTGACTACCGCCTGCAGCCGCTGCGACCCAAGTTGTGACTGACGGTATCTGTTCAGGGGTATTTCTGCTGTTATTGGTTCCATCTCCAAGCTGGCCGGAGGTATTAAGGCCCCACACCCAGAGTGTACCATCTGTCTTTAAAACAACCGTATGATCTCCACCGGCGGATATCACATCCCAGTTTGTGTCTGTACCTATCTGTCCCGGGGTATTTCTGCTGTTATTAGTTCCATCTCCAAGCTGGCCGGAGGTATTACGTCCCCATGTCCAGAGTGTGCCGTCTGGTTTCAAAGCAACGGTATGATTACCACCTGCCGATACTGCGGAGAATTTTACTGCTACTATTGTTGCTGAACCGGCAGTGTTCGTACCAGTTCCGCCTCCCTCACCGCCTCCACAACCGAATAAAAACAGAAGTAAAACGAGAAAAAGGTTTGGTAATATTCGGCACATAGCAATCTCCCTTGTGATGTATTTTAGGATAAAGCAGCCTGCACTGGATTAAATATTTTAAAACTGGGGTATTCGATTAAAATAATAAAAAGCAAACAAATTTGAAATAACATAAACATGTTATCACAGGATGAATCAAATAAAAAGGTTAATGTTATTACACGTTGCGATGACCTTATGTGATCCATTGTATAACATTATTATATAATTTTCCCGAGTATTAATCAATCGGAAAATGGATCGTTTATTGTTGCAGGATACCCTAACTTGATAAGCAGAAAAGGATGACATACTACGATAGCGGGTATACATATGTCATCGACTTCATGAGTATTAATAAAGGTCATATTCTTAAACAGTAACTAAGAATATGCGCAATTGAAAATCAGGTAAATGCTTATTTACAAAATAGGTTTCATGGTGGGAAAATCAACAAAATTTCAAACAAGGAGTAATAAGTATGGCACAGCAGATGAAGAAAATTGAATGTCCCGCACCGTGCAACTTCTCGGTGAAGAGTCACGATGAAAAAGAGCTTGTTGAAATAGCCGTACAGCATGCCAAGAAAAGCCACAATATGACTATTTCTGAGCAGGAAGTAAAAAAGATGATCAAGCCGGCTTGAGAACACGGCAATAGGCAGATTTTCACAGCCAGCGGAGTGAAATCCAGTCTATAAGTCTTACAAAATTTGGAGTAACTACTTTTAGGTCCTGAATCACTCTGTCTTTGTCATCACTTACCGAAAAGTACATTCGAGGGCAGGCTCGATAATCCTGCCCTATATACCTGCCTCTGCGGGGACAAACTTGATGCGGGTGATCTAGAAGACTGCCATTAAGGCTTTTAGCTTTTTTAATCATTAAAATCCATTTGGATAAAGCGTCATAGAAAGGTAAGTGATGTGAAATGATCAGACGAAACAATGAAATAAGGGAAGAGCATATTCATGGATTGAAGGAGGGGAGGGGGTACATAAAATTATTCCATTTGCTTGAAAAGGATGAGCTATCAGGAAAGGGACGCCTCTGTGCAAGAGAGGTGATAGAACCCGGATGCTCCGTAGGATATCATAAACACGAGGGAGATTTCGAAATGTACTATGTCCTCGAAGGAGAAGGTGCTCTAAATGACAATGCTGTAAAATCATCAGTAAGGAAAGGGGATGTTGTTCGTACCGGCAATGGAGAGTATCATTCAATTGAAAATAACGGAAAACAAAACCTTGTGCTTATTGCCATTATATTATTTGAATAATTCTTTTATGGTCATATTTAAGGTAACTGTCATTTGTCGCAAACCGTTTCTTTGCGCCGCGTTCCCTCATAGAGTTCATACTCAAAGAGCCGGCACTCTATTTCACTATTGTAAAAGGTGATCCTACGCTTCGTCCGGAGTCCCACGTGTTTTCCCAAGGCCGTGTTTCCTGTAAAGATGTACCCCCGATAGCCACCGCATTTCTGCTTAAAGAAATCCCCTATCTCACGGTATAGATTGATCAGCTTTGATACATCACCGGTACGCTCGCCGTAGGGTGGATTGAGAACCACCACGCCGCCCCTCTTCGGGACCATTGTCTGAGCGAAAGGGCATATGGCGAATTCTATGAGATTCATCACACCTGCCGTACGGGCATTCTGTCGTGCCGCAGCTACGGCATGCGGATCGATATCCGTTGCGATGATTCTCGCCGCTGTTTCCTTTTGGTCCATGTGTGCCGCTGCCCGAATCTTACGCCAGGCGGCAGGATCAAAACCTTTCAAATGGGTGAATCCGTAATTGCTCCTGAGGAGTCCCGGTGCCCTTCCTGTGGCTAAGAGCGCTGCCTCGACGGCGAGTGTACCGCTTCCGCACATGGGATTGACGAAGGGTGTCCTGCCGTTCCATTTGGTTGCTAAGATGATCGCCGCTGCGAGAGTTTCCTGCATCGGTGCAGTAAGCGGGATCTTCCGATAACCCCGCCTGGAGAGGGGCTCACCGGACGTGTCCAGGTAAACGAGAACCTTGTTATCCTTCCAGTAGATGTGGACCACCGCTCGGTCCCGGTCCGGACCTGAGTCGGGACGAATACCGCAACGCTCCACGAGCCGGTCGACAATGGCGTCTTTCGCCGTGAGGTTGACAAATCGTGAATCGTTTATCGTCGGAGTCTCAACCGTGGATGTAACGCACAGGTATGCATGCGCCCCGCTTTCGTGGATAAGATTTTCCCACGATATATCCCGTAGGCTGGTGTAAAGTTCATTCGGATTCTTCGCTTCGAAGGCAGAAAGAAGATAGAGAATACGGTGTCCTGTCCTGATATGGAGATTCAGACGCATCGTATCGGCAAGCGTCCCCTCAGTCTCGACGGCAGCCTCACCCTCCGCAAGAACAGGAAAACCAAGGTTTATGATCTCCCCCGCGAGCCAGGGTGTGATCCCCTTCGGGCTGGTGATGATGATTGTCTGTTTTTCTGTCCATGGATTCATAGAGCTTGCGGTCATTTAACACAGCTTGCTGAAAATGCAAAGGAAAGAAGAATGCATGCAATCAATTAGAGACGATATAAAATAAAAGAATCGAGTATTGCTGTTGGTGGTAGAAAAATGCATAAAAAGAGATTTCTCAGTCTGATCTGACAATATAATTTATCTATGCTATTCCTTTAACATAAGGATTGACTAGCTCTTTTCATAGGCGTATAATTCATTTTAACCTTAGTCTCATGCCTCCTCCTTATGTGAGGCAGGTCGTTGCCAGAGAAGCCCGAAGCCAATCTCACCAGATCAATCGCTTCGGGCTTCTCAGTTCTTGTACACAATATTGGGCTGTTACTTCAGGATTTTTACAGCCGCAAACATGAAAAGGATAGTGAACCCGTAAGCACTTTTTTTTCGCTTATGGTAGTACAACACTACCATTCAGCACTCATTAAACCACTATTGTATAATCAGTCTTTTCCACTAAGATAGCAATCCAATATATCATTTTAAAGTAATCTATAAGCTCGAAATCGGGTGGGTCAAAACATTAAAACTAAGGAGGAAAGTATGAGAAAGGTAGCGATAGGGATTATGGTAATGGCAGCATTTATGCTGCTTGCGGCGACATCATTTGCTCAGGCAACTGGGCCGACTGCACCGAAGGGTGCATGGACTTTGGGAGTGCCGGGACTTGATGCCGAGACATCATTTACCGGGCAGGAAGCTATAATTGTCGAGGCCGGTAAAGTAGCGAAAATTGAGCCAATGAAAGGCGTAAAAGACGGCCTGCAGATGAGATTCGTGTCGGATCAGGGTAATAAGTACGTTGTCTATTTAGGGCCCAAGTGGTTCATTGAGAATCAGAAGCTCAAATTTGCGGCTGGCGACAAAGTTGAAGTCAGAGGCAAGAAGTTTGGTAACAGAATCATTGCCTCGGAAGTGGGCAAAGGCGATTGGACCATGAAACTTCGCAATGAAGAAGATGGTATGCCAAGCTGGGAATGCTGCTTCCCCCGGTCAGTAAAAAAGCAATAATAAATAAGCGTTCCACGACCCACCCAATTTTTGAGCTGGCTTATTTATTATAATTAATTGCGATCAACTTGTTAATCGGTGAATTTGAATATAATTTACTGGTTTCGAGAAAAAATAAAGACCTTAAACCGACGCCTGGCCCCACAGTGCGTCCCGAAGCCCCGATGCTCGGCGGATTCTGCGGATAATCGCCGTTAGGAAAAGATCATCTTTCCCCCAGATCAGAATCCTCTTTTTTGCCCTCGTAATGGCCGTGTAGATCAATTCCCTGGTGAGAACCGGTGTATCTCTGTCGGGCATTAACAGGAGGACTTCGTCAAACTCTGAGCCCTGGCTTTTGTGTACGGTCATTGCATACACCGTTTCGTGTTCCGGTAAACGGAGCGGGGGAAAGCTTCTTACCGATCCATCGGGACCTGGAAAAATGACACTTGGTGTACCTCCCTTCTCGTGATTCGTCATGGCAATTCCGATATCCCCGTTGAACAAACGCAGGCTATAATCGTTCTTGGTGATCATAACGGGACGTCCGTGATACCATCTTCCACTATGACTAATAAGTCCGCTTTTCTGCAATATGTGCTCAACTGCAACATTCAGGTTGTGTATGCCATACGGCCCATCACGGAGGACACAGAGGATCCGGGAACGGTTGAATAGATCCAACGCTTCTAAAGGATCGGAGGTCTTCATATATGCGGTATATATTTCCGTGATCCAGTCTTTGAGATGGCGCATCAGTTCGTCCGGCCGGGGCAAATCCTTCCAGTTAATGTCGTCGAAATTCTTGTTTCTGATGAGGTCAATCGCCTGCGGTCCGTCACCGGCATTCACCGCCAGACTTACGGCATGGATTCCGCTCGTTTTGCTGAAGCGGTAGCTTTTAGTTAATTGAATGATGCAATCGTTAATACCGGCCACGTGTGCGACGGATCTACCATCACCAATCTCTTCACCTGTTACACGGCGGCACTCTTCAGTGAATAAGGGTGAGAACAGGTGAATATTGCCTGTATCGCAGATATCTCCGAGAACTGAACCCGCCTCGACGGATGCCAGTTGATCTTTGTCACCAAGAAGGATTAGACGGGATTGGGGCTTGATGGCCTGCGTCAGCTTGGAAAAAAGGGCGAGGTCTACCATGGAAGCCTCATCAACAATGACGACATCAGCAGGCAGGGGGTTCTCCCTGTTAAAGCGGAAAAAGGGCGAATTCGGTATGCTGCCGAGGAGCCTGTGGATGGTAGATGCCTCATCGGGAATAGCATCCTTCACAGATTCATCACTGATTAGTCCCGCCTTCGCTTTTTTTATGGCTTCCTGAAGCCGGCCAGCAGCCTTTCCCGTCGGTGCGGTGAGCGTGATATTCAATTGTCTTTCACGGTTTTGTTCTATGAGGAAGGCAAGGATGCGGGCTACAGCGAAGGTCTTGCCCGTTCCCGGCCCTCCGGAAATGACACATAATCCGCTTCGAAAAGAGGCAAAAGCAGCGATTTTCCGCCAGTCAATATCTGTTTCCCCACCGTTTTCATCGCGCGGGAAAATCCTCTCGATGCTGTCCTTTAGGTGTGATTCGTCGAAAGGTTTGTATGTGCAGCTGGCAAGATTGTTTAATGCATCAGCGAGTCTTCTTTCATAATCCCAGTACCGGCAAAGATAAAGTCGTGTCCCGTCCAGGATGAGGGGCCGATAATCACCGGGCCTTCCCACCACTGGGCTTGTGCAGATGACATTCAGCCATTTTTCCAGGGGAGGGCAGCTGAGGGGCTCCGATCCCTGAGACTCAAAGATGGTTTCGGCCAACTCCGAAAGATCAATACAGATATGACCCTCACCCCGGTAGTGGCTGACCAGGGCTACAGCTAAGAGGAAGTTCGCGTCATATGCTCCGTTAAGGCCGCCAAGGAAGCGGGCAAACCGGTAATCCAGTTCCGAAAGGAATTGGCATTCATACAGTTTGTCAATGTTTGCTTCTTGTAATGACATGAATTATCTCAACTCGCAATCAGGTTTTTGCACAGGAACTCGATCACATTTCTAGATGGCCTGTCCCAGTAGATTCCGGCACGCGACCCGGTTTCCGGATTTACACCACGCAGAAAGATATAGAATACGCCTCCGAAGTGTGTCTCATAATCATAGTTTGACAAGCGCGTCTTCAGGTACTGGTGCAGGGCAATGACATAGATATGATACTGGAGAAAGTACAGGTCATCCTTCATGACTTCCGCGAGCGCCTCTGTCCTGTAGTCTTCGACTGACGCGCCCAGAAAATTCGATTTCCAGTCCACGAGGTAGAAACGTCCGTCATAATAGATGACGAGGTCTATAAACCCCTTCATGAACCCTCTTACCGGCTGGAAATTAAGCCTTCCTATCATTTCCGGTAATGACGATGGGGATGATATGCCGCTTTTCGCAAAGATATTCTGCAGTGTATCCGGCGTCAGTCTGTTCAGGGGGAAGTAGAACTCGACCTCGCTTAGGCGATCATGTTTGCTGATGGCAGATAATTTAAGCCCACTTATACCGGGATGGAGGGGCGTGTAGATAACGTTACCGATCATCCGGCAGATAGCTTCCTGCCATTTCAGATCAAAACCATGTTCCCCCAATTTTACGGCCACGAGATTGTCCGTTTCCGGTCCTTTCGTCTTGGTGAAATCAACTTGTTCCAGAACGTCGTGCAAGAAGTTGCCGGATTTGGCGCCCCTGGGAAAGGCGAACATGCCGGTCGGCTCTTTTTGATACGGCATTTCTACGGAGACAATTTCACCATCGCGGTCCGGAAGGTCGGCTATGATGTCGGGAGATATCAACGGCATTATCATGCGTTCCGAGAGCAGATATGAGAAACTGGCAATGCGCCTGTCCCTGTCAGCGATTCCGGGAAATGCCCGGCAGGTGAAGGTGACAGGTTCTTCAGCGGTAGACATCTGTGATTCTTGAGACGGCTCAGGCATATCATACATACTGATCGTGCCATCTGACTTGGAGGCAATCCTTGCCAGGTCAGACCGGATATTTTCATCCGATAGCTTTGAAAAATTTTCTTCTGTCCTATCTACGATACGCAAAGAATTTTCTTCGAGTGCATGGATAATATATGCAAGGGAGGAGGTGCCCGCGTCCTTGAACGGTCCCCACACCAGGTAGCAGCGATTTTTCGCGCGTGTAAGGGCCACATAGAGAAGCCGGATGTTTTCCGCGAGATTTTCTCTTTCTGCCAACATTTGGCCGGAAGCAGACTCCGGATCAAGGACGAGATTCAGTCGCCAATCATCCTCAGGGTCGTGATAGGTGAATTCCTTCTTTCCGGCCTTTGAATCTCCCCAGTTGAAGGGACAGAAAACGACGGGATATTCCAGGCCCTTGCTTTTATGGATTGTGACGATCCTGACGGCGCGGTCATCACTCTCAAGACGGAGTTCATGCTCGTCCGACCGCAGTGCATCCGGATCACGCTGGCAAGAGAGCCATTTGATCATGCCGGATATTCCCAGTTTTCTTTCGATGGATTCTGTGTGGAGAACTTCCGTAAGGTGCAGGACGTTTGTTAGCCGGCGCTCACCGTCGGGAAAGGCAAGGAGACGTTCGCGTATCTTCTCATTGGCAAGGAAATATCTGAACATCACAATGAAGCCGTGCTGTTCCCAGAGGGCATTATATTCTTGAAACCGCGACAACAATTTTTCCCACTCAGTGTCGTTCCCGCCAAACAATTCCAGTGTTTCCCCGTTTACTCCCAGCATGTCCGTCGTGAGGGCAATCCTGATGAGATTCTCGAAGTGAGGCTCCGCTATAGCGGCAAGGACGCGTTCCATCTCCAGTGCTTCATGGGTATCAAATAGATTGCCCGTGCTGTGGAGCACGCTATGGATGTTTAGGTTACGAAGGGCCTCCTGGATTATACGGGCCTCATAATTCATCCTGACAAGGACGGCAATGTGGCCTTCAGCGAGAGGCTCGGAACCGATCATCGCTTTTTCTTCCCTGCCCAGATTAATAAGCCGGGCGATTTCGGAGGCGACAGAACTCGCAATGATATCAACAGTCATACTCCGGTTATTTTTTGCCCCCACTGCCTCCAGCCTGGCACCGCTAAGGAACCATATGTGAAAAGGCGGTTCACCGCGGCCGCGAACAGTGAGCATATCCCTATTTTTTACTTCTCCTGCCGCGGCTTTTTCAAAAGGGACATCAGCGTAAAGAAAGGCATCCTTTTGATTATTGGAGAAGAAGGTGTTGACTGCGCGAACAAGGCCTGGTTCGGAGCGCCAGTTGTTTGTGAGCGTATAGCGGGAACCGACATGCCGGGAAGCCTGCATATATGTGAAGAGATCGGCCCCGCGAAAACTATATATGGATTGTTTAGGATCGCCGATAAAAAAGAGGGGGGATTGGGCTCCTTCGAAGATATTCTTAAAAATTGCATACTGGACTGCATCCGTGTCCTGGAACTCATCTACGAGGGCGGCACGATAACGCTTCCTGATATTATTGGCGAGGTCCGTGCCGCCCGGTCTCTCCAAGGCCTCCCGGAGGTTGGTGAGTAGATCGTCAAAGGACTGGATATTCCGTTTTTGCTTTATCTTACGGAGTTCCTCCCGCAGATATCGAAATACATCTGCTTTGAGGAAAAGGAGCTGTCCTTCGATTTCAGCCTGAAGCTCAAGGGCCCTAGCCATGAGGTTTTCGCAGTATTCGAAGAAAGTGTGTTTGGGTGTCGTTTTTCCTTTGTTGGTCGCCTCTTTCAGGCCGGAGGATGTGAGTTTATCAAAACCTTTAAAAAGCGGTAAAGATGTTGCTGAATCCGCATAGCCGTCCATAGCGGCGGCAAGAACTTCGGTATTTTTGTATTTGGTTTTATGCAGGTCTGGATTTTTAAGCAACGCGAGAACATCTTCCCGGCTACTTCCCCATGCAGAGAGCACCTTTTCACGCACCTGTCTGAATGCGGTTAGCTTATCAAGAGAAACGGGTGATGCCTGGGGAATAACCCTAATTTCGGGGTTGGATAGCTTGCCTTTGGTAAGAGCCAGAAAAAATTGAGGCCTAAAGTTATTCTCCAGAGCATACGATACAAGTTCCAGAGGTGCATCATAAAAATGCTTTCTCCAGAAGTCCTGAATGATCTCCTGGTGCAGGGCGCGTTCATCCGGAACCAGTTCCGTGTCAAATAGTCCCATGCTTTCGAAAGAGTTCTCAAGAAGAACGCGCTGACAGAAACCGTGAATCGTGTAGATAGGCGCCTCGTCGAAATCCCTCAGTGCCGCCCGTAGAATGCGCAGTTTCTCGTTGTGGAGAGAAGAGTTTCTAATAAGACTGTCCAGAAATGGATCGTCGTGTCTGCCCTTTGTAAAGGCATCGATCGCCATGCGAATTGTCCGGCGGATGCGGTCGCGCAGTTCCTCTGTGGCAGCAACCGTGTAAGTGACTACAAGGATCTCGCTGACGGAATATCGCTTTTCCAGAAGAAGACGCAGAAATATCCCGGCGATGGCGTATGTTTTTCCTGTTCCGGCACTTGCCTCGATCAGGTTGGTATTTTCCAAAACACTTTTCAGGAGATTAAAATGACGGGAATCTTCCATTTTTATTTGATTGGCTCCTCGTGTCTCAGCATGGGTTCGTATACAGCCATAGCCAGTTCGCGGAATTCGGCATCCAGCGGGTCAATCTGCCGGAAGCATAGATCATAGTACATGTCTTCCTTTTCCGCATACTCAAAGGCGTTCCATTTACCGTAGGCTGTCCTCATCGCCTTTTCCGGGTCTGTACCTCTCGCTGATTGTTCGGCATAGACCAGAGAAGACTCGGGGAAAAAGTGAAGCGGTTTGCTCATGCCGCGCCAGTAAGTAGAAAGAAGGGTATGGAGGCACGCTCCCGTGTCCTTCACCGGCAAATAACGGAAAGTCCTGTCCTCACAGACAAGGATCGTCTGACAAACAGCCGTGCCTTCATGGAGATGATTGAAAATAAGATGGGAAATCCACGCTCTCAGGCGATCGCGTCCCTTAGTCTTCGCCAGACGGTAGGAGACCAGCCCTTCTGGATAAATGTTGATCAACCTTCCTGTTAGTCTGAAACCGTTAACATTTATTTTCACTGCTATGGGTTCTCTCCGACCTCCTCCTATATGAGGACGAATCTTCCTGATAAAATCTCCTGTGGAGGCGCAGAGGTCATCATAGCAGCATATACCGGGTGAGCCATGCGGCAGCCTTCCCGATGCCTGCATGAGGGGATAAAAATCTCGGAGGGTTTTCTCCCTGAGGGCCGTAGCGACAAGCTCCTGTCTGATATTGTACTGTTCAAGTTTGCTCAGTTCAAACGGTTCATTCTCATCCATAACGGCAAGCTCATCATGAAGGTAGATGCCCAGTCGGTTTCTGAGAAGAAATTTCGCCGGGTTGGAGAAGAATTGACACAATGATTCAAACTCGATAGTTTTCCATTCCTCTTCGGGTTCTGAGAGACGGGACGGTATATAGGGGGCAGTCTGTCTGCGGATTGATAATGAACTCTGCGCTGCCCTGAAATTTTCTGGGGAATAGCTGAAAAGCCCACCCACACCTGCAAAATAAGCAGGGCTGAAGGACTGGAGGCGATGGTGGACGACGATTTCCTCCATTGTGATTTTGCCGAATCCCTCTTCGATATAATCAAGAAGTTCGCTCACGAGTACCGACGGTGGACGGGCGCTGTTGTCTTTAATACTCTGGCCGATATAGCTGATATGGAGTTTCTGCCGGGCCGATAAGATAGCTTCGAGGAAAAGATAACGGTCGTCCATGCGGCGTGAGCGGTCACCGATCCGGGCGGAAGCGGCCATCAGGTCGAAACCGAGCTTGCGCGCCTGCCGTGGGTAAGAATCATCATTCATACCGATCAGGCATATGACTTCGAAAGGGATGCTTCGCATGGGCAGGATGGTGCAGAAGGTCACCCCGCCAGTGAGAAAACCGGCGCCGAATCCTCTCTCTTTCAGGTTTTGCCTGAGCCAGGCCATGATAACATCGAGGCCTATTTTTTCCATGAACCCGGAGGAAGTCTGTATCTCCAAAATTTCATGAATGACGCGCATGACTGCCTGCATGTCCCTCAACTGATTTTCGTCATCAGCGAAGAATGCCTCAAGGATTTCGAGGAGAAATTCATACCATTCACGAAGTGTTTTCTTTTCCTCAATCCTTGCCATGAATCGGAAAAGTGTCTCCGTGAACTGTAGAAGACGACCAAGAATTTCCGTGCTTCCTCCCTCGATTTCGTCAAAAGGAAGGATATCCATAAAAAGCTCATCTTTGAAGCCGGCAGGCATGGCATACCCGAGGAGCATCCTGTCAAGCCCCGCCCGCCAAGTGTTCCAGGGATATGCCGGCAGTTCGAGTGTTTCTTTGCTTTGAACGTCGATTCCCCAACGGATGCCTGTTTCACGAATCCAGTGATAAATGACTGCCAGGTCATCTTCGGCCAGAGAGAATTTGGCACGCACCGCATCCGTTTCCAGAATATCGAGGACACCGGAGGCGATGAAGCGGCTTTCGGCCAAATCCAAAAGTCTGAGAAATGAGTCAATGAGGCCGCTTTCACTGAGGAGTCCCCTGTCTGCGATGGTGAAGGGGAGCCACCGGGGATCATCGGGAGAGATGGAAAAGACAGCCTGGATGAATGGTGCGTAAAGCTCAATATCCGGGATCATGACAAGGACATCGTCGGGACAGAGATCAGGGTTACCGGCAAAAAGGGCAAGGAGCGAGTCCTGCAACACCTCAATCTCCCGGAGCGGGCTGTGGCAGGAATGAATTTTAAGCGAATCATCAGTTTCAGGGGAGGGGAGGGTGCCTGTACCCGCCCTTTCCCGCAGATTAAGGATGTCGGACTGGATAGCGGCAAGGAGTGAATCTTCTCCCGGGTCTTCGAATTCGACTACCTCTTCGGATTGAATTTCACCGACCATGTGAAAGAATTCCCGGCCCAGGGCGCCCATCGAGGCCAGAAGGCGGTTGCCCGCTTCCAAATACATTTCCCCCGGCAGGATATCTCTATCTTTTCGTTCGGCGATATAGCGGTTCATTTCCCTGTCAGAGACAATGTCTCCCCAGAATTCCCGGCATGGGTTCATGAGAAAAAGATTGACGTCGATCGAGGATGACAGAACTTCGAGAATCTGCATATGGAAAGGAGGAAGGGCAGAGATACCGAAAATGGAAATTCTCTCAGGGACGGTCTTGAGCTTAATTTGAGAAATCCGCATTCCCCGGATAAAGGCATCATGTAGGGCCGCCCGATGAATCTTTCCTTTTTCTTTTACCAGCTTTCGCCAGAGTATTGATTGCCAGTTATCTTCTAAGCCCCGGTCCCACCGGAGAACCATGTCCGGTCGGAAAAGCAGGTACTGGTCAAAGAGCTCGGCAAGCTTCACGGAGAGCTGAAACTGTTTAAGATCATATTCGCCGCCTCCAAGATAGGACTTAATGGGCTGAAATGTAGGATGGTCGAGGAGGGACGGGAGGATGCGCATGATATCCCAGGACATGATCATGGGTTCATATGGTGAGCGATCTGGTATATGCGGGAGCATTTCCTTAAAAAGGCCATGGACAAAATGAATCGGGTAGGGGAAGCGGACATTCGCGCAAATGCCGTGACGCCTTGCCAGCTCCATCGAAAGCCAGCGCTCCATTCCCTTGCTCTGGACAAGGACAATTTCGCTAGCAAGGGGTTGTTTTAAAGGAGACTTAAGGACATCCGAAAGATGCCCCGCCAGAATTTCCATCCGGTTGCTTGTATATAGCTTTAAGCCCGGCATGAATATTGTTCCTGAAATGTGCAGTTCACTTTTTCTTCAGTTTAAAATAATCCGCGAGAATTTCTTTATGGTCAAACACAAGAGGAGAGGGTAAATTGTCCATTGTAAATATACCAACCTCGGCGGCATCATCCGCGGCTGATGGATTACCGCGTGCTTTCGCGATAAATACAGTGGATATTGCATGGTGGCGGGGATCCCTGTCCGGCTTTGAGTATGTATGCAATTGCCTGATTAGTTTTACATCGAGCCCGGTTTCTTCTTTCGCTTCTCTGATTGCAGCATCCTCAACGGATTCCCCGTAGTCAACAAACCCTCCCGGTATGGCCCATCCCATCGGGAAATTTTTCCTCTTTATCAGGAGAATACCCTTGCCGCGCAGTTCTATGATGATATCAACAGTCGGGAGAGGATTCAAATAACCTTCAATTTCCGCTCCGCATTTGGGGCATTTCTTTTTTGTCTTGATGACTATGTCCTTAATCTGTGGAAGCCTGTGTGTTAGTCGGTACACGTATAGACAATTCGTTATCACCGGCGGGATAAGCATGGAGGACAGGCCAAACGCCCGCCACATATTATAGATTGCCAATAAAATGTACTTCTCAGCAGGAGATAGACAATTATTTCTTCCGATTTAGCAGCCTCTTTTCGAGGGCCGTCAATTCATCCTTGAGGCCCTGCGGAAGCCTGTCTCCGAATTGGCTGTAATGCTTCTTGATGCTTTCCACTTCATTAAGCCAATCGTTAGTGTCTACTTTGAGAAGTTCTGCCATATCAGCATCGGATATGTTGAGGCCGGAAGTGTCAATGGCTCCGGGAGCGGGTACATAGCCGATAGGAGTCTCAACGGCTTTTCCAGTCCCCTCAATCCTTTCACAGATCCATTTGAGTACACGGCTGTTTTCACCGTAGCCCGGCCACAACCACTTGCCGTCAGGCGTTTTACGGAACCAGTTTACGTAGAATATCCTGGGGAGCTTATTTTTATCTGCCTTCTTCCCAATCTCCAGCCAGTGATTGAAATAATCCCCCATATGGTAGCCGCAGAAGGGGAGCATGGCAAACGGGTCTCTGCGCAAATCGCCTACCGTTCCTGCTGCTGCCGCGGTCTTTTCAGAGCTGGCAATAGAGCCCATGAAAGTGCCGTGCTGCCAGTTGAAGGCCTCATGCACAAGTGGGACAATGGTAGCGCGGCGACCGCCGAATAAAAACGCGGAAATGGGGACGCCTTTCGGGTCCTCCCAAGAGGGATCGATTACAGGACACTGTCCTGCCGGGGCAGTGAATCGTGCGTTGGGATGTGACGCAGCACGCCCGGAACCCGGTGTCCAGGGCTGGCCTTTCCAGTCGGTTAGATTTGGTGGAGGCTGCTTTGTCATTTCTTCCCACCAGACGTCACCGTCAGGAGTTAATCCAACATTGGTAAAAATGGAATTCTTCGTCATACTCAACATGGCGTTCGGATTGGATTCCATTGATGTGCCGGGTGCGACGCCGAAGAATCCGTATTCGGGATTGATCGCATGCAGCCTTCCATCCGCGGCGAATTTCATCCAGGCGATATCGTCTCCCACGGTCTCTGCCTTCCATCCGGAAATCGTCGGTATCAGCATGGCAAGGTTGGTCTTCCCGCAGGCGCTGGGGAATGCGCCGGTGATATACAGTTTTTTACCTTTCGGAGAGGTGAGACCCAATATCAGCATATGTTCGGCCATCCATCCCTCGTCACGTGCCATCACTGAAGCAATGCGCAGAGAGAAGCATTTCTTGCCTAAAAGAGCATTGCCGCCGTAGCCGCTTCCGAACGACCAGATTTCTCTCGTCTCGGGGAAATGGACGATGTACTTGTGTTCATTATTACAGGGCCATGGGACGTCTTTTTCACCAGGCTTAAGGGGCTTGCCGACGGAGTGCAGGCAGGGGACAAAATGTCCATCCTTTCCCAGGACGTCCAGAACGGCTTTGCCCATGCGCGTCATGATTTTCATATTGCAGACTACGTATGGCGAATCGGTTATTTCGATACCGATGTGGGCGATGTCGGAGCCCAAAGGCCCCATGCTGAAAGGTATGACATACATCGTTCTGCCCTTCATGCACCCGGTAAAATGACCAATCAGGATTTTCTTCATCTCATCCGGATCGTACCAATTATTGGTGGGCCCGGCATCTTCTTTCTTTTTTGGACAAACAAAAGTCCTTTCTTCGACGCGAGCCACATCTGCAGGATCTGATTTGGCGTAGTAACAGTTTGGCCTCTTTTTCTCATTCAGCTTGATGAACGTGCCGGACTTGATCATGAGATCAGCAAGCTCGTCGTATTCTTTCTGTGACCCGTCGCACCAGTGGACGCGATCCGGCTTACACATGTCGGCCATATCTTTTACCCACTTAATTAGTTTCTGATTTGATGTCATTGCTGTCCTTCCTTTTAGTTATATTAGCTTATTAATTTGTACATGGCACCTTAGTAAACCGACATACAACCCTTTGTCTACAAAAGGAGGTGCGGTGACAGACGATTCTGGGAACTAAAGTTTATCAGTGATCGTGATTTCGGCAAGTGCCTAATTTTAAACGGAGGGAGTATAGAGAAGAGGGAATTTTGTGTCAAGCGATTTGTACCCCATGGAAAAAAATTATGAATACCGGTGGTTTGGGTATTTGCAGTGGTAGTTAACATAAAAATATTCGCGATATTAATAACATATGAAAATTCAAATGTTTAAAGAATATGGTAAATTCTGACGATAATAAAATTAAAGATATTATATTACGGAAAGTATTATTCCAAGGAGGGAATATGTCGACAATTTTAAGGGTATGCAATGGAGAGGGGTGCAATCATGAGGTCATCGGTTGCATTACGAATGACTGGAAAAATGAGGAAAAATGGGATTGCGTAATATGTGAGCGGAAAAGGCCGAATTACTATGAAACTTGCGCATGGAGTCCCTGGGGGGGCAGAAAAAAGAAAACAATATTGCCGGAAGGTGTAATTGAAGACAGTTGTTATTATTGTAAAAATTTTCCCGAAAAGATTTTTCAACCTGCCTGAGAAATATTAATGATAAACATAATAAAATAGCTTAAGAAAAGAACCTTGACAATTACGAGGCAATAAATTAGCTTACGCACCGGAAAAGTACTGTCCGGAGATAAAGAAAAATGATTGGCGTTCTTATAACGACACATGGCAATCTGGGAAATGAACTGATAAAGGCGGCTGAGCTGATTAAAGGGAAATTAGAGGGGGTCAGCTCAGTTTCTGTTGATCAGACAAGGGCGATGGAGGAGATAAAAAAGGAAATAAACTCGTCTATTAAGAAGCTTGATCGTGGTCAGGGAGTGTTGATACTTACGGATCTTTTCGGCGGTACACCTTCTAATATTTCTCTGTCCTTTCTTAAAGAAGGAAAACTGGAAGTTGTGACCGGTGTTAATCTGCCCATGATGCTGAAGCTTTATGATAAGAGACAGGAAATGAATCTCAAAGATTTTGCATTTTATATTAAGGACTACGGCAGAAAAAACATATATTTAGCGAGTGAGGTATTGAGTAAGCAGGTCGGATAACCATCAATCATCATTATTGTTCTGGCATGAATAAAAGAAGCATGGCATAATTCCATGGCATTTCCCTCCATATTGTATACCTCAGTGTATGCGAATCGCAGCCAGATGAATCAACAATCAATTGAAATCGAAAGAATGGAGATGGATGATATTGATGAAATATTGTCCATTGAAAATTCCTTATTTCCCGCCCCATGGTCACGTGCTGTGTTTGAACGGGAACTTGAATTGCCCATATCGCGCAGTCTTGTAGCAAAAATACGCAATGACAGTTCTAATGAAATTGCAGGATACATAATTTACTGGATCATTGAGCGAGAGGTTCACGTTCATAAAATTGCGGTAAGGAAGGATCTGCAAAAATCAGGAATTGCCTCAAAACTCATGGCAGAGATGATCAGACTCTCCTATGGAGAAGGCGCTGTCTTGTGTATACTCGAGGTAGGCCTTTCTAATGAAAGTGCGAAAAAGCTATATGAAAAATTTGGTTTCACTGTGAGGGAGGTGAGATCAAAGTATTACGCGGAGTCAGGAGACGACGCTTTGGTTATGCTTGCAGACCTGAAGAAATGATTTTAATTAGATCATGGTACATAAAATTTTAAAATATCATGCAAGGTAAAATTCTAAAAAACACGCAAATAAGCCCCGGTCATTTTCTGCTCTCTGTGAAACTGTCTGAAGCGTTTCAGTCACCTGTGCCTGGACAGTTCGTCATGGTACGGGAAAAAGGACGCATTGACCCTCTCTTGGGAAGACCATTCAGTATTTACGATATTGAGCGGGGAAAAGGAAAAGTAGTAGTTGAAATATTGTACAAGGTAGTCGGGAAGGGGACAAATTTTCTATCAATGCTCAAAAAGGGTGATCTCTT
>DATKLL010000029.1:0-5333 GCA_035542475.1 Syntrophales bacterium
TCGGAATTTTTAACAATAATTTTTAATATGTAATACATTGTAATCAATATTGATTTCATGTTTTTTTGTTCTTAATTATATAAAATGTCGATATTCTTTACAGCTTTAGTAATTCAGAAATAATTTTTAGGTTAACCTTAATAAATACTATTTAATTTGTTAAGAATCTTTTTATGATCTTATATAACGAATCAAATGCTTCTATGTCAAGTAAATTAAGCCGTCAAATATAACTTGTTATTCTATTGATTAGTTTGGAACCTTTATAGAGATCTCGATCGCCAAGTGAGAGTAACAATTGATTAATCTAAGCACAGCCCTCGTTTCTTCAGCGTTTTCAATACTTGAATCCTGAGTCCTTTTTTGCTAGTTCGAGATTTCCGTTTTTATAATACGGATCCCAAATGATATTTTATCATGGGTTGGCCAGAAAGTTTCTCGTTTGCCTCTTTCATGTACACTATGGCTCTGCTCAGAATGTTCTCCTTGTAATAAATTCAGCCCAGAGTATCCGAAATATGGGGATCATCCGGAACCTGTTTCTTTGCCTTCAGTGCTAAATTCAGTGCCTCATAGGATTTAATGCCTATTCATATTACAATGTAAAACAATTATTTTTCTTTAGACAATTATTTTAATGGCAGATGGTTGTGTATCATATTGATCTATTTAATAAAACGACTAACACAAAAATATCTCGACATGAATCTAATTTTTTGATAACTTTTAGCATTCGCTGGATCAGTAAATTCTATCAGGAGTACAGAAAAATGAAAAAAAGGGCACCATGGATAGTCATGTTTGCATTATTTTTGCTTATAATATTACCTGCAATAGTTCATTCTCAAGTCAGCAAAGATAAGGTACCAGCTCAAAAGACTGATGGTGAAGGTGCTACTGACAGTGACACATACATCATTGGGCCTGAGGACGTCCTTAACATCCATGTCTGGAAAGAAGAACATTTGTCGAAAACCGTACCGGTGAGAATGGATGGAAAAATATCTCTTCCACTTGTTGACGATATACAAGCTGCGGATATGACACCACTCCAATTGAAAAAGGTTATAATTGAGAAGCTGAAGGGTTTTATTGACAATCCGACCGTTTCCGTAACCGTTATGGAAGCAAACAGCTTCAAAGTATACGTTACCGGTGAGGTAAAAAAACCAGAGGTAGTAAAACTTCGCAGTGAAACGTCACTAGTCCAGATTATAACTATGGTTGGAGGTTTCACTGACTGGGCCGATCAGAAAAAAATATTAATCATCAGGAAAGAAAAGGGGTCAGAAAAAAGGATAAAAGCTAATTATAAGAAAATTATAGATGGTAAAGAACCAGATATTACTATTAAACGAGGAGATACGGTGGTAGTGCCATGAAAAAATTATTAGAGTTTGTTATAGTTATTTTCTTTTTCTTTCTATGCTTACTAACTTTGGTTCATGCCCAGGAAAGAATTCTTGAACCTGGATTTCATCCTTACATTTCGGTTCAGGAAGAATACAGTGATAACATTAATCTCACGTCAACAAACAAGATAGACGACTATATAACTACTATTAGTCCTGGATTGAAGTATACGAACATGGGCGTTAACGCCGGTGTGGATCTTGATTATCACCTTGGCTTAGTTTTTTATGGCAAGGCAACCGGGAATAATTACATCAGCCATAATGGATCATTGGAAGCCAAATATCTTACAAAAGAGCATTGGAATTTCTACATCAAAGACTATCTGGTACGTTCGGAAGATAATAGAGAACAGGAATATTTCACTACCACAGCGGAAAACAAGTTCGTTCTCTCCACACAAACAACGCGGGCAGTGTACTTGCGCAATGTCGTTGCACCTACAGTTGAATATCAATTTGGGCGGGAGAACCGTGTGGGGTTAAATTATCGCAACAATATTTACAGGACAGATAATACCATCAGCGAGAATAGCGATGAAAACTATTTTAATCCGTTTGTCGATTATTGGCTTAATCCTAATAATGGCCTTCACTTTGAATATGGTTATGATGTCGGACATTTCGAACAGTCCCCTGATATGACTGGTCATATAGCAAATGCACGTTATACGTACCGCATAAAGACAGCATTTTCCGTCTTTGGTGATTACACGTTCACACGGCGTCAATTTAATTCCCCGTCCATCGATTTAGATTATGACATCCATAATTCAGCCGTGGGTGTAACATACATATTCAGCCCAACCCTCAGTGCTTCGGCACAGGTGGGATACTTCTGGCAAACACCGGATGTGGGCTCCGGAACGAATGGTGTCAGTTACAAGGCCAGCATCATGAAGCTCGGTGATGCCCGGACAACCTACGTTGTTGGCCTGCAGGGTGGATACACGGAAGATTATTTTACTGCTGAAAATCTCGGGTTTCAGAAATATCACCGCTTGACAGGATCAGTCACTCATTTTCTCGAAAAAAGACTATCTGTTATTTTTGCCGGTAGCATAGAGCGTGTCGAATTTATTTCTCAAGATAGAAATGATTGGATCTGGGGTGTCGGCGGAACATTGTCCTACATGCCTCTTAAGTGGCTGACACTGGCATTAGAGATTTCTCATAAAGAAGACGATTCCAATACCGACATTTTTGATTACACTGAAAACAGGGGATTGATAAAAATAATCGCAACATATTGAGAAGGGTTGAATTTTTGTTTTAATTGAAATCCCGCACCAAACAGTGCCCCTGATGAGTCATTCCCGCGCAAGCGGTAATCCAGGAATGCTGAAGTATAGGTACAGGGAAGATCAATAGATGTTATATTAATTAAATGATGAAAAAACATGTCAAGATGATTTGAATATTTAACTGGATTCCCGCCCGCGGGAATAACAAAAAACAAGAGTAAATAACTATGATTAACACAGCACTATCGTATAATATTGATGACTATATCGAAATTTTACGGAGAAGAATATGGTATATCGTTGTTCCTTTCGTGATCATTATTATTGGAACTGTTCTCTACGCAACATTTGCCCCCAGGCTTTATAAAGCATCAACACTTGTTCTTGTAACTCCGCAAAAAATACCGGAGTCGTTTGTCCAGCCGACAGTTACTGCAAGAATCGAAGAACGTCTCCAATCCATCTCACAGGAGGTGATGAGCAGGACTCGCCTTGAACAGGTTATTGACGAATTCGACCTGTACAAGGAAGAGAGTAAGAAACTCACACGAGAAGAGATAGTGGCGCTGATGCAAAGGGATATCAAAGTAGAGTTGCCAACCAGAAGGGAGGAGAAAGGGTATTTTACAATCAGTTATATTGGTAAAGATCCGCACATAGTCACTAAGATTGCCAACCGTCTATCATCCCTCTTTATCGAAGAGAATCTGCGATTCAGGGAACAGCAGGCAGTGGGAACAACGGAATTTTTGTCCAGCGAACTGACAGCTAAACAAGCAAAGTTGGAAGAATTGGAAACAGCCGTCACCCAATATAAGAAACTCCATATGGGAGAACTCCCGGAACAGCGGGATACCAATTTGAGAATATTGGAACAACTCCAAAACCAATATCAGAGGATCGGGGAAAATCTGAGATCGGCGCAGGACCGCAAGTTATTTATCCAGAAGCAGCTTTCCGACCTGGAAATGCCTGTTGCGAGTTCAGGTACTATGACCCTGGGGAGAGATAGCAGATCATCCTCTTCAACTGTATTGAGCTATTCCTCTTCAGGCGCTGAAGTGGGTGGAACATATGCATCACAGAAGGACTCTTTAGCAAAACAACTTGATGAACTGAGATCAAGGTACACGGAAAGCCATCCGGATGTGATCGCTACTAAAAAGAAACTTGCCGACTTGGAATCAAAGAAGGATACAGATACATACAATGTCAAGAGTGATCCGAGATATAAAGAATTAAAAAATCAACTGATGTTGACCGATATGGAAATAAAGCGGCTTCAGGGTGAAGAGGCCAGTATAGGAGCCCAGATGAGCAGATACAGGGGACGGATCGAAAATGCTCCCTCTCGGGAACAGGAGATGACCTCATTGAATCGGGAGTACCAGAATATTAAGGACTCTTATAATCAACTTTTGAGAAAGAGCCAGGATGCCCAGCAGGCCGAAAATCTTGAACGGCGGCAGAAGGGCGAACAGTTCAGGGTAGTTGATCCTGCCCGTGTTCCGGAAAAGCCCTTCTCGCCGGATATACCGAAAGTCCTCCTTATTGGCTTTGTTCTGAGCTTAGGCTGCGGTTTGGGATCAGCAATCATTCGGGAGCAACTGGACAGATCCTTCCATGATGTCGGAGATGTGGAAGCTACTCTAGGTCTCAGGGTACTGGCAACGATTCCGAAAATTGAGGAAAAGGCGGCGTAGGTAGTGTCAGGGTAAAATTTAATAAACTCATAAGCATTCCTGCCCCCGCCCGCGGGAAAGACAATTTTTTACTATATGTACGAAAAATTTTATGGCTTTAAAGAAAAGCCATTTGACATAACACCCGATCCCAAGTTTGTCTATTTTAGTGAGACTCATAAAGAAGCCCTCGCACACCTCAGATACGCCGTAAGGGAAGGAAAAGGATTTAGCGTCATCACTGGAGAAGTGGGAACTGGAAAAACAACGCTTGTGCATACACTCTTAAACAAAATGGACGGAGCTGTTCGTACGGCCTACATTTTTAATCCTGTCATGAATCCGGAAGACTTTCTCAATTATATCTGCGAGGACCTGGGATTAAAATCGGATGGTGTCAAGTCACGCGGGCAGAACCTTACATTGCTGCATAACTTTCTCCTTAACTGCTTTGCCCAGAACGAAAAGGTTTTTCTGATTATCGATGAAGCACAAAGCCTGGATACAAAACTACTTGAAGAAGTTCGTTTACTCACCAATCTTGAAACGGCAAAACATAAACTTCTACACGTCATTCTTCTGGGACAGCCGGAATTGAATAAGACCCTGGCAGATGAACGGTTTCGGGCTTTAAAACAGAGAATCACCATTCGCTATGATTTAAGCATGTTAAATCAAAACGACACGAGAGAATATATTTTTCACAGGATGAAAAAAGCAGGAGCCAGGAATCTTTTAATATTCGATGGGGAAGCTATAAACGCAATATATGAATATTCAAAAGGCATCCCTCGGTTAATCAATATTCTATGTGATAATGCCCTTCTTACTGGATTTTCACAGGAACGAAATCGCATCACAAAGCCAATCATTCAAGAAGTTATCAGGGATTTAGAAGGCGTACAAACGATTCAAAAAAGGAAATCGTTACCAATGCTGTCCCTAATCATCATTCTTCTCACGTGCGTATTGTTCGTCATATATTTTCTTTTTAC
>DATKLL010000030.1:0-4432 GCA_035542475.1 Syntrophales bacterium
CAGGCAGGTTCTCACAAACCTGGTCGGCAATGCAGTCAAATTCACCCATGATGGAAGGGTAGAGGTAAAGGTCACGGCAGGCATGAAAGATTCCCAGGGGAGGAAGGCAATAACATTCTTTATTATCGATACCGGAATCGGTATCCCAGAAGAGAAGAAAGATCTCATATTCCAAGCGTTCAGTCAGGCGGATTCCACCAATACCCGCAGATACGGCGGCACCGGCCTCGGACTCGCCATCAGCAGGCAGATTGCAGAGTTGATGGGAGGCAATATTGCCTTCGAAAGCAAGTTGGAAGGTGGTACGATATTCACCTTTAGCGCCAGTTTCATGGTGGCTGAAAAAGAGGACAAGAAAGATAAGTTGGCCGAGTTACCGATTACTTTGGTTGCCGACAGCGGTCCTCCGTCCGTTGCAGGGAGACGGCCGCGACTTCTGATCGCCGAGGACGACGAGGTGGTGCGGGATGTTCTCGGAAAGATGCTACGTCGGTTGAATTACGACATCGATTTTGCTTCTGACGGTGTGCAGGTGGTGCAAATGTGGGAGGAAGGCAACTACGACCTGGTGCTCATGGATGTGCAGATGCCCCGCATGGACGGTTTCAAGGCTACCGGCGCCATCCGGGAAAAGGAAAATGGCCGTGGAGACCATACGATCATTGTCGCCATGACCGCCCATGCACTGAAGGAAGACGAGGAAAGGTGCCTTGCAGCGGGCATGGATGCCTACCTCTCCAAACCGATCAACTTCTTGAAATGTCGGGAGCTGATCGGAAGTCTGGTATTGGAACGGACCGGAAACGTGGCCGATTAGGGTCTAATCATCGTCCGGCAACTCACCGCACAGATGGATAATACCCAGATAACCGGTGGGTCTCCCTACAGCGCTTCAATCATTGCAGGAACTGATGGTTCAAAGATTCCGAGTGAAAATGAACTTGCCGGAGCCCGTTTCCAGGGCGCCCGTGTGGCAAGGATTGCCCTGAAGCTTTCGCAGGGGCGTTGACAATTACAAAGTGACGATAATTTACTTATACCATCAACCTCTTACCCATTCAATTCGACGAAGAGCCGCAGCTAACATAACAGACAGGCAATTGTTGTTCATGGCTTTGTCGGCCCTGATTTATTCAATAGTAAGATTTGTCGAGGCAATTGGACTATGGTTCCAGCAACGATGGGCTGAGTGGTTCGGTTTGCTTACCGGGGGTATGTATCTGCCGGTAGAAATTGTTGCAATTATGCGTAGGATAACATGGCCAAAGGTTACTGTCTTGTCTGTGAATACGTTCGTTGTGGCTTATCTTGCTTATTTTCTATTGAAATCAAAGGGAAGGCATAAACAGGCAATGAGATGATCGAAGTGAGCGGTCGATCATGCCCACCTTGTTTGAGGTGAATGTCCTAAAACTTGAACGGTAAAATGTTGAAAGAATCTTCATATTGATGAAACAGCCTCAATCCGACACTCCTGTTGAACGCCTATCCGGTTCCGTCGAAAGGGTAACATTCCACAGCGAGGAATCAGGCTTCTGCGTTCTTCGCGTGAAGGTTAAAGGTCAGCGGGATTTGGTAACAGTCATTGGTTCGGCTGCTTCAATTACCCCTGGCGAATATATAGAATGCATTGGTTTCTGGCACAATGACCGCACCCATGGTCTCCAATTCAAAGCCAATCAGTTAAAAGTCGTTCCACCCAGCACCCTCGAAGGGATCGAAAAATACCTTGGCTCCGGCATGGTGAAGGGAATAGGCCCGCACTTTGCCAAGGTGCTTGTAAAAGCCTTCAAAGAAAACGTCTTTACCGTCATCGAGAGTGAGCCCGAAAAGCTCATGACCCTTCCTGGCATCGGCAAAAAAGGATGGAAAAGGTCACAAGCGCCTGGGCCGAGCAGAAAGTCATACGGGAAATTATGGTCTTTCTGCAATCCCACGGCATCGGCACCGGCAGAGCGGTCAGAATTTATAAAACCTATGGCGAAGAGTCCATTATCAAGGTAACAGAAAATCCTTATCGCCTTGCATTGGACATTCACGGGATAGGTTTCAAGACTGCCGACACTCTTGCCATGAAGCTTGGTATCACCCCCGACTCCCTTATTCGTGCTCAGGCTGGCGTAAGACACGTTCTTCAGGAAATTGCCGACGACGGTCATTGCGCCGCACCATGGGATACCCTGATAGAGGAAGCGTCAAAGCTTTTGGAAATAGATGACAAAATTCTTGAAGAGGCCATTCACGCCGAGATTGCAGAAGAAAATCTGATTCAAGAAGAAATCGAAGGAAAACCTTGCCTTTTTCTTACCCCCCTTCACCGGGCTGAGTCCGGCGCTGCGACAAGCATCCTGCGCCTGCTTCAGGGAGTGCCGCCATGGGGAACTATTGACGCCGACAAAGCAATTCCCTGGGTGGAAGGAAAGACAGAACTTACTCTTTCTGATTCTCAAAGGGCCGCAATCAAACTTGCACTCTCAAGCAAAGTGGTTGTTATCACCGGGGGCCCAGGTGTAGGAAAGACTACGCTTGTAAATAGCGTTCTCCTCATCATACGTGCCAAGAATATGGAAGTCACATTATGTGCTCCTACCGGTCGGGCAGCTAAAAGGCTCTCGGAATCTACCGGAATTGAAGCTAAAACTATTCACCGTCTCCTGGAATTTGATCCGAAATCATTTGGTTTCAAGCGAGGACGGGATAACCCTTTGGAAACAGACCTCGTTGTCATTGACGAATCCTCCATGGTGGATATAGCCCTCATGAACCGGGTATTGGCGGCAATTCCAGACAGTGCTGCCCTGATGATTGTAGGCGATGTCGATCAGCTTCCTTCCGTAGGCCCTGGAGCGGTTTTGGCAGATATTATTAATTCAGGAAGGGTTCCCACTGTAAGGCTTACAGAGATATTCCGGCAAGCAGCCACTTCTCTTATCATAGTAAATGCTCATAGAATCAACAAAGGGGAGATGCCTTTAAAGGCGGAAGGGACGGAACTGATCGATTTCTATTTCATCCCGGCTGATACTCCGGAAGAAATACACGACAAACTTCTCCAAGTGGTCACCGAGCGTATTCCGAAAAGGTTTGGTTTCCATCCGGTTAAAGACGTTCAAATTCTTACGCCTATGAACAGGGGAGGTCTTGGCGCTCGGTCCCTCAATGCCGAGCTTCAAAGCGTTTTGAACGAAAAAGGAGAGCCGAAGGTTACTCGCTTCGGAACTACCTTTGCGCCCAACGATAAGGTAATCCAGACCGTGAACAATTACGACAAAGAGGTTTTCAACGGCGATATCGGACAGATTGTGGAGGTTGACGAAGAAGAGAGGCTTGTGAAGATCGATTATGACGGAAGAATTGTTGAATACGAGTTTGGCGAACTTGACGAAGTTTCCCTTGCTTACGCCACAAGCATTCACAAAAGCCAGGGTTCGGAATATCCAGCCGTGGTAATCCCTTTGGCAATGCAGCATTATACCCTTCTGGAGCGAAACCTGATTTATACAGCTGTCACAAGAGGGAAAAAGCTGGTAACCATCATCGGTCAACCAAAAGCTTTGGCAATGGCGGTTAAGAACCGGAAATCCAGCAGAAGGCTCACGAAGTTGTCCGCAAGGATAGCAGAGAGCGCATAAAAGGGAGTTTTGATGGCGAAAACGCTCATAATAGATTTAAGCTATTTGCTGGATGAGGAAGGAGATTTAGCCCAAGATTCCGGCCTTGGAAGGCAACTTTTTGAATTTTTTACTGCAATTGTAGCTATGGTTTCATACCCTGCCACAGAACCTCCGCCCGAGTACAAGGTACGTTGTCACCAGAGCGATAAAAATGGAAATCAATGTCCTGGTCATATAGTGGGCGAAATAGTTCCTGAATCTGAGGACATCGTTTGGCACTGCCCAGTTTGTAAAGATAAAGGCTTAATCTCCAATTGGCAAGACACTCTATGGGATTTGAGTCACGCAGATATCGAACACTAGGTCTTGCCTTGATTTTTTAACTATTCCACAAGGGGGAAAAATGACAAAAGCAGATATTGTTGGCATCGTTGATAAACGCTTGAATCTGAACAAAAAAGAGTGCTACAAATTGGTAGAATCGGTTTTCGAGATAATCAAAGATACGCTGGGGAGAGGAGAAAATCTCAAAATTAGCGGCTTTGGCCAATTCATAATTCGACAAAAAGCTGACCGGCGAGGCAGAAACCCTCAGACCGGTGAATCAATTACTATCGAAGCCCGGCGGATAGTGACATACAAACCGAGTCCAGTTCTCAATCAGTTTCTTAATTCAAAATCCTGAAAATAACGAGACGTCGGAAGGAAAAATCAATAGAAGAAGCTGCATAAGGGCTTATCATTAATCCTGCTATTTTGGATCAGAACATTGGAAGGCATCCAGGCAAAGTATTGAATGAGAAAATTCATAGGCTTTC
>DATKLL010000031.1:0-27160 GCA_035542475.1 Syntrophales bacterium
TAATTTCTATCGAGACATCCGTTTCCGTCGTTTTCCTGTGTATCTTTGCCTTACGCGCCATTATTTTTACGCCTTTCAGATGACTTTAGATAACCTTATTTAGGGGATATTCAATAATGCCTTCGGCTCCGGCCTCCTGAAGTAGGGGAATTAAATCCCGCACGATGTTCGCGCTCACTATTGTCTCTACAGCATACCAGTCATTCGAGTATAACCCGGATATCGTAGGCGCCTTTAAAGATGGCAGGAGGATAACAACCCGTCCAAGATTCTCCTTGGACACATTCAGCTTCAAACCTACCTTACCCATGGCCAGCAAAGAGCCGTTAAGCAGTGTCCTGATCTGCTCTATCTTCTTCCGCTTCCAGGGATCATCCCATGCATCGGTATTGGCAATCAGCTTCGTATTGGTCTTCATTAGTTCATGAACTATCCTTAATTTGTTGGCCTTAATCGTGCTTCCCGTTTCCGCCACCTCCACAATGGCATCTACGAGGCCCTCAACAACCTTTGCCTCCGTTGCGCCCCAGGAAAATTCAACATGAACATTGATATTCCTTTCCCTGAAATACCTTTCCGTGAACTTGACCAACTCCGTCGAAATTCTTTTCCCTTCCATGTCCTCGATGGAATGAACGGGAGAATCTTCCCTTACTACCAGAACCCACCGGGCCTGTTTTGCCGATGCCTTCGAATAAATCAGATCCTGTACTTCAACAACATTAGAGTCATTCTCAATAATCCAGTCCCTCCCCGTAAGACCCAGATCCAGAGTTCCATCTTCCACATATCTCGACATTTCCTGGGCTCTTACCAGGGTACAGGAGATCTCTTCATCATCGATATCCGGGAAATAACTTCTCTCATCGTATGAAATACGCCAACCGGCCATTTTAAAAAGATCAACGGTCTTGGCTTCCAGGCTTCCCTTTGGTATTCCCAGCTTCAATTTCTTCATTTATACACATCCTCCGGTTTAAAAACAGGTTCACCCATGATCTCCATCTTTCCATTCTTAACTTTTCTATAAAAACATGACTTATACCCTGTATGACAGGCAGCGCCGCCTATCTGATGGACTTTCAACAGAATGGTATCTGAATCGCAGTCAACCAGGATCTCCTTCACAATCTGGATATGACCCGATGTTTCTCCTTTGACCCATAGTTCATTTCTCGATCTGCTCCAGTACGTGGCTTTACCTGTCTCCAATGTTTTCAACCATGCCTCGCGATTCATATAGGCGAGCATCAGGACTTCTCCTGTTTCATCCTCCTGAACAATTACAGGTAGAAGCCCCTTGCCCTTTTCAAAATCAATTTCTACCAAATGCCATCCTCCATGTTCCTTATAATTTATATGTTTGCGAAACGCATTATATTGTAATGTGTAATTTTTCTAATTAAAGGAAGAATTTATTTTAATCAAGCGTTATTTTTCAGATGCCGGTTAAGAATAAGGTCAACAAAATGGATAAACTAAATAAGGCAGTCGTGGAGAATATCCGAAGTCTGAGATTTTGAGATATCCCGGCAGGCAATCTCTTATTCGGGATTTACACGGCAGTATTGTAAGACCCCGGATAAGTTTACCGCATCTAAATCTCACGCTTATCTATAACTCTTCCTGTTGTCCCTTCATGGCGAGAGATCGTATTAGGTGCAACCAGTTTTACCGCAGCACCTACTCCAATCACGGATCTTATCTTTTTTTCAACCATTTCTAAGAAAGCTTTTTGCCTTTTCATTTCATCAAAGAAAATACCTTCCGCGGCCTCAATATGTACCTCCAGCAGATCCTGGGCACCCTTCCGATCCACTACAATCTCATATTGCGGTTCCGCTCCCACAACAGCAGTCAATACAGATCCTATCTGTGAAGGGAATACATTAACACCCTTGATGATAAGCATATCGTCGGACCTCCCCATGGTCTTAGCCATCCGGGCTATGGTTCTCCCGCAATTGCACAGGGTAAACAACAGAGACGTGATGTCTCCCGTGCGATAACGGATCATGGGAAAGGCTTCTTTCGTGAGTGTGGTCAAAACGAGTTCTCCTGTACTGCCGGCCGGCAACTGTTTACCTGACAGAGGGTCAACAATTTCCGGGATAAAGGCATCTTCAAAGATATGCATGCCACATTTGTATTCACATTCGCCGGCCACACCGGGGCCGATGATTTCCGACAGGCCGTAATTATCCGTAGCCGAGATGCCGAGCCTCGTTTCAATCTGACTGCGCATAGCCTCCGACAAGGGTTCCCCTCCGAAAAGTCCTACCCGCAATGATAACCCTTTCGGGTTTATTCCAAGCTTCTCCATCCTTTCTGCCAGGGTTATGGCGTAAGTCGGTGTGGAGACGAGGGCCGTTGTTTTATAATCCTGCATGATCATGATCTGTTTTTCTGTATTGCCGGTACCAGTAGGAATGACGCTTGCACCGATGGCCTCCGCCCCGTAATGAAATCCGAAGGCTCCCGTGTAGAGTCCGTAGCTAAAAGTAATCTGTACCATATCATCGCGGGTAACCCCGGCTGCCGTCATGACGCGGGCTACCAGATTCGTCCACACTTTGATGTCATTCCTCGTATAACCGACCACGACAGGTTTTTCCGTTGTCCCCGATGATGAATGCACTCTGACAACCTCACGAAGGGGCACTGCGAACATGCCGTAGGGATAGTTCGCCCGCAGGTCTTCCTTGGTGGTGAAAGGAAGCTTTGACAGACCGGAAAGGGCCTGCATATCCTCGGGGATTACGTTGGATTTATGAAACATCTTGCGGTAGAAGGTCACATTTTTGTAAGCCCTGTTGAGAGTCGCCTGCAGCCTTTCCAGTTGCAGCTGTTCCAACTCCTCACGCGGCATACATTCATATTTGGCATCCCTTATATTCATAACCACCTCCGGTCATAATTAGACACTTCGCAGCCCCTTTCTTTTTCTAACGTTCCCAGATTTCCTTCTTATCCTTGCCTAGATATGCCCTTTGCACTTCCTTATTAGCCAGAAGCTCTGATGCAGTCTCTTCCAGAATTACCTTGCCCGTCTCCAGGACATATCCCCGGTCAGCAACCTTCAACGCGACCTTCGCATTCTGCTCCACAAGAAGCACAGATGTGCCCCGCTGAGCACGTAGCTCCTCTATTACCCTAAATATCTCCTGAACCAAAATGGGAGCAAGCCCCATGGCCGGTTCGTCCAAAAGGAGCAGTTTAGGTTTTGCCATGAGAGCCCGGCCTATGGCAAGCATCTGCTGCTCACCTCCCGAAAGAGTTCCCGCAAGCTGTTTGCGCCTTTCCTGAAGCTGCGGGAAAAGCGCATAGACAGTTTCCTTGTCTTTAGCGATCTCCTTTCTCTTTTCTCCGGCCCGAAAGCGGAGAAATGCGCCAAGTTCAATATTATCATCAACAGAAAGGGGTTTGAAAATCTGTCTCCCCTCGGGGACCTGGGAAATGCCGCATCTGACTACACCATCCGGGGACAAATTGTTTATTAAAGCGCCGCCGAAATGTATTTCGCCGTTTATGGGAGGAGTCACAGCAGAAATTGTATTCAGAATTGTCGTCTTGCCGGCGCCATTCGCTCCGATGAGGGCAACAATCTCCCCGGCGCTCACATGCAAGGATATATTCTTCAGGGCATGCAGCTTCCCATAATACGTATTGATGTTTTTAACCTTCAGCATCAATCCTCTCCCAGGTAAGCCGTTATCACCTTTTCATTTTCTTGAATCTCCCGCGGTGTCCCCTCGGCAATCTTATGACCGAGGTTGAGAACAATGATCCGGCTACATATTTCCATAACCAGCTCCATGTCGTGTTCGACAAGCGCTACCGTAACCCCAGTATCCTTTATTTTTTCAATCAGCTCTGCAAGGTCGGACGTTTCCCTGCTGTTGAGGCCCGCCGCCGGTTCATCCATGAGTATAATATGCGGCTCGAGCGCCATAGCGCGGGCAATTTCAAGCAGCCTCCCCTTGCCGAAAGGTAGATTAGCAGCTTCAGTAGATGCCAGGTCAATGATACCGGTAAATTCAAGCCAGTAAGAGGCCCGTTCCCTTATACGTCGCTCCTCCCGCAAATGTCCGGGCAATTTAAGAGCCGACGCGATAATGCCGCTCTGCGACTTTGTATGGAGACCAACCATGACGTTTTCCAGAACAGTCATCCGGCTGAATAATTCAATACCCTGGAACGTGCGCACCATACTAAGCCTGGCGAGCTTCTCCGGTGGAAACCCAGTAATATCTTTCCCTTCATAAAAGACCCTGCCGGATGAGGGACTATAGATACCTGTTATAACATTGAACAGGGTCGTTTTGCCGGCTCCGTTGGGACCGATAATGCCTGTAATCTCACCCGCTGCTAGAGAAAAAGAGACATCATTTAAAGCCTTCAAACCACCGAATATCTTTGCCACACGCTCTATCTTAAGCATTCTTAGATCCCTCTACCCACCTTGTCTAGAAGGCCCTGATGGCGGTCTCCACTTATTATAAACAGACATAACCATAAGCGGTACGCCGCGCACAAGTCCACCCGGCATGAACATGGTTATCACGATGAGGGTAATACCGTAAACGATAATATCATAATCCTGGAATGTCCTGAAAAATTCCGGCAATAAGGTTAATATGGCCGCACCCAGGAATGACCCGTATATACTGCCCAGGCCTCCGACGATTACCATGGTAAGCAGTTCTATCGAGACATTAAACCCGAAAGACGTCGGCGATATAAAGGTCACTGTATGGGCATAAAGACTTCCCGCCAGTGCGGAAAACATACCGGAACAAGCAAAAATCTCTACCTTTAATAGCCTTGCATTAACACCCATAATACGGGCAGCAACCTCAGAGTCGTGAATAGCCCGAAGCGCCCTTCCAATCCTTGAAGATGCCAAGTTGACTGACAGGAGAATGACCACTATTGTAAAAAACCATACGAGGTAATAACTCTTCAAGTCACTGTCAAAGATCATCCCGCCAATAGTGAGGTGAGGAATTCCCGAAAGGCCTGAAGGACCCCCTGTCAAATCGACAGTCTCGTTAAATATTATGTACACGATGATTCCCATTCCGAGAGTCGCCATGGCGAGGTAATGTCCCCTGAGTTTGAGAATGGGAAAACCGATAATAAAGGCTATCGCACCTACGGTAACAAAGGCGATGACCATACTTAACCATGGATTCACGGTGTATGTCGCTGTCAATACGCCGGAGAGATATGCGCCGAGGCCAAAAAACGCCGCCTGCCCTAGGGAAATTTGACCGGCAAGCCCCAGCAGTAGATTCAGTGCTACGGCTAAAATAGTATAGATACCGACGAATATGAGCACGTTCATCAGATATCCGCCTTTAATAAACACCGGCGCTATAATGATGACAGCGGCAAAAATGAAAAATTTAAGCATTTCTTTTTTCATATATCCGTCACAAGCATCATACTCTTTCCGCATCCCCCTTTACAAATAGACCCTGTGGCCTGATAAATAAAATGAGGAGGAGAATGATAAAGGCGATGGCATCTTTATAGCCTGATGATATCAAGCCTGCCCCCAGAGATTCCAGAATACCCACAATCAGCCCACCTGCAACAGTCCCAATTCCGGTGCTCATACCCCCGATTATGGCAGCGCAAAATCCCTTCAGCCCAAGCATGATGCCGACATCATATGAAGTCATAGTAAGCGGTGCAATGATGATCCCGGCTACAGCCCCCATGGCCGAGCTGACTGCAAAAGAAAAAAATACCATGTGCTTTACGTCGATCCCAACAAGGCTTGATGCCACACGATTGAAAGCACAGGCACGCATCGCCTTACCGATTATACTGTGATAGAAAAAAAACCGGTTGGCCATGATAATTATTAGCGTGATACCGAAAATCCAGAGATTTTGCGGCATGATTGTGGCGCCCCACAAAACTATCGGTTCGCTTCCGGAAAACATGGGCAGGGCATATGTATCTTTTCCCCAGAGAAGCATGGCAATACCGCGTATAAGAATGCTCCCACCTATGGTTATAATAACCAGGATAATCGGTTCGGCGTCCTTGAGCGGACTGATGGCAAGTCTTTCAAATAGTGATCCAACAGCCGTAGAAACCAGAATAGCAAGCACAACAGCAAAGGGGAGAGAGATCTGCAGAGTAATATGGAAGAATAAGGTGAGCATGCCTCCGAGCATTACAAATTCCCCCTGGGCAAAATTTATTATACTGGTGGAATTGTAAATGATGGCAAAGCCCAGGCCGATCAGGGCATAGATAGCGCCGGTGGAGAGACCGGAGAAGATGTATTGAAGTATCTGCTCAAAAATTCCCATGGGATTGTATGGTGATGACTGGGAGATAAATCATACTTGATCACTGCTAAAAATTCTCTTCATTTAGGCTCATAATCTTCTTTCGACCATCATTCGCTCCACTGCAAAGGCAACGACTCGCGCTTTAGGCTCAAACTTTGCCTTTGCGGTCGTTTCATTTGCCAGGAATAGTTGCGAAAAAATCTTTAATTCGCCCGTAACAAAGACAATTTTTGTTTTTTTGATTTTTTACTACTTCACCAGCACCCAATTCATATTCTTAATCGCCACAAGGATGAAGGCATCCTTTGTCAAGCCCGCATGGTCTTGAGGAGAATAGCTGAATATGCCTCCAATGCCTTTAAAGTTGCGGGTGTTCTCCAGTTCCTTACGAAGGGCGCCCGGCGAATCCCCTGCACGTTCAATGGCATTTTTGAGGAGCATAACGGCATCCCACGCGTGACCGCCAAAATGATCCCCTTCTACTTTAAAATGTTCCTTGTAATCATTTACATAAGCAAGAAGCGACTTTTTTTGCTGGTCAGATTTCGGAAGCAGATTCGCGACAATCACCCTCCCGGAAGGCAGAGTTATCCCTTCGGATGCATCACCGGCCAGCTCGATAAATTTTTTGGAAGAGACGCCGTGGCTCATGTACAACGGTATACTAAGTTTCAGCTGTTTGGCATTTCTCGCAACAATGGCAGGGCCCGGATTTGTCCCCCAGCAGATCAACACCTGTGCCTTACCGCCGCGTATCTTAACCAGCTGGGCAGTCATGTCTGTATCTTTTGGACCGTATGTCTCATCAGCTACGATGTTTATACCAAAATCTCTGGCACGAAGCTTCAATTGTTCCCTTCCTGACGAGCCAAAACCATCAGAAACTGTCAGAATGGCGATGTTGCTAATCTTCTGTTTTTTGAGTTGCTCATAAATACGCTCCACGGCAAGTGAATCGTTCTGGGCGGTTTTGAAGACCCATTTCTTTACCGGATCCGTAATCTTGATTCCGGCAGCACAGGAGATCAACGGTATACCCGCGGCTTCCGCAATGGGAATGACGGCCATTGTCTCACCGGTCGTACTGGGACCGATAATAGCGCTTACTTTGTCCTCTTTGATGAGACGATTTGCCGCTTGTACCGCCTTGGTAGCATCGCCCTGCGTATCATAAACTACCAGTTGCAGCATGCGTCCTTTGATACCGCCGCTGCTGTTAATTTTGTCAACCGTCATGCTGGCCGTGTTACGCTCCGGCTCACCCAAAAATGAAGGGGGACCGGATACAGCAAACAGGGCCCCTATTTTGATCGGCTCAGCCGCCCAGGAACTTCCCGCAATAATAGAAACAAAACAGAACACACTAATCGTCTTAAAAATTATTTTCAACATTTCGTCCCTCCTAATAAATTTCACAATAAACACTCACGCTTCTTTAGTCGGTACAAGCATGACACTTATCCCTGCAGAGGAGATGGGCATGACATTCCAAAATTTATCTTTATCTTTTTAATTTTCCAAATCTGACTATCTAGCACATTTGCGACTACTTACGAGATCATCAATAATAATGTCAAGGGATATTTTCCCGGTTTCAGGGATCATTTATTCTCTTCTTATCTATATATTCCCTTGTTTTTTTTGGACTTTCATCTTGTCTAGGTATATTTTTTATGTTATGTATCAATGAATATTTCAGCATGCCAGTATTTTAATACTATCATTAATGCGCAGTAAATTATGAACTAATTATAAAAAAGGAGGTTAAACCATGTCATTGCTTATTGGCGGTGGTGTTTCCGTAATCATCGGACTCTTGGGTCTAATTTTTTGGTTCACTGACTTTCTCACCATGCTGAGGGGCGGACTCCCTATCATTTTCATACTTGGCGGAATTCTTGCTGTCTATATTGGCCTCGATGAGATCCAGGACAAACTCAGGGAAGAAAGGCAACGGCAGGAAGAAAGCCTGACAAAGGCTAAGGAGGAAATCGAAATGGTCAAGGCTCAGGCTGAACAGTACAGAGAAGAACTCGAAAAACTGAAAGAAGAGTCAAGAAGAAAAGCATAAAGAATGCAGAGAAAAAAATCATTCTGGATTTCACTTAGCTGCAAAAAGGATTCGCTGGTTCAGGGATCCAAGAGCTCAAATGTTTCTTATATAATGATTTTATCTATGAAAACCTGGGCACAAGTGATATGATTTCTGCCGAATCTTTTAATCCTTGTAGCTTCTTACCATTCCACTCGAACCATCTGCCCCTTGAATCCTGAGAAGATAGCAATTTTCTCGGAGATAAACCAAATTGGCAAGCCTCTGAATTAATAAAGGGCCCGTGATACGGGCCCCTTTTGTTAAGTCAAGAATGAATTTTTAATTCCGCTTGTTTCTTTTAAATAGTCATATTCCTTTACTCATCGAGTGGAATTCGCATTGCATAGAATGATCTCCAGACAAAAATCAGAGCAATGAGGAAGAATATGATGCCTACGATTCCAGCGCTCCCTCTCATCCCGGGGGCGATGGCAATCTCCATTGCCAGAAGCCCGAACAGTGTTGTGAATTTGATTATAGGGTTCAGGGCTACCGAAGAAGTATCCTTGAAGGGATCTCCAACAGTGTCTCCGATAACGGCAGCAGCGTGCAAGGGCGTTCCCTTTTGTTTCAGATCAACTTCGACAACCTTCTTGGCATTGTCCCAACATCCGCCGGCATTGGCCATGAAAATGGCCTGGAAGAGACCGAATACGGCAATCGAGATCAAGTAGCTGATAAAAAAGGATGCCGCTTCGGGACCGGAAACGGGTGCAGAGAAGAATGCAAAGGCAAGGGCGAAGCAGAATATCGCGATGAAGATATTGAACATACCCTTCTGCGCATACTGTGTGCATATCTTGACGACTTCCTTTGAGCTGTCCGTAGAGGCGCTGAGGCTCGCTGCGTCGTCAAGTTTGATGTTCCGCTTGATATACTGGACAGCTCTATAAGCGCCGGTTGTTACGGCCTGTGTGGATGCACCGGTGAACCAGTAAATAACGGCTCCACCACAGAGGAATCCGAGCAGCGTGTAGGGATTCAGCAGGTTCAGGATCATCTCCGGTTGGATTCCCAGGGCCTTTCGGAGCAGAAGTATCAGGGAGAAGATCATGGTCGTGGCTCCGACGACGGCCGTACCTATCAGAACCGGCTTGGCTGTCGCCTTGAAGGTGTTTCCGCAACTGTCATTCTCTTCCAGGTATTGCTTGGCCACATCCATACGGGGCTTGAATCCGAAATCCTTTTCGATTTCTTTTTCAACATTAGGGATAGTATCGATCAGGGACAGCTCATAAATGGACTGGGCATTGTCCGTTACGGGGCCGTAGCTATCTACTGCAATTGTTACAGGGCCCATCCCGAGGAAGCCGAAGGCCACAAGACCGAAGGCGAAGACCGACGAATATTCCATAAAGCCGGATAGACCCATAGTGCTGGTATAGTAGGCGACGAACATCAGTGCGAATATGGAAATGCCGAGCCAGAAGGCGCTGAAGTTGCCGGCGACAAACCCGGAAAGGATATCGAGAGAGGGGCCGCCTTCCCGTGCCGCAGTAACCACCTCGGCACAGTGCTTGGATTTCGAGCTTGTGAATACTTTCACTAGCTCGGGGATCAGCGCTGCGGCGAGGGTGCCGCAACTGATGATAATCGAAAGCTTGAACCAGAGGTTATCCGGGTAATGGCCGAGCTGCCATTTGCTGACAGCGAAGGTCACGATGATCGAAATAATGGATGTAATCCAGACGAGTGATGTCAAAGAGGCCTCGAAGTTAACCTTTTCCTTATCCCCCATGACCGCAGTTGAGACGACCTTGTTGATGAAGTATGAGCCGATCGAGGTGATGATCATCAGTATACGCATGATGAAGATCCAGACAAGGAGTTCCGCCTGATATTGCGGAAATGCGGCGAGGACGATGAAGCTGATCAAGGCCACTCCGGTAACGCCGTATGTTTCAAATCCGTCGGCTGTTGGTCCGACGCTGTCACCCGCATTGTCTCCGGTACAGTCGGCGATGACACCCGGGTTTCTGGGGTCATCCTCTTTGATGGTGAAGACTATCTTCATGAGGTCGGATCCGATATCGGCGATCTTCGTAAAGATACCGCCGCAGATACGCAGCGCGCTCGCGCCGAGTGACTCTCCTATGGCAAATCCGACGAAGGATGCGCCAGCCACGTCACGGGGCATAAAAACCAAAATCACGAGCATCATGATCAGCTCAACACAAACCAAAAGGACGCCGATGCTCATGCCGGCAGTAAGCGGAATATCGAGCAGCTTGATCGGCTTGCCTTCCAGGGAAGCAAAAGCCATCCGGCTGTTGGCCAGTGTATTCATCCGTATGCCGAACCAGGCAACTCCATACGAGCCTAATATACCAACGACAGACCAGGCCAGAATGATGAGAACGCCGTTAGTACCGACATGCTGAAGGGCGCCAAAATAGTAGATAATACATATGCCGATGAATACTTCAAGAACGATCAGCAGTTTGCCCTGCTGAATCAGATAGGTCTTGCACGTCTGGAAAATTATCTCGGAAATATCCAGCATGGATTTGTGTGCCGGAAGTCCCTTGACCTTGTAATATTGATAAAGGCCGAATACCATTCCGGCAAAGCAGATAAGAAATCCTATCATAAGCCAATGATTCTGCTGTGCGCTTAGAACGGGAATGTTAAGCTCCGCTTCACTTGCGAAAATAGGAGTTGCAAACAGAATGGAAAGGAACGCTAATATGCCTGCTTTGAGAAACACATTTTTTTTACACATCATTTCTTCTCCTTTAGTAATAGCATTATCTAATTATATTTTAACTTGTGAAAATCATGATTATGACCGCCATCAAGAGATCGCCGAACTACGGCCTTTCACAAGTCATTAAGCGTTTCATGATATTGATTACAGGCTCAGAAGCAACAAAAATATTCGCTATATGATTCAGTACCGAGCTTTAGGTTGGCAGACAATCATAATATCGATGCGAGTTAACATAGCCTCTTGTGCTTTGTCAATATTTTTATCATTTCTTTCTGAGATCATAAAAACAGAATATTTCAATGTAAATATAAACTTGACAACACTCTGCAATCTCATATAATCACCTTAACCATTTTAAGAAGTTAAGATTCCCCGGAAAATTTTTTGATGCTGAAGACCTCCGTAGTAATGCGGAGAAACTCCGCTTCTTTAAAAGATAGAAGATAACCACAAATTAAACTTCCGGAATGGTTCATTGTAGGATCCATATGTCGTTAAGGGAGGCGTTATGGGAAAAAGTATTCTTGTTGTTGATGATGACCCTGATGTAGTTGAAGTAGTGGAATCTTGGCTCAAGACAAATGGTTATGAAGTTTATACTGCTTATACAGGTAAGGAAGGATTGCAAAAATGTAAACTGCTGAGACCCGACGCCGTCATATTAGATATAATAATGCCGGATATGGACGGATCAAGCGTTGCGGAGGAGATAAAAGATGATCCTGTTACCTGTAAGATTCCCATCATTTTTCTTACGGGTGCTGTCAGGTCAACTGAAGTTCCCAAGAGCCACATTGTCGGCGGTCAATATTTTGTTGCAAAACCTTTTAACGGTGAAGACCTCCTCAAGATGTTGCGGCAGATACTTCTGGGATACTGAAAACCAACACTCTCGATTATTCTGGTAACTAATAAATTGAAGCAAATCCGTTTAATGTATACTCATCTCATTTTCATTTGACACCATCTGCGGCCCATTTTATAATAGCCCGCAATGGCTTCCAAATTAAACATAACAAACCTCAGCCGGCATTTTAACTACATTATTCTTCTCAATGGAAATGAGAGTGGAGGTGTTTTCCCGCTGCAAACTACCTCACTGACAATCGACGCCGGAAAACACGAACTGTCTTTTAAGGACAGTGATACTGATAATCTTCCTACGCATTGCAAGCCGATACAAATAACAATCGCGGATGGGAAAACATTTAATCTCAAAGTACTCACCGAAGATTTTTCAATTAGAATATATGATGAACAGGGCACACACCTTAATGGAAAACGCGGTTTCCTCTGCGGGCAGGTCTGTGACGGCGTTCATATTGAAAATCCGATAATGTAATGAGTCTTCCCGCGCACCAGGAGCAAAATCCGGGCGAATAAATCTACTGTACCCATAGAACCCTATGAACTCTGATGACTCGGAGCACAAATTAAACCTCGTTACGAAGTTACGCCGCAGATTAATTGGCCCCCCCCGGGATATTCACGAACCTTCAATATTTCACAAGATATCCCTCATCCCCGTCCTTGCATGGATCGGACTTGGAGCCGATGGCCTGTCTTCTTCCTCATACGGTCCTGAAGAGGCGTTCAAGGCCCTGGGTACCCACAGTTATCTTGCTGTCTTGCTGGCCTTGGCAACCGCGTTAACGGTCTTTATCATCTCCTATGCTTATACACGCATCATCGAGCATTTTCCCCACGGAGGAGGTGGATATATCGTCTCCACCCATATGATAGGCAAAAATGCGGGTGTCGTATCCGGATGCGCCCTTCTTGTAGATTATGTATTGACTATAACCGTATCTCTTGCTTCCTGTGGCGATGCCCTCTTCAGCTTTCTTCCCCCCGCCTTTCTCAAATATAAGATAGTCTTCGTGGTATTTTTAATCCTTCTCCTTGTTGTCATGAACTTGAGAGGTGTGAAAGAATCCGTAACACTCCTCACACCTATTTTTATCACCTTTGTAGTAACCCACGTCCTGCTCATCGGTTACGGCTTGTTGAGCCACGTAGATCAAATCGGCCCTGTCACTGTGGCATATAAAGAAAATTTCAAACTTGATCTCTCGACCATCGGTTATGTAAGCATGCTGGCGATTTTTCTCAGGGCCTTTTCTCTGGGAGGAGGCACCTATACGGGGATTGAAGCGGTTTCTAACGCGATGCAGATCATGCGTGAGCCAAAAGTTCAGACGGGTAAGCGCACAATGTTATACCTGGCCACGTCACTTGCCATTACTGCGGCAGGTCTGCTTTTCTGTTATTCTCTGTTCCAGATAGTGCCCGTCGAGGGCAGGACGCTGAACGCCGTCCTCTCAGACCTCACCTTCGGCAACTGGCCCCTTGGCGGATGGCTTGCGCTGATAACGATCCTTTCCGAAGGTGCTCTTCTCATGGTTGGCGCACAGTCAGGGTTTGCGGGCGGACCCAGCGTAATGGCCAATATGGCCATCGACTCCTGGCTCCCGCGCCGTTTTGCGTCGCTGTCTGAGCGCCTCACTATGCAGGACGGCGTCCTCATGATGGGCAGTGCTGCCCTGTTACTGCTATTTTATACAAATGGTTCTGTTTCTGCCCTTGTCGTCATGTACTCCATCAACGTGTTTCTAACCTTTACGCTGTCCCAATTCGGGATGGCCCGCTTTTACTTTCGAAACAGGGAGAAGGATAAAGCCTGGAAAAGGCACATAGTCATACATATCATCGGCCTGATCCTCTGTCTTACGATCCTCTTTGTTACCGTTTTTGAAAAGTTTGAAGAAGGCGGCTGGGTGACTATCCTTATAACCTCCGGAGTAATCGTTATATGTTATCTAATCCAGCGGCACTACAGGAAAGTCCGGCGAGGAGCCCGTCAACTGGAAGAAATTTTATCCGACCTGCCCAAGGGTGGTCATTTCAATAGTGAACCTTTAGACCCGAAGGAGGCAACAGCAATCCTGCTTGTAAGGGGCTTCAGTGGGTTTGGTCTTCATGTGTGGCTGTCGGTTGTCCGTGAATTTCCCAAACTCTACAAAAATTTCATTTTTGTCTCCGTGGGAGAAATCGATTCCGGTTCTTTTAAAGGCATCGCGGAGATAGATGCCTTAAAAAAATCTGTAGAGAATGACCTGACAAAATACGTCCAGCTTGTGCGCTCCTACGGATTCCCCGCAGATTACAGGATGGCCGTGGGAACTGACGTGACGGACTCCGCAACGCAGATGTGTGAGTCTCTTGCGAAAGAATATCCGAGGTCCACTGTCTTCACCGGAAAACTGATCTTCCGTCAGGAGAACCCCTTTCAGAAGATACTCCACAATGAAACCGCTTTTGCCATACAGCGGCGGCTGCAATGGAATGGTATTACAACAGTCATATTACCGGTCCGCGTAGATATATGAATCAAATTTACATCTTTTCCACGGCGAAAAAGAAACGAAGAAGCAAGGCGGTCGAGACAATAAATTTTTAATGAGGATTTCAAATGGATTTCTTTTTTAACCCGGAAGGAATTGCCGTTGTCGGTGCGACGCCAAATCCCCTCAAGGGCGGATTTGCTATCCTTAAAAATCTGATGACCAGCTATAAGGGAAATATATATCCTATCAACCCGCGTTACAGTGAAATAGGAGGGCTTCCCTGCTATCCCTCTGTCAGTGCCATCACCGGCCATGTTGACCTAGCCATCGTCTTTGTCCCGGCAAAACTTGTACCTGCCGCTATAGAGGACTGCGTTGCCAAAGGGGTGCGGGGTGTTATGATAGAATCAGGGGGTTTCGCAGAAACCGGCAAGGACGGAATATCCCTCCAACAGTCGCTGAAAGACATATCTAGAAGAACCGGGATTCGTCTGTGGGGGCCCAATTGCATGGGGCTTGTCGACGCTGTTCACGGCTATGCCTTTTCCTTTATGGACCCATACACATTGCAGCATGGGCTTCTCATACCGGGTGGCATATCCCTCATAGTACAGAGTGGTTTGCTGTCCGCAGGCTTTCTTGTTGACGTCATGAGCAACCGTACATCCGGTTTCAGCAAGGTATGTTCTGTTGGCAATAAAATTGACGTCAATGAATGTGACTTGTTGCCTTATCTTCTCCAAGACGAAAGCGCTCAAGTCGTCGGGCTTTACCTGGAGTCTTTCTCTGATGGCCGGCGATTCGTAGAGATATGCCGGGAGAGTACAAAGCCCATAGTGGTCCTTTACGGCGGGAAAAGTGCAAAAGGCGCTGACGCAGCCATGAGTCATACTGCATCGATGGCCGGAAATTACAAGATCATCTCGGGTGCCTTGGCCCAGGCCGGCGTCACGGAAGCGAGGGACTTTCATCAGATGATAGACCTCTGCCGGTCCCTAGCCGCGGTCTCCCGGCCTGTTGATGTGCGGGGCCGCGTAGCCGTCCTCACATTCAGCGGCGGCTCCGGCATTGTTGCCTCAGACTTCATTGAAGACCAGGGCATGCATGTAGCAGAACTTACACCTGCCACAAAGGATAAGTTAAGCAGCCTTTTCCCGGACTGGATGCCTGTTTCCAATCCCGTAGATCTCTGGCCGTCCATCGAAAAGCATATTGGTGGAGGCGTCGATGTATACAGTACAGCACTTTCGGCTGTGCTTCATGACCCGCAAGTCGATGCAGTATTTCTGCATACATTTGCCGGAAACCTACGTATCGGCATCAACATCGAAGACATCGCCGAACAAAGCCGCAAAATCGGTAAGCCCGTATTCGTCTGGCTTATGGGCAGACATGAAGAGGCTTTTCGTTTTAAAGAAGCGGCGTTGTCCCATGGTATTCCCGTTTTCCACGAAATATCTCGCGCCGTTGAATGTTTAGCCGCTGTTTTTCATCAACAGAAACCGTCAGAAATTACGGGCCTCTTTCTGAAGAAAGAAAAGTCAATGCCTCTGCCAGGTGAACTTCATGATATTCTTGGAACAGCAGTGGGGCCCTTGGATGAGCATATCTCCAAGCGTATTCTCAAAGCTCACGGCATCCCGACAGTTGAAGAAGAAATTATAGCAGATGCTGCTCGGTGTGAAGAAACCGCGTCTCGCATCGGTTTCCCATTAGTCATAAAGGGCCTGCAACAGGGAAAGGTTCATAAGACCGAAGCCGGTCTGGTTATTCTGGACGTAAACAATCTGCAGGCTGCTCGCCGATCCTTCGATGCTTTAATAAAAAAGATGAACGGCAATGGTAAAATTTTAATGTACAGGCAGGTGAAAGGCAAGCTCGAGCTGATACTGGGACTTTTGCGGGATCCCCATTTCGGTCCCTGTGTTATGCTAGGACTTGGCGGCATCATGGCGGAGATATTAAGCGATGCAGTTTTTGCCCCGGCACCGCTTACCGAAGAGGATGCCCTGAAACTAATCAGCCGGCTGAGGGGACAGCAGATTTTTGATGGCTTCCGGGGTGAACCCTCCGTCAATAGAAGAGACCTTGCACAGATGATTGCAGCGCTGGGTGATATTGGCCTAAAGTATCCCCGGGTTCAGGAAATCGATATCAATCCGATTATCATTAGTGAAAGCGGCCTTGTGGCCGTTGACGCCACAATTATTTTACAATAATCGTCATTTCACTTTCTTTACTTTCTTCTCCATGCGTCCGTACTCGCCCTGTCGGCAGTCTACCTTCATCGTCATATACAGCCTGTTGCAGTCTTTCTTGAGGTCCTCCATGCACCTCTTTACAACGGCTATTACCTCATCCCACTCTCCTTCGATGGCCGTTCCCATTGGGCCTATATGGTAGGGCAGGCCGCTGTCTTTGATAATTTTCACAGCCCGCGACGCGTATTTACTAACGCTCTCCTCTTTACCGATCGGGAAAATAGAAAAATCGACAATAACACTCATAACAACCTCACCTTATCTTTTGAATATCCTTTTCTTTTGCTATAACGACAAGGATTTCACCGTCCTTGAGTATAAAACTGGCGGGAGGCACCATATGAACCTGATCCGTCAGAACGTCTTTAACGGCGATAACTTCAATGTGATATCTGCTCCTTAACTCAAGCTCACCGATGCTTTTTCCCAAAAAGCTATTTGGAGGTGCTATTTCGAATATCATATAACCCTCGGAAAGGGGAAGACAATCAAGGACATTCGGAGAGATCAAGCTTTTTGCCACCTTGCCGGCAACTTCCTTCTCCGGGATAATGACATCTGTTGCACCTACCCTCTCCAGAATGAGTTTATGCTCTTCGTTGGGGGCCTTAACAACGATGTTCTTAACCTTCATCTGTTTCAGATGAAGTGTGATGAGAGTGCTGGCTGCGAGATCCTCACCAAAGGAAATAACAACCACATCATCCTCACGAATGCCGATCTGATCCATCACATCATTGTCTCTTCCATCGGCAACAATTGCCTTGGTCGCAAAATCTCTTACGTGATGAACGGCCTCTTTATCCTTATCGATGGCAATGACTTCAAATCCGTTTTCATACAATTCTTTGACGATGTTAGATCCAAAAATGCCCAATCCGATCACAACCACTCGTTTCATTCTTCAGCCCCCTCATCCTACCATAACAGACTCTTCTGCATATGTTAACCCCCCTTTTGGGGAAAACCAGGAAAAAGCAAGGGTCAAGGGTCCTACCCTTCCTGCAAACATAACAAGGATAATCGCCAATTTCTGACCGGTGCTCAAGTTCGGCGTTATGCCCAGGGACAGACCTACATTGCCAAAGGCGGACACTGTTTCAAAAAGATATTCCACAAACAAGTGACGGCTCGCAAGGGGGGGTAAATTCCCCGTACCCCCAACAAATAATAGAATCGATGTGATGAGAGTAACTGAAAAGGCGGATGCGAAGATAATGGCAATCGTGCGCGTTAAAATTTCACTTGGTATGGTCCTGTTAAATACATTTACCTGTTCTTGTCCTTTTAAGCGGTTCCAGATCATCAGTAGAAGAAGGGCAAAGCTTGTCGTCTTGATTCCTCCCCCTGTTGAACCCGGCGAGGCGCCAATAAACATCAACATAATGAGGACAAGAATCGTCGGATTTGTCAGTTGACAAACATTCACTGTGCTAAAGCCTGCAGTCCGGGGGGTGACAGATTGAAAGAAGGAAGTAAGAATCTGAGTCTTAACTGAAGCATCTTTGAGGATATGATTCACTTCGAACATATAAAAAAATACGGCACCACCCAGGATCAGACAAGCCGTCGTTATAAGAACGATATTTGAATGTACAGACAATTTTTTCTGAAAACCCCTCCAACAGGAAATGACCTCATACTGTACGATGAAGCCTATCCCTCCGAGAACAATCAAACCCATAATGATAAGGTTGATAGTTATATCATTTTGGAAATCCATCAGGTTATTCGTGAATAAGGAATGTCCGCAATTATTGAAGGCAGAGACGGCATGATATACGGACTGATAAAAGGCCCAACCGAGAGAGTAATCCTGTGAAAACCGGATAAATAAGAAAAACGTACCGATGGCCTCAATCACAAAAGTAAGCATGATAACCCATTTCATGATCATGAAAAAATCTCTTCGCGGGGTCTGAATAAATGTCGACTGGACGATATCTCTTCCCTTAAAGGAAATGCCTCTGCCCATCAATCCGAAAAGAACAACGGAGAATGTGGTGATTCCCAGACCGCCGATCTGAATAAGAAATAGGGTAATAATCTGCCCCTCTAAAGATAGGTCCTTGCCGATATCCAGGACAGTAAGGCCGGTGACGCAAACTGCCGAGGCAGATGTGAAAAGGGCATCGACAAAGGTTATATGACCACGGCTGGATGAAAAAGACAGCCATAGGAGAATAGCCCCAAAAAGGATCATGGAGGCGAAACTGAAGATGAAAAGTCTCTGCGGAGGGAGCAGCCTCGATAAGAATCTTTTTATAAGGAAGATAAACTTCATTAAAATAATCTTATCCAATCTGCATTACGCTGATGCGGTATCACCTTGCTTCTTTTTCCCTCTGGTTAATTCCAGAATCATGATGAAGGCTCCTACAGTTATAGCGGAATCGGCGACATTAAAGGCAGGCCAGTGGTAGGAACTTATATATACGTCGATAAAATCAATAACCTCTCCGAACTGCATCCTGTCAATGAGATTACCCACAGCACCGGACAGTATCAGGGAAAGGGAAAATATCATAAGCGGCTCTTCAATTTTGCTTTTAGCAATATAATAAAGAACGAGTATTATGGCTATAACTGTTACTGACATAAAAAAAATTGACCGGAAAATCGCCGGGGCGTCAGCAAGGAAACTAAAGGCGGCTCCCGGATTTCTGACATATGTTATATTTAAAAACCCACTGATGACAGCAAACGATTCATGGAGGGACATGGACGAACTGATGTAGGCCTTGGTGATAAAGTCGGACAGTACAACCATCGCTACTGTCGCAAAAAGAATAATGTATTTCTTTTTCAAATTATCCCTCCGTGATAAATCCCCTCCCCAGGTGTAAGCTGTTACAAACAACGCTTTTGACCTAACCTCCTTCAAACTTCCCTCCCCCGGTGGGAGGTTGAGGGGGGAAATAATGATTAAAGGTTCGAGATGCACCTTTCACAAATGGCTGGATGGTCCCGGTTCACGCCTACCATTTCGCTATAAACCCAGCAGCGGTCACATTTTTTGCCCCGCGCCTTCGATACCCCAATAGTCAAGCCTGCAAACTCTTCACTTACATATGGGTCTTTAATGTCCCTCTCCCCCACAATATTGATCTGGGAAAGGATCAACAGTGTTTTTAAGTCTTCGAGATGAAGCTGCAGAAATGACCGAAGGTTACCGGGAGGTGATATCTCCACACGAGCATCAAGGGAGTGCCCGACCACTTTGTTCTTTCTTGCTATTTCCATTGCCTTGGAAATCTCTCCCCTGAGTGCTATCATCATGCCCCAGCTCTCAACCAGTTTAGTATCCATATATCCGGAGTTCACCTCGGGAAATTGAGTCAGGTGGACACTGGGTTCTTTCCCGTCATAAGGAGGTAAAGACAGCCATATCTCTTCCGCAGTAAACGACAGTACAGGAGCAAGCAGGCGTGTCATGGCATCAAGAATGATATACATGGCGCTTTGTGCAGACCGCCGCTGCCTTGACTCCGCTCTGGATGTATAGAGCCTGTCTTTAAGGACATCAAGGTAGAGGGCGCTCAGGTCTACGGTACAAAAATTATGCAGGGTAAAGAATGCTAAATGAAAATGATACTGGTTATAGGCGTCTCTGACACGCTGTATAATTTCCTGAAGTTTGTGAAGGGCCCAGCGGTCGATTTCTTCCATATCCTGATAGGAAACCATACTGCCGGGTTTAAAGTCGTAGAGATTCCCGAGAATGAAACGGCTTGTGTTGCGGATGCGCCTGTAGGCCTCCACGAGGCGGGCAAGTATCTCGTCGGAAATTCTGATGTCCTGTGTGTAATCTTCGGCGGCAACCCAAAGCCTCAATATTTCAGCGCCATGCTTATCGATGATCTCTTCCGGGTCAATGACATTGCCCATGGATTTGGACATCTTCTTTCCCTCGCCGTCAACAACGAACCCGTGAGTCAGAACGGTTCTATAGGGGGCACGCCCCCTCGTCCCCACGGATTCCAGGAGGGAAGAATGAAACCATCCCCGGTGCTGATCGCTGCCTTCAAGGTACATATCCGCCGGGGAACTTAGATAATGCCGTCTTTCCAACACGGCGGCATGACTTACGCCGGAATCGAACCACACATCGAGTATATCCGTTTCCTTTGTAAATTTGTCTCCTTGACATGAAGGACACACCGTCCCCGTGGGTAAGAGATCCTTTGCTTCCCTCTCAAACCAAACATCAGCCCCGAACTCACTAATCAGTTTTAAGACATGCCTCATAATCTTTTCTGTCATAATGTCATTCTTACAATGGTCGCAGGAAAACATTGTAATCGGCACCCCCCACAACCTCTGTCTGGAGATACACCAGTCAGGGCGGGCTTTAATCATTCCGGATATTCTGTCACGACCCCATGCCGGCAACCACTGCACCTTGTCAATTGCACCAAGGGTTTTTTGCCTTAGATTATTCTTTTCCATCGAGATAAACCACTGCTCGGTAGACCGGAAGATGATGGGATTCTTGCACCGCCAGCAGTGTGGATAGGAGTGCTCAATGTCAACATGACCGAGCAAGGCCCCGACTTCATCCAATTTTTTTATGACCGCACCATTGGCATCGAAGACGAACTGCCCGGCAAAGTATTTTACATCAGAGGTGTATATCCCATTGTCATCCACAGGAGCGTAATTGTCCAGGCAGTATTTCATGCCGATCTCGTAATCTTCCTGACCGTGACCGGGCGCGATATGCACACAGCCCGTCCCTGCATCAAGCGTGACAAAAGGAGCCAAGATGATGAGACTCTCACGTTCGTATAACGGATGTTTGCACTTAAGACCCTCCAGAACGGATCCGGGAAATTCGTCCAGGACTTTATAGTTTTTGTAGCCAAAGGCATCCATGCAGTAATCCAGGAGTTCCTTTGCGATTATCAAAGTCTCACCGTCAACCCTTACTGCGACATAGATAAAATCCTTATGCACGGCAATTGCCTGGTTTGGTGGTATCGTCCAGGGAGTCGTCGTCCAGATAACTACGCTTACTTTCTCCCCTTTCAGTTTCGGACGAACAGCCGCTATATCGGATATCATTTTGAATTTAACATAGATAGAAGGGGTTATATGGTCGCTGTATTCAACCTCGGCTTCCGCCAGGGCGGTCTTACAGGAAGCGCACCAATACACCGGCTTTTTCCCCTTATAGACATCGCCTTTAAAAAAGAGTTTCCCAAACTCTTCTACAGTCGCTGCCTCATAATCATAAGACATGGTTAGGTAAGGATTGTCCCATTCCCCAAATACTCCCAGGCGCCTGAACTGTTCCCTCTGGATTCCTACAAATTTATCAGCAAAGGAGCGGCAGAACCGCCGTATATCCGCGTGGGACATCTCATTTTTTCTCTTGCCCAGTTCTTTCTCGACCTGATGTTCAATGGGAAGACCATGACAGTCCCAGCCAGGCACATAGATACTGTCGAACCCGGACATATTTTTCGATTTGACCACCATATCCTTGATCACCTTATTCAGCGCCGTACCAAGGTGGATATTTCCGTTTGCATAAGGAGGTCCGTCATGGAGGATATAGGTCATCTTACCCTTTAATGCCTCTCTGATCTTATCGTAAATATTCATATCCCCCCACATTTTGAGCAACTCCGGCTCCTTCCGGGAGAGACTCGCCTTCATGGGGAAATCAGTTTTCGGCAGATTTAACGTATCCTTATAGTTCATCTGTTACTCCTCAATATTGATCATTACTGATAGGACGACACTATATCTAATGTAACCGCTGAATAATCAACGGTTGATGAAGCTATCACAGAAATAAACCTCTTTCAAGCATAAGTAAAAAAAAGCCCCCTGCAGAAAAATAGGGGGCTTTTCATTTGCCGATAGGACTAATTAACTTTTACATTCCCATACCGGGATATCCGCCGCCGGGAGGCATAGCCGGCATAGCAGGTTTTTCTTCAGGCTTTTCTGCTACCATACACTGGGTAGTGAGCATCAACGATGCCACGCTTGCCGCATTCTGGAGGGCAAACCTTGTTACCTTGGTCGGATCGATTACGCCCGCTTCAATCAGGTCTTCATATTGGTCTGTCCTGGCATTGAAACCAAAAGCACCTTTTTTCGCCTTTACTTTCTCCACGGCGATCGTGCCTTCTTCGCCGGCGTTCTGCACGATCATCTTCAGTGGCTCTTCAAGGGCCTTCTTTACGATATTGACACCAACTTTCTGGTCTCCCTCCATCTTCAGTTTCTCGAGTGCCGGCAATGTCCTGATATAGGCCACACCGCCGCCGGGAACGATGCCTTCCTCAACGGCCGCACGTGTCGCATTGAGTGCATCCTCAACACGTGCCTTCTTTTCTTTCATCTCCGTCTCCGTTGCCGCACCTACCTTAATAACCGCGACGCCGCCGACCAGCTTGGCCAATCTTTCCTGGAGTTTTTCCCTGTCATAATCGGAAGTTGTTTCATCTATCTGTGTCCTGATCTGTTTCACCCTTCCTTCGAGGGCTGCTCTCGACCCTGCACCGTCAATAATAGTCGTGTTGTCTTTATCAATAGTAATTTTCTTGGCCCGGCCCAGGTCTTCCATCCTTGTATTTTCCAGCTTCGCACCCATATCCTCAGAAATCATCTTTCCACCGGTAAGGATGGCGATATCTTCCAGCATAGCCTTTCTTCTGTCTCCAAATCCCGGGGCTTTCACGGCAGCAACCTGAAGGGTGCCCCTGATCTTATTAACCACGAGAGTTGCCAGTGCCTCTCCCTCAATATCCTCGGCGATGATAAGGAGCGGCCTTCCCATTTTCGCAATCTGCTCCAGAATGGGAAGAAGGTCTTTCATACCGCTGATCTTCTTTTCGTTGATCAGTATATAGCAATCCTCTAGGTTTACCTCCATCTTTTCTGCATTGGTCACGAAATACGGAGATACATATCCTCTGTCAAACTGCATGCCTTCCACGATTTCCAGTTCGGTTTCCAGCCCTTTCGCTTCTTCTACCGTAATTACGCCTTCTTTACCAACCTTTCCCATTGCCTCCGCAATAATTGCACCAATCGCCTCATCATTATTGGCAGAAATTGTTCCCACCTGGGCAATCTCTTTCTGGTCTTTGGTCGGTTTGCTTAACTTTTCCAGTTCCTTGACGACGGCTTCAACAGCCTTATCGATACCCCTTTTTATATCCATGGGATTACTTCCAGCCGCAACACTCTTTGCCCCTTCTCTGTAAATTGCCTGGGCGAGAATGGTTGCCGTGGTGGTCCCGTCACCGGCCACATCACTCGTCTTGCTGGCGACTTCTTTCACCATCTGGGCACCCATGTTTTCAAACTTGTCTTCGAGTTCGATCTCTTTAGCTACTGTAACACCGTCTTTTGTAACAGTCGGGGCTCCAAAGGATTTATCAAGAATAACATTCCTGCCTTTGGGGCCAAGGGTTACTTTAACCGCATCTGCAAGGGTATTTACACCCTTGAGAATCGACTTTCTTGCTTCTTCGTCATATTGAAGTATTTTTGCTCCCATCTAATGTATCCTCCTTAATAATCAGGTTATTTTTTTTCAATGATTCCAAGAATATCGTCTTCTCTCATAATTAGATGCTCAACACCATCTATTTTGACTTCCGTGCCCGCATACTTGCTGAAGAGAACCCTGTCTCCGGCTGCGACATCCGGTTTTATCAATTTACCGTCTTCCGTTGTTTTTCCCTTTCCTACGGCAACAACCTCCCCTTCTATAGGCTTTTCCTTGGCCGTGTCGGGAATAATAATGCCGCCCTTGGTCTTTTGCTCTTCCTCTAATCTTTTAATAATAACTCGATCCTGTAATGGTCTGATCTTCATGCTCCAACCTCTCCTTTCTATATTTATATTTTTAGATTTTTTAAGATAATCGTGCGCTTTTGTATGTCAGGCCATAAAATATACACAAATTTCACCATGTCAAGGCATTCATGGCAAATTTTTTAAAAAAATAAAGGGAACAAAGCATTTTTTTATGAAAATAACCCCGTTCCCCGCGTTTTTTTACAATTTTAGGTCGGAATTTCTCGAAAAATTGGGAAATAAAGAGAAACTGTGGTGCCTTTGCCCATTTGACTTTCGATCTCAATGTCTCCATGATGCGCCTTCATAAGGTGTTTCACAATAGACAGCCCCAAACCGGTACCCCCCCATTCCCTCGAGCGAGTCTTGTCAACCCGGTAGAAGCGTTCTCCCAGCCTGGGAATTTCACTCTTTGGGATACCGATGCCGGTGTCAATGACCTTTACAACCACTGGGCCTTTACCTTCATGCGATATTCTGATGGAAACCCGTCCGCCATTCAGCGTGAATTTTACGGCATTATCGAGAATATTCAAAAGGATCTGTGCCACCTTATCTTTATCGGCAAGGATTAACGGAAGCCCTTCGGGAATGTCTTTATATATGGTCAAGGATTTTTCTGCGGTCTTTGTTTCAAACACAGGCAGGATATTTTCGATAACACCACCAATAGACATCGCTTCGAGGCGTAATTTCATCTCCCCGAGTTCTATGTTTGAAAGTGTTAGGAGGTCATCCACAAGACGATTAAGGCGATGGGCATTCTCGGAGATTATTTGAAGAAATTTCTCAGCGTTTTCTCTCTCATTAATAGCCCCGCCCTGAAGGGTTTCAATAAATCCGACAATCGCCGTAAGTGGAGTCTTGATTTCGTGTGTCACGTTGGCTACGAAGTCCTCACGTATCTTCTCCAGTTTCTTGAGCCTTGTAACGTCATGAAAGACAATCATTGTTTTTTCTTCCGCCCCGGTAGGCCTGGAAATAGCTGAGATGGTGACGTCCATGATAATAGGGTTATCATCACCGAGGGTTATTTCCCGAAAGACCGTCGTTTTCGTTTCCCGGAACCTTTCAAGGGCATCCTCAAGCTCAGCGTTCAGAAATGCCTCTAGCGGCGTTTTATCGATGATATCTGTTATGTTTTGCCTGAGGAGAATATCCTTCAGGCCTTTATTCAGAAATTCGATTCGATTCCGGCCGTTAAGTACCAAGACGCCTTCCGTCATGCTCGCGAAGGCCGATTCCAGTTTACCCTTCTCCTCATGTGCGGAGCGCATCTTTTCCTGATGTTCAAGTACCATGCAGTTGATATTTCTTGCGAGCCGGCCGATTTCATCATTCGCTTCGATCAGGAGGGTTCCGGGAAGCTCTCCATTGCATACTTTTCCGGTAAATGATTCCGCCTTCAGAATAGGCGACACAAGTTTCTTTGAAATTAACAGAGCGATAAGCAAAGAAGGTATTATGGCCGCGAGAATAATTTTATAGACTTGGCTGTATAGCTGATCAAGAGACTTTTTTACCTCAAAAAGCGGACGAGCCAGGCGAATATAACCTTTTAGCTCTGTACCCTCTCTAATGGGAAAGGCAATGTAGAGCATATCTACACCAAGGGTGTGACTATAACGGATAGCTTCTCCCTGCCCCTTTATTCTCGCTTCCTGTATTTCCGGTCGGTTCAGGTGGTTATCCATTTCCGTCACATTTTTCTCCGAATCCGCCAGAACCCAGCCCGTAGCACCAACCAGGGTAACACGTGAACGTGATATATCAGCCAGAGAAGATAACCTCCTTTCGATTTCACTTTTTGACAGGAAGACTATTATCCTTGCATTCCCTGTGAGATCACTTTTAATCTCCTCTATCAACTTGCCCTTGACCTGCCGTGCAAACATCAATCCGGCTACAGCAGCGGCAAGTGATATAATCAAGATATAACTGATAAAAATTTTGTAGAATAGGCGGCTCTTCAATCCCTTCACTCCTGTCGGCATTGTAAAAAGTCCATATACTACGTTGCGCTTCCTCCTTCGTCATTACAGCGTACATCACAGTACGCCTCATTCCTCATGACTCGCGCGCCTTGTCTCTGGAACTTTTTACTTCGCCTTCCATTTCCGACACTTTCTTGCAACTTTCACAATGTCATTACTCCTAAATCTTACAGGTCGGCTCATGCCGGACGATCTTACCTGTGACCATGTACACGACCATATCTGCAATGCCCACTGCATGATCCGAAATCCGCTCGAGACTCTTGGATATCTGCATAATAATCAGAGCCCTGTGTATTTTCTTTGGATCTTCCAGCATGAAGGTTAAAAGTTCCCTGAAAATCTGCTCATTAAGGTTATCTATGGTTTCATCTTCCGTTCTGACTTTCTGAGCCAGTTCCGTATTTTCATTTACGAGTGAATCAAGACTTTCCTTTATCATACCCCGGGCAACCTCTGCCATGCGGGGTATATCGATATAAGGCTTCATCGGCGGCTCTTCACTAAGTATAATCGCCTTCTCTGCAATGTTGGCTGCCATATCGCCGATTCTTTCTAGATGGCCGTTGATTTTAATGGCTGTGGTAATGAACCGCAGATCCCGCGCTGTCGGCTGCCTCA
>DATKLL010000032.1:0-4946 GCA_035542475.1 Syntrophales bacterium
GGTTTTGGAAAGTTCTTAGGAAATTGAAACCTGCCATTGTCCATACACGTAATCTGCCGGGATTAGAATATCTCGTCCCCTCTGCCTTAGCTGGTGTCCCGGCACGTATCCATGGCGAACACGGGCGTGATATGTACGACCTCGACGGTTTAAATAGAAAATATATCTTTCTTCGTAAAGTCATAAGCCCCTTTGTTCAGCAATACATTGCGGTAAGTACTGACCTTGCCAACTGGCTGGTTCAAACTGTAGGAATTCGTGCTGAGCGAGTGGCACAAATTTATAATGGGGTTGATCTCCAACGCTTCTATCCTCGTGATGGTTCTCGACCTTCATTGGGACTGCCAGGCTTTGTATCCGCAGAAAACCTGGTTATAGGAACCGTTGGTAGAATGGAAACGGTCAAGAACCAGCTTACATTGGTCCAGGCCTTCCTGGAGCTTCTTGATCAAGAACCGAAAGCACGAAAACTGTTAAGGCTAGTTATCATAGGTGATGGCCCATTACGGATGGAGGCTGAAAAGCTATTGAAGAATGCGAATGCTGATCACATTGCGTGGTTACCGGGAGAACGAAATGATATACCTGAGGTGATGCGAGGGTTGGATTTGTTTGTACTGCCTTCATTGAGAGAAGGAATGTCCAATACAATCCTTGAGGCGATGGCCAGTGGCCTACCTGTGGTGGCTACACGGGTGGGAGGAAATCCTGAACTGGTAGACGAGGGGAAGACAGGATTGCTGGTACCTCCTAAGCACCCGATGGCAATGACCGAGGCGATTTTGAAGTACGCAAATAATTCAGAAATGTTAATCCGCCACGGCCAGGCCGGGCGGCGGAAGGCCGAAATCCAATTTAGCATAGAGAAAATGGTTCAGGGCTACCAGCAGGTTTATGATTCTGTCTTGACCAAAAGATAACATAGGAAGAGAGATCCGATATTCCAATATTCAATTATTCCATTACTCCAGTATTCCATCATTCCAGAGGTTAACCATGTGCGGCATTTGCGGAATTTATAATTTCAAAATCAAACAACCTGTCACGATGAATATTTTGAAAGATATGAATAATACACTTATCCACCGCGGACCAGATGACGAAGGTTTCTATCTTTCGGGAGAAACAGGTCTCGGACATCGGAGGCTCTCTATCATTGATCTTGGAGGTGGACATCAACCCATGTCCAATGAAGATGAAACGATATGGGTGGTTTTCAATGGAGAAATATATAATTTTAAGGAGTTATATGATGCGCTGGTAAAAAAAGGACACATCTTTAAGACCCGGTCTGATACGGAAATCATTATTCATATGTACGAAGAAAAGGGTGAAGAGTGTTTTCAATATTTTCGTGGAATGTTTGCTATTGCCATATGGGACCAAAGAAAGAGAAAACTTCTCCTCGCTCGCGATAGGGTTGGCAAAAAACCACTTTTCTACTTCTATGATGGGGACCGCATTGTCTTTGCCTCAGAATTAAAAGCGATTCTAAAGGCAGAGGATATTCCTCAGGATATTGACCTGGAGGCTCTTTGTGATTACTTTTCTTTCCTCTATATTCCAGTGCCAAAATCCATCTACAAGAAAATCCGGAAGATCCGGCCTGGCCATTATGCTCGTATCGATGATAATGGAATTCGAGAATCGGAATACTGGGATATTAGTTTCGCTCATCCCGCTGAACTTTCTGAGGAAGAGTGGTGTGAAAGGCTCCTTGAAGCCTATCAAGAGTCTGTTCGAATTCGTTTAATCAGTGACGTGCCGCTCGGGGCTTTCCTCTCTGGAGGCGTAGACTCCTCGTCGGTGGTTGCATTAATGAGCCAGATAAAGAAGGGACCTGTTCAGACCTCCTCAATTGGGTTTGATGAACAAGAGTTCAATGAGCTTAGTTATGCAAAGGAGGTGTCGTCGCTATTTAATACAGATCATTACGAGAAGGTAGTGAGACCAGACGCAGTTGGAATTGTTGATAAGCTCGCCCATTATTATGATGAACCCTTTGCAGATTCTTCAGCGGTGCCGACCTACTATGTTTCCAAGGTTGCTCGTGAAAAGGTGACTGTGGCTCTTTCTGGGGATGGGGGGGATGAAAACTTTGCAGGGTACCGTCGCTATTATTTTGATGCTCGGGAGAACAAATTTCGCGCCCTTTTGCCGATCCATATTCGTCGTCCTGTTTTTAGGACATTGGCTTCCCTTTATCCAAAGGCAGACTGGGCACCGCGCGTTTTTCGAGGCAAAGCGACTTTTGAGGCCCTTTCGTGTGCCCCCCTCGAAGGGTATTTCCGATCGGTTTCCGCCGTTCGTCCAGAACTGAAGGAGAAATTACTTCATCCAGATGTTAAGAAATCACTATCTGGATACGATTCTTTAAATGTATTTAAGTTTTATTATGAGAAGGCTGGTACCGATGATCCGCTATCTCGCATTCAATACCTGGATATTAAGACCTATCTTACGGACGATATCCTTACAAAAGTTGATCGGGCAAGTATGGCTAACTCATTGGAAGTTCGCGCACCCATTCTTGACCACAAATTCATGGAGCTCGTTGCTACTATTCCATCTTCACTTAAGCTTCAGGGAAGAAATGGCAAGTACATTTTCAAAAAAGCTCTTGAGAGGATTCTCCCAAATAATATTCTTTATCGGGGGAAAATGGGATTCGCCGTGCCATTGGCACGTTGGTTCCGTAATGAATTAAAAGACTTGGCCTACGAGACTATTTTCAATAATACCAACGGTGATCTTTTACAAAAATCTACGATTGAACAAATCTGGAACCAACATCAAAATGGGTTCCGTGACCGTTCAACACCCTTGTGGACTCTTTTTATGTTTCGACTGTGGCAACAACAATTCAGTAATAGCAGAGTGCATAAGGCATAGGGCAAAGCATATTTTATCTGATTAGGATCTGATTATTTAAGGATCAACAAGCCTCAAACGGGGATTTCGGGAACTTAACGCTATGCTCTATGCGCTCACCTCTTTGTGTGTTAGCAAATTATGAAAGTCCTGACTTTCACTACATTGTATCCCAACAACGTGTGGCCGAATAATGGAGTTTTTATAAAAGAGCGCATGACTTTTTTTGCCAAACTTAATGGAGTTGAAGTTAAAGTCGTTGCTCCTGTGCCATATTTCCCTGATATTCGACTTGGTTCACGATGGCGGTATTCACAAGTTAAAAGTCATCAGTTAATAGAAGGGCTGGAAGTCTATCATCCGCAGTATTTCATGACTCCCAAAATTGGGATGAGCTTCTATGGTTTAACGATGTTTTGGTCCGTTCTACCGGTTGTTAAAAAAATCCAAAGGGAATTTAATTTCGATATCATCGATGCCCATTATCTCTACCCTGATGGATACGCTGCAACCTTGTTAAGCAACTATTTCAAGAAGCCCGTTGTGGTGTCAGCAAGGGGCAGCGATATTAATCTCTATGGAACATTTCCGATCATCCGAAAATTCCTTAGGCAGACCCTTCTGAAAGCAAACAAGGTAGTAGCTGTATGCCAAGCTCTGAAAAAAGGAATAGTCCAGTTAGGCGTGCCAGAGGAAAAAGTGTCAGTTATTCCAAATGGGGTGGATAGTTATAAATTTTGTCCGGCGCCGAAAGAAGAAATTCGAAGGAGGCTAAAACTCCTCGACAAGAAGATTATTCTTTCAGTCGGACATCTTACACCAAATAAAGGATTTGATTATCTAATCAAGGCACTCAAGATCCTCCAAACAGAGCTTAATAAGGAAAGTGTCTATCTGGTAATTGTGGGAGAAGGAGAGTTTCGGAAAGAACTCGAAAAAACTATTTCTTTGCTAAATCTTGAGGAGGACGTAAAATTAGCAGGTGCTATCCCTCATGAGGAATTGCGTGATTGGTACTCCGCAGCAGATGTCTTTTGTCTGGCAAGTCAGCAAGAAGGGTGGCCGAATGTAATTCTTGAATCTTTGGCCTGTGGAACACCAGTGGTCGCAACGTCTGCAGGAGGCATTCCTGAGATTATTAGCTCTAACAGTGTCGGAATTTTAGCTGAAAGGACCGAACAGGATATTGCCCAAAAGATTTCTATTGCGTTGAAACAATCATGGAATCGAGATGAAATTGTTAAATTTGCCGAAGAATATACCTGGAATCGAGTTGCCCTGCAAGTTTACGATGTTTTCAAATCGGTATTGAATAATCGATCTTCAAACAAACTAACCCATTAACAGATCGATTGATTAAGTCCCTAACTATTCACCTATCAATCCAATAACCAATTGATATGAGACTAATGCTCGTTGCCGGTGCTCGCCCCAATTTCATGAAAATCGCCTCGATTATCGACGCTATAAAGGTGCACAATGCTTCCATTAAAAATTCAACGTTCAACATTCAACATTTGTTAGTGCATACCGGACAACATTACGACGACTCGATGTCGGAGGCCTTTTTCAGAGACTTGGAATTACCCAGGCCAGATATTGATTTAGAGGTTGGTTCTGCCTCCCATGCTGTTCAGACTGCAGAGATCATGAAAAGGTTTGAACCCGTTCTTTTGAAGAAGCAGCCTGATATCGTTATGGTTGTTGGTGACGTTAACTCGACAATCGCCTGCACCCTTGTCGCATCCAAAATTCAGTATCTAACTCGGAACTCAAAACTCCGAACTCAAAACTTGCGGGGGAAGCCGCTCATTGCCCACGTCGAAGCAGGGCTGAGGAGTTTTGACAGAACCATGCCCGAGGAAATCAACCGACTTTTAACCGATTCTATCTCAGATTTTCTTTTTACAACTGAAGAAAGCGCCAATGAAAACCTGAAGAGGGAGGGTATTCCTGAGGGGAAAATTTATTTTGTAGGAAACACCATGATCGATACCTTGGTCAGGCACCGTGAGAAAGCCCAACAATCTAAAATATTAGAAAAACTTGGTTTGATAAATCTACAACCTAAAAGT
>DATKLL010000033.1:0-5612 GCA_035542475.1 Syntrophales bacterium
CCAATATTCATATTCTTAACGCTCGGTCCAAAATGGCTCCCAGTCCGCTCGGGGACAAAAACCGCCCCGTTTCCAGGGCGGTCAATTCTGCCTATATCTCATGTGATCCTTCCAGTTATGCCGCTTTTAAACCATCTCTAAATACTTCTTCCCCAAGGCTAGGGTGCACAATTAACAGTGTCAGAAGGTGTTTTTCTTTTGCGTCGAACGATCTGTCATCTTTAATTCTAGCCGCATACTTCTCACGCTTTGAAACCGGATATTCCTGGAGTTTCTGCATGATTTCGACCATTTCTGCATACCACTTACAATCAGCCATTTTAGACCCTCCATTTTGTAATTCCGACCGTCGCTTTGGGCATAAAAAAAGCGCGCCGGAGTTTCACGATTGAAATACCCCTTTCTGTTGACGTTAAATTCGATTTTTTTCAACATTTTTCCGTTTTCCACACATCAAGGTTGAACAAAATAATTGATATTGCCAACTAACGGAACCTGAATCAATGTCAAATTAACTTTGACGTTGAAGCAAACAACTTACATAAATGTAACAAAACGGTTATTGCGCTATAACCGTCTCTATTTATGACCTTCGTCAGGAGTGTTTTTACTATTTCGTCGTCCTCCGCAACAAGAAGGGTCTTTGTAACCGAAACACCCGGTTTCATCTTTCTCCTTTTTTCTGTTTTTATCCGCTTCAGCTATAGTCGGGAGATAAATAGAGACGCTCGTCCCCTTACCAGGTTCACTCTCCAAGAGGACTGAACCATTATTCTGCTTCACTATGCCGTACACAATGGAAAGCCCTAGACCGGTACCTTTACCAATTTCCTTGGTGGTGTAAAACGGTTCAAAAACCCGTTCTAAGGACTTCTCATCGATCCCTGTCCCAGCATCGGAAACAGAGATCAGCGCATAATTTCCGGGCGCGGCAAGATCATAATTTGATTCAGATCCTTCCTGAACAATAGCTTCCTGCGTCATTATATGAATACGACCCCCACAGGGCATTGCATCGCGGGCATTAGCCACCAGATTCAACAAGATCTGTTCAATCTGTCCAGGATCAAGCTTTACGAGGAGCTTTTTCTTTGAGAAACTGGTACTTAATTCGATATCCTCACCGATGATTCTCTTGATAAGACCAAGGGCATCATGGATGATGGTTTGAACTTGAACAGGTTTCGGATTTATCGATTGCATTCGACTAAAGGCAAGCAGGCTCTTGGTGAGTTCTGCTGCCCTTTCCGAAGCTCTAAGCAATTGCCCTATGCTTTCCTGCAAAGGCTCATCGTTTGAGGGAATCATATCCTTGATTATCTGCCCGTACCCGTAAATACCGGTCAGCAGATTGTTGAATTCATGTGCCACCCCACCAGCTAGAACCCCGATCGACTCCATTTTTTTGGCCTGCAGAAGCTGCTGTTCCAGTCTCTTTTTCTCTGTAATATCGTGTGCTATTCCCCTGTATCCGGACAGTATTCCCTCAGCATCATACATCAGTGACGCTGAGATATGAACAAGGACTACTCCGCCATCCTTCTTCCTCAACTCCACCTCAGCATCTTTCACGTATCCTTCAGGAATAAGCTTTTTCCGGAACTGTAACCTCGCATTTTTGGTGACGTGAAGATCATGCACCAAGTCCAGCGCAAGTAGTTCCTCCTTTTTATAGCCGAGGAGTTCTGACCCTGCGGGATTGATGTCAACCAGCTTGCCGTGGGTATTTACGATAAATGCTGTATCCTTGGATTCTTCAAAAAGCTCACGGTACCTCTTTTCAGTCTCCAGAAGGGCTTCCTTCATTATTTTCCGCTCGGTTACATCGGTGTGCGATCCCGCCATCCGATAAGGCTTCCCCTGCGAATCGCGCAGGCAAGCTCCGCGAGCGCGAATCCAGCGATAACTGCCATTTTTGTGTCTGAGCCGGTATTTGACCTCATAGGTTGGGATGAGCCCCTCCAGATAGGCTTTTCGGGTTTCCATTACCATGTCGTAGTCATCCGGATGGATCCTTGACTGCCATTCTTCGAGGCTTGAAGATATCTCATCATCTTCATAACCAAGCATACTTTTCCAGCGCGACGAGTAAAAAGCTTCTCCTTTGTGAAGGTCAATATCCCAGATGCCGTCGTTTGCCCCATCGACCGCCAGGGTGTATCTTTCCCTGCTCTGGCGAAGCTCCAGTTCGTTTCTTTCCCTCTCCTTTATTTCCTTTTGCAGTTTGTCAACCATTTCGGCGAGTTCGACTTTCCGCTTCCCAACCCGCATCTCCAACTCATCATGGGCTCTTTTTAGCTTCTCTTCTGCCAGCTTGCGGTCTAAGGCGATCGCGACCAGATCAGCTACCACCCGAATGAGAGACAGCTCATCTTCTGTAAACTCATTCCTGTTCCGCGCACAGAAGGAAAGAGTACCGAAAATCTGCCCCTTTGAGATCAACGGATAGCAGGTGTATGTTTTGATGCCGAGAGTTGTCAATAATGCCGTATAATGATCACTCGCCTCCTGAACATTCTCGACCACGAGTCGGTTGCCATTGCGAGCGGAGCAGCCACACACCCCTACGCCATAATCAAGCCACTCCATCTTTAGAGCTTCCTCTTCCGGGATTCCGCCGAAGGCGCTGAGATGCAGGCGCTTGCATTCTTCATCAATCAGGTAATTGAAGAAAGCCTGGCAATCCAGAATCGCGAGAACTTTATGACACAGGGAACCCACAATTTTTTGTGGTGAGTCGCTCATCAGCAGCAGGCTGGCCATTTCCGCCAAGAGATCGAGCCACTGGTTGCTCTTGCGCATTTCATCAAACCCCTGTTCGCGCTCATTCATATTGCTGTCTCCCGGAAAGTTTGTATTCAGGTTATTTCAAATTTGTTACGTGATGGACGGTCACCATCAGAAGGGATTATTTTATGACGTTCGTTTCTTCTGTTACCTGGGCGAAGCAGTCTAATTTGCAGATAATTTAGGATTATCTTGAATACAATTCGACAATTTTGTGTCTTACATAATCACTGATTAATATTATTTGGCGATACTAGCTTTTCCATAAAAGTGAAGCAATCCAACGAAAGTAGGATTTTCGAAAAAAAATATTTTCACAAAAACAAAAAATCACTGGACGAGGGGTATAATTAGACTTAGAGAATCGGTTTCTTATGTGTCTCATGGAAAGGGGGTGTTAGCTATGCCACTTTCTGCTCGGGATTATAAGAGGATTCTGGAAATCATTGATATTATGTATTCTGAACATGACAAGAGTGCTATGTTCAGCTCAGTTTTCGACTGCTTGCATAAATTCATAGGCATTTACGACGCAGCTTTCTTTCCCTTCGACTCGAAAACCGGAAAGTTCTACTTCATCGGATACAGATCTTACAGTAATCCTCGAAAGGAACCGGTCTTATGTCCTGACGGCTGTTTGAATCTCGATCCCTTAGTCGCATACGAACTGATTAAAAATGCAAACACCGTTGTGCATAATACCGACCTCTTGCAGTGGCGAAGCTTGACAACAGGCGAATTTGTCCGTGATTTCTTTGCCAGGGTAACATCAGCATTTTATGCCCTCGCCTCTTCATTGGTGGTTGAAGGTGATGTGCTGGCAATATGCAGTTTTCATCGCAAGAAGAGGGATGGTGACTTTACAAAACGTGAGAAGGATGTCTTAAATAAACTTCTACCTCACATGGCTAATGCCCTCCGTAATCATCATTTCATGAACGGAATTGAACTGAACAAACATGTCAGGCGGGACAACTCGGAGTTTGAGGACAGCGATCAGTTTTCCTTGAATGAAAATTTGGAGCGACTGCTCAAGGGAATTCGATTGGGGTCGGTACCGAACCACAATCTTGGTTCTTATCCAGCCTTTTTTCAGGGCGGTTTAGGGACATATCGTGGTTTGACGTTGCCTGCAAGTGCAGATAAAAAAGTGAGACTCACGCATCATGAGGCGTCCTCCAGCAGCGAAAGCATCAATCAAAAACTCGACATGCATAAACTGACAAGGCGTGAAAAAGAACTCACGATTCTTGTCTTAAAGGGCTATTCCAATCGGAATATTGCAGAGTCGCTTCATATAAGTGAACAAACCGTCAAGGACCATCTTCATAATATATTTGGGAAGCTTGGAATAAAGCGTAGAAGCGAACTTGCAGCGAGGGCGTTGGGATTTAAGAACGATTTTATTGATTTCACAGGCTTTTTGGATGGGAGCCTCTAAAAAATCTGTAGAAACTTTAATTGTGATTTGACGTACTTGCCAAAATAGAATTTGTGTTTAATTGATGATATGGCCGCTTGTATCATTATTCAACAAGGCATGAAAATCGTATCAGAAAGAAAAAGCCTCGCTTAGACCATAAGTGAAAGATTATCGCTGGAACAAGGAAGGTCTTTTTCTTGTATTTGCCGAATGCATTCCGGATTGACCAACTCATTAATTAAAAACCAATAGGAAAAGCCTCCGTAGGGTCTTTCCCGTTAGTCGCTGCCCACCTGACCGCAATGGGGAAATGGTAGAGCCGCCATTCCGTATAATTGGTCACGATGGCAACTATAAAAGGGTGCTTCTAATTCAAGTAAAATAATTGTTACGGAGTTGACACTGGACATGAGCTGGGTGTAAATGTTAATAAAATTTATTGTGGTGGGAGCGTTGAGGATGATCACAGAGGATGGAATAATTTTCTGTGTGCCGAAAAAGAGCTGTCCGCGTCAGCATGTGCTGATTGGGCGGCTTTTTCAGTTTATACAAGGTTAATCTTTGATTCTTCAACATCTCAAATGGTCTAATATATGACATGTGCACTGCTTCAAGCGTGTAGATTATCGTCTTGCAGGTTTGTTGCATCATATAAACATTGCTGATATTGGCTTTTCAGACAACCGACTTCTATTCGTGTGGTCTGCCACGAAGGTTGGAGAGCTTCTTTAACTCCATTTACAGAGTATTCCCTGTTGGGTATCTGATTTTTTAGGCCATTCCTGAGACATCCATGGCAAATTCGATGACGGATGTTAAAAAAGAATAAGGGGCGAATCATGTTCGAGTTTGATGGAAGTATTGAACGGTGTGCGAAGATCAAGGTTATTGGAGTAGGGGGAGGAGGTAGCAACGCGGTTAACACCATGATCACCTGCAATATCCAGGGTGTCGATTTCATTGTCGCCAATACCGACGTACAATCGCTGCGCATGTCCAAAGCTCCAGTGAAAATCCAGTTGGGCAGCCAGTCGACCAAGGGCCTCGGCGCGGGTGCCAATCCCGAAATGGGTAAACAGGCTGCGCTGGAAGACAACGAACGGCTGGCCGATGAACTCAGCGGTGCCGATATGGTTTTTGTCGCTGCCGGCCTGGGCGGCGGGACCGGGACAGGCGCGGCCCCAGTTATAGCAGGTGTGGCCAAGAAACTGGGCGCATTGACTGTCGGTGTGGTTACCAAACCTTTCACCCGAGAGGGAAGGCAGCGTCTCTCCAAAGCTGAACAGGGGGTTGCGGAACTCAAGAAACATGTTGACTCCCTGATCGTCATCCCCAATGACCGTCTTCTCGGCCTTGCGGGGAAATCCATGTCCATCCTGAATGCCTTCAAACCCTCCGATGA
>DATKLL010000034.1:0-55527 GCA_035542475.1 Syntrophales bacterium
TGGCAAAGCAGGCGAGGATGGCATACGATGAATATGCTCGGCAGATTATCAAGGCATGCTATCTGGATTTTAATGATCCCATATCACAATGGCAAAAAATCCTAACTGAAGTAAGAAATATTAAAAAATGGCTGAGCAGCCTCACCATTAAAACAATTCGCATCGAATCTGACAGCGTTGATCTAACTGTAGCGCTTGGTGCAAAGAGAGCGTGGATAGGCATTTCGGGACATAACATGCCGAGCTTTGAGATATTCACCTCACCGGATTGGCGGGGAACAGAAGGCCGCTATTTTGCAAATCTCCCTTCTTTCCGGAGCGGCAACTATGTGGAGGGGGTCCGTTTGTTATTTAAGAAAGGGAACGCAATTGAGATCACGGCCGAGACGGGTGAGGATTTTGCCAGGAAGCAGATTGCGATGGACAGGGGCGCGCGCCGCATCGGTGAGTTTTCTCTGACGGATAAACGTTTTTCCAGGATCGACCGTTTCATGGCCGATACGCTTTTTGATGAGAATCACGGCGGTGAATATGGAAATTGTCATGTCGCCCTTGGATCTTCTTACACCGTTACGTATGATGGAAATCCGTCGAAATTAACAAAGGACAAGAAGAAGGAAATGGGGTTCAACGATTCAGCCCTCCACTGGGATCTCGTCAATACTGAAGACAAGACAGTGACGGCTCAACTGACCTCAGGAGAAAAAGTACTGATCTATGAAAATGGTATGTTTAAGTGCTAGGCGTGTCAGTTCTGATCTTCAGTGCTTCCTGTAGTCACTCGGCCTTTCATATGTGATGCCCTGGGACCATATTCCAAGCCGCTTCGCCTTCGCCTCTATTTCAGCCTCAAGAAACTGGTGCCGGTACTGTTGATCCTCCAGATTATCAACGTATGCCTCAGCCATACCCGCCTTAATCATTTGCAGATTTACATTCTTTTCCCCTACCCAAACAATAGAGACCAGCTTCTTGTGACGATTCATCTTGATTTCCATGACATCCAGGCGAACATCCTTGCCGAATACCATGGAGGAGAGAAAGGATTTCGCCTCACTCGCAAATGGCTGTCCTTGTTTAATTATCCGCCGTGTCTTACGATTTATTTTATTCAGCTCGGGGGCATCGGTCCCATAAAGGCAAACCTTCAGTGTTTTGCGGTCTCTCGTTTTTACTATGATGTTGTTCCCGTCAAAAACCCTGGAAACAAAACCTTTAACTATTTGCAGAGGCGTGCTTGCGTTGGCTGGGGGTGTTATGAACAATGCGAGCAATAACGCAATTATGATTACTGATACCTTGGTAATACTCATAACCCTTGGCTATTGTCGTGAAATAGGAACAGGATATCATTATGGACATCCGTAAACTTGTCGAACGGTCGATCCATAACGTCACCCTGGTTCAGGGTCACATTTATATCATGTGTCTTTATCATTAATCTTCTTTAATTCAAATATTCTTGTGGATATTAATTTGAGACGAGCAATTAGTCAAGGTGAAGGAATTTTTTTGATTAGAGACTCGACGCAACCAGTATTCTATCTTCCTCTTCAGGATATCTAAACACATGAAGGGATATTTTGATTTTTTTCAGCAATTCTCTGCCGAGAGTGTCATTGATCTTATTGTATAATTTACGGAATATTATTTCTATCGAAGAATTATCTACAGAACCCATTTCTGTGAAAATGGTTCCCATGATATTATGATGTTCGTACCATCCCCTAATATCTGTTTCTCTTGAAGAAGCAACAAGGGCCTCCTTGATCTGTTCAAGTATGCTGTTGCCGTAATGTCTGGTTTGCAGCCCTGATAGGTCGATAAGCATGAGAAGAAATGGCTTTCCTGAGCGTCCCGTCCGTTTTCGTTCTATACGGAGCATATGGCGGAAGTGGGACGAACAGTAAAATATGCCATCATTTTGAACAAATAATTCTGTTGATATTTTTGAATGCTTCATCATGAAGCTGGATAACTTTCTGCCGACTAATTCAGGCATGTTAGAGTATTTCGCACCCAAATATCTGGCGTGAATATTTCAATTCTGGTAAATAACTGACTAAGTTCAAAGATATTATTTATTATATAACAATATATTACAAGAGTAAAAGGTTTTTACGAATAAAAAATCTTTACATTCGACCTCATGCTTGATTGTTTTATTGTTTGTATTGTATATAAAAACATTAAAATCAATGGTTTCAGCATGTTCGATACGCCAGACCTTGTAAGAGCACGATCTGTATAAGGTTGTTTTATTTTCGATGATGCATATACCACAAGGAGGACAAATATGGAAGTGAAAAAAGTTAGAGAAAGCAGTACCGTTATGGCCCAACAGATGAACCCTCAGGATGCGAATCCTGCCGGTAATGTTCATGGCGGGGTCGTTATGAAACTTATTGATACAGCGGCAGGAGCCGTGGCTGTCCGTCATGCGAGGTTCAACGCAGTCACTGCTTCAATTGACCGACTGGATTTTCATAATCCTGTTTTTGTTGGAGATTTTGTAACCATAAGGGCTAGTCTGAACCTCGTAGGTAGGACATCCATGGAAGTGGGGGTCCGGGTGGAGTCTGAAAATCTCATTACAGGTGAAAGACGTCATACGGCGTCTGCCTATTTAACCTTCGTAGCCCTTGACAAAAATGGTCGGCCTACACCACTACCTTCATTGATTTTGGAGACAGACGAAGAAAAGCGGCGAAACCGTGAGGCAAAATCAAGACGGGAGACACGTCTAGCCGAAAAAACGAAGGAAAAGGCTTGTCAGATAGATCCCGGTACCTGTGATTGATTTTTAAAAATAATAAATAGAATTGATATAAATTTGACTAACTACGAAAATTAGGATAGCTTCCTTCGTTAAATTTTAGGGCCGATATTTTATCCGTATGAAAATATTTAGTCGGGAAAATTTCTTCCGCTTGATCCTTGTAATCACGGGACTCACTCTCGCGCTAGTGATTGCAGAGTTTGGTCTCCGGGCCTACTATTCGATCAAAGACAAAGACCACAAGTATTATGTATGGCCCCCAAACCTACGCAAGATCTCAAGGCCGATACCCGGCACAATGCCCGGCGTTGACGGCATAGCTCATTTTGACGTCAATTCCGACGGCATACGTGGGGATGAGTTTTCTCCAGATCAACAGTATCGGATATTGGCTATCGGAGGAAGCACAACGGAATGTCTTTTTCTGAACCAGGATAAATCCTGGCCGTATGCACTTCAGAATAAACTAAACGGCCTTCACCTATATAAAGTATGGGTCGGCAATGCAGGCAAATCAGGTCTTGATACGAGGGAACATTTCATGCACATGAAATATCTCCTGCCGCAGTATCAGGGAATTGATGCTATCCTAATTCTGGCTGGCTGCAATGATCTGTTGCGAAGGCTAATCGAAGACAAGGATTATGATCCTTATTACCTGGAACATTACGATTACTGGGAGCAGCGGCTTATCAGGGGGGCTTTTTCAGAAACGCCGTACAGAAAAGGCAAATATCGATTTCACAGCGGCTATTATGATGAATTGGCCATCGGTAGTCTTGTCAAACAGGTCATGGTTATATATTCCAGACGTGACATGATTCAGGACGAAACAGGCAACCTGTTTGTTAATTTGAGAAATCTTCGCAAGGAAGCAACAGAGATCGTCGAAAATCTGCCGGACCTGACCTCCGGGCTGGAAGAATATAAAAGGAATCTCAATGCGATAATTGATATCGCCCAATCCCGATCCATACGAATTATTTTTTTGACGCAACCCTCTTTGTGGAAAGAGAATATGACCAAACAGGAAAAAGATCTTCTCTGGTGCGGGTGGATCGAAAGCTCAAAATCAAAGAGGTATTATTCGGAAACTGCGCTTATGAAAGGGATGCAAGCATACAATGACACTCTGTTTGAGGTGTGCAATTCTCGCGGTGTGGAATGCATTAACCTGGCGAGGATTTTACCTAAGAACGATACAATATTTTACGATGATGTTCATTTCAGCAACAAGGGTTCGCTGATGACGGCAGATGTTATTTTCAAGTATTTAAGCCAGAAAAAACCTTTCATAAAATCTGCAAATTAACATTTCTGTTAACCATTCACCTCGCCTCTCATTGCAGAATTAAGAGTATCATTACAGGCTCATCCTTCTCTCTTTATGAAAATTTTCCTTCACGCAACTATTAATAATTATTGTCATTTTTAATAAATACTAGTTTTTACTGTTATTCTTCTCTATATAATTTAGTATTAGGTATTCGGATATCCAAGACGATAATAATGTATAATATCCTGAGAACTCAACACGCCATTTAGTGTGGGAGGACAACAAAAAATTTCTTGCTATGGATGATAAACGTTTGTTGAGGCATAAAGAAATCTTCCGGGCATCCTGCGCACCGCTTCTTTCTCTGAGGCAGGGCTGTTTGAGTCCTGCCTCCCTTCTTGCATCTTATTGTCGAAGCTGAGTATAGTGTTCAAAAAATTTATCTAAAGCCAATCAAATAGGCATACTCATAAACAAGTCAGTAATAAAAGACCACTGAGTTTCTGTAAGCGAAGAAATTTTTTTTATCGTTGCTTCGAAATCTTTCCACATGCCCTCGTTGGCTATTTCACAACTGTGTCCCCAGAACGAGAAAACTCCGCTACCCCTCCGCGCCTCGTCAAACTTGCTCCAGAAATTTGGAGAAAGAAAATGACAACTGAAAGAAGATTCAAGAGGATCGTCCGGCGGAAAGATGTTCTCCACATCCCGGCCACCCCGCGCCCAGACATATCCGGCAGCCCTGACTGAAGCCTTAACCCGCTCATTGTATAGATTGAATGGATAGCAGAATCCAAGAACGGGCTTTTTAAAAAGGTCCTGGAGTATATCGCGGCTCACTCTTACTTCCCAATCCAACCGGTCAGATGAAACTTCAGTCAGATATGGATGGGTCATGGAATGGCTGCAAACCTCAAATCCGTTGTATACGACATACAGTTCATTGATACCGAGGCGCCACACCTCTCTGTCGCCATGGATCCAGCCGAATGTCCTTTCCTCACGATATAGTCCCGGATTGAGACAGAAGGTTGCCAGGGCGTTATAACGGCGCAGTATATCTGCCAAGCGTAAATCATCAACAATTCCATCATCCCAGCATTGAATAATTTTCACCATAACGCCTCCAAATATAAGATTGGCATGGCAATTGATACCCTGATTGACGGATGTTGTCAAAGGCGTTTGCGCTACCTGATTCAGTCTCAAAGAGGCAATCATCACAAAAAAATTATTTTTTTCTTACACAAGAAACAAAAAAGAGTTATAAATATTTTTTCAATGGGTTCAATAATCAAATACAATGAGTTCTACTGATATGAAGAATCGCAACAGAAGTGTAATTGTGGTCGGCGGAGGAGCGGGAGGTATGATGGCCGCGGGAAGGGCCGCCGAGAAGGGCGCACATGTCATCCTCCTTGAAAAAACCTGCCAATTGGGTCAGAAAATCCTTATAAGTGGGAAGACGCGCTGCAACCTGACAAATACCAGAGACATGGCTGATTTTATCTCTATGTACGGCCCCAACGGCCGTTTTCTATACAGTGCATTTCAGCGCTTCTTTCGCGAAGACCTGCTCGCCTTTTTGAAGCGCTATGATGTTGAAACCAAAACCGAACGGGGAGGCAGGATCTTTCCGGTTTCTGATGATGCTAAAGATATAGTCAAGGCGTTCAGAAAATATCTGGACAATCACGATGTTCGAATAATAACGAATGCCAGGGTCACGGGAATTATGACCTCTGGAGGGCGGGTAACTGGTGTCCATACAGAGGGCGGCAGTTACCGGACCGATGCCGTAATCCTCGCAACAGGCGGAAAGACCTATCCCGCAACAGGCTCCGCCGGGGATGGCTACATGATGGCGGCCGCCGTCGGCCATACCATAATCAGACTCCGTCCTGCGTCGGTTCCTCTCATTGTAGAAGAAACTCCTTTCGCGAAGTCCATGCAGGGGGTGAGTCTAAGAAATGTGCGCCTGACCGCCTTTCAGTGCCGGGCGGACGAGATTGACCCTTCTCTGACACCGGATACCGACACAGGCCGTGGTACGGGGACAAAACGACCTCGCCTGCCTGTTATTGAGAGCCGCTTGGGAGAGATGATGATCACGCACTTCGGCATCGGCGGTCCGATTACACTCCTTATGAGCCTGGCTGTTGTCGACACCCTGGATGAAGGACCGGTCAGTGTTTCCATAGACCTTAAACCTGCCCTCGAAAGGGAACAGCTCCAACGAAGACTCCAGCGGGATTTCGACCGGTTCAGCGGGAAGAAGTTTCGCAGTGTCCTTAAAGGTCTCCTTCCCGCCAAGATGATTGAACCATTTATCAACATGACAGGCATACCGCGTGATAAACCAGGACACCAGATCAACGCCCTTGAGCGGGAGAGGCTTATCGATCATCTCAAGTCTCTTCGTTTCAACATTAAAAGACCTCTGCCCATATCATCCGCTATAGTGACGGCAGGAGGCGTATCGTTAAAAGAAATTGATCCGCGCACGATGGCCTCGCGACTAGTCAAGGGTCTTTACTTTTGTGGAGAAGTGATGGATATCGATGCCGATACGGGAGGCTACAACCTTCAGGCCGCCTTTTCGACAGGTTATCTCGCCGGCGAACAGGCAGCCGCTTATGTACATTCAAAATTGCTTTAAATCGGATTTCTTCGTTTCGCCGCCATAACTATTTATGTTTTTACTGAATTCCCGCCGCCTTATATGCACTGTTGACAATCTCCATAGCCTCTGTCTCAAGCATGCGCAGGTGATCCTCTCCCAGGAAGCTTTCCAAATAAATCTTGTTGATGTCCTCCGTACCAGAAGGACGGGCCGCAAACCAACCATTCGCAGCAACGACTTTGAGACCGCCGATGTCGGCATTATTGCCGGGGGCGCGCGTGAATACGGCGACGATAGGCTCACCGGCAAGTTCTTTCGTTTTAATCATTTCGGGTGAAAGCCTTTTGAGCACTCCTCTTTGTTCAGGTGAAGCCGGGGTATCTATACGCAGATAGAAGGATCTGCCGAATCGCTCTTCCAGATCTTTATAAATCCCTGCCGGGTCCTTGCCGGTTTTTGCCATGATTTCACAGGCGAGCAGATCCATGATGATGCCGTCTTTGTCTGTTGCCCATACCGTACCGTCTCTTCTCAGAAAAGCCGCGCCTGCACTTTCCTCTCCGCCAAAACCGTAGGAGCCGTCAATGAGACCGTCCACAAACCACTTGAAGCCCACGGGCACCTCACAAAGCCGCTTCCCAAGGCCTTCAGCGACACGGTCGATCATGGACGTGGAGACCAGTGTTTTCCCCACTGCCGCATCTTTTCTCCACCCCGGCCGATTCTGGAAAAGGTACTGTATTGCCACAGCCAGGTAATGGTTGGGATTCATAAGCCCCGCACCCTTGGTAACAATTCCATGCCGGTCGACATCCGTGTCGTTGCCGAAGGCAATATCAAAATTGTCCTTCAACTGAATCAGGCTTGCCATGGCATAGGGCGAGGAGCAGTCCATCCGGATCCTGCCGTCCTTGTCTACTGTCATGAAGGAAAAAGTTGGATCTACGATCCGGTTCACTACATCAAGGGAAAGTCCGTAGTGATCGACTATAGGGTCCCAATAGTCGACGGAAGCACCGCCGAGGGGGTCTGCACCGATCCTGAGTCCCGCTTTTGATACAGCCTCCATATCGATGACATTCTTGAGATCTTCCACGTAGGGAGTTACATAATCGTATTCATGTATCGTATCCGTTTTCAGCGCCTTTTCGAAAGGCACCCTGCGTAAATTTTTAAACCCACGCGCGAGGATTTCATTTGCCCTCTCTTCAATGACCCGGGTTGTTTCCGTGTCTGCAGGCCCGCCTTCTGGCGGGTTGTATTTAAAACCTCCGTCTTCAGGAGGGTTATGCGAAGGGGTAATAACCACGCCATCGGCAAGACCGCGTATCCTGCCCCGATTATAAGACAGGATTGCATGGGATATAACCGGTGTGGGCGTATAACGGAGACCATTCTGGATCTTCACCGTGACCTTGTGGGCAGCAAAGAGCTCAATGGCGGTTGCCAGCGCTGCTTCAGAAAGGGCATGGGTATCCATACCTATAAATAGAGGGCCGCTTATTTTTCTGGATTTTCTGTATTCACAGATGGCCTGGCTTATTGCCAGGATGTGTCCCTCGTTAAAACTGTTTCTGAAAGATGATCCTCTATGACCAGATGTTCCAAAAACCACCCTTTGGGCTGGGTCGGAAGTATCAGGCTTGTGGGTGTAATACGCAGCGACAAGCCTTGGAATATTTGCAAGAATTGATCTCGGTGCCGGTTTGCCGGCAAGTTCGTGGACTCCCATTGTTGCTCCCCGGTTATTGGCTCTCCTTCGCCTTGTCCGCCTCTTTTTCCGCAGCCTCCTTTACCTTCTTTTTCTTTTTTTCCTTGCCTTCCTCTGGGACAGCCTTCGGTTTCTCAGCTTTAGGTGTGTCTTCTTCTCTCGGGGAAACTTCTGCCTTTTCTATTTTTTCTGCCTTTTCCGGTTTTTTCTTTTTTACCTTACCCTCTTCCGGGACTTCCTTGGTCTTCTTTTCTTTGACTTTTTCCTGATCTTTCGGTGCGGCAGACCTTTCCGCCTTTATCTTCGCCAGTTCTTCCGTCCTCTTTTCGTTGGCGGCTATCGCCTTCAACCTGTCATTTATAGCCTTAATCTTTGCCTGCAATTTTTTAACGAGCGTATCTTTATCGATGCGAGGAGACTCGATCCCCTTTTTTGATAATGAAGACAGGCGATCTTCCAGCCTTCGTTCAAAATATGCCTTCTGATCCATTTGCGTCTGCTTCTGCTTCGATCCCATATTTGTTCCTCCCTTTCCGATTCACTTGTTTGACTCCGGCAGGTCATGGACAATGAACAGCTTTCTTTTTCCTGTCGGGCATATGATTATTAAAAATATGTGTATCAGGAATTAAATCGAAAAGCCAATACAATTAAGACTCTAAGTAAACATTTTTAATGCCGGAAAATATCTCGGTACGGATATACTGTAGCTGGCTTCTTCATTATAACTCTGAGTAATTATATGCCGGTCATTAATTTTAAATAATCTCCAGATCAAAACAAAACGAAGGGAGTACGAATGCTAAGCAATTTCGAATATCGGAATAATGTTTTCCCTGATTGTTTTATTGAAAATGAAAAGGACATAAATATTGATAGGAGAATTCCTCTCATAACAGGATAAAAAATGGAGGTAAATAAAATGAAAAAATTATTATGGAGCTTCATTTTACTGGTTGTATTTTCCACAATTCTCATAGGCTCTCCATTTTCCACAAAGCCGGCAATTGCAGACGACAAGATGGAGGCGCGGCAGCTTGTGGAACAGGCCAGGCTCAGTTGGGAAAGCTTGATGAAGGATGAGTTAATGGGTGTCATGCGCGACACCTTGAAAAATGCCAAGGGTGTATTCATCATGCCACAACTGCTTCAGGGTGCCTTCATCATCGGCGCATCAGGCGGGAGCGGAGTGTTTCTGCAAAGGGATGGAGGCAATAAGTGGACAGGGCCTGCCTTTTATACAGTCGGCGGGGCCAGCATTGGGTTTCAGATAGGCGGCGAAGCCTCCGAGGTCGTGCTCCTTGCCATGACAGAGAGGGGCGTTGCGGCTTTTCAGTCTAATAATTTCAAGCTCGGTGCTGATGCGGGTGTTGCTCTGGGACCCATAGGTGTGGGTCTTGCTGCGCAGACGGCTAATCTCAGTGCGGACATTCTCAGCTTCTCACGCTCAAAAGGACTCTATGGAGGCGTGTCGCTGCAGGGGGCAGTAGTAGCAACACGTGACGGTTTGAATACCGCCTTTTACGGCAGGAATGTCAAACCCTCCGATATACTTATCCGTCCCGCGGTAAGCAACGCCCAGGCATCTAGGCTGGTTGAAGATGTAGCTAAAGCGGCGGCAAAGAAATAATGTACCCGGACGGGCTGTTGGTCATTACCTCTTGACAGGCAATTGCCCTTTGTCTATATTTACAACTGAAAAACAAGCCCTTGAGAAGATGTTGAAAAACATATTTTTTAGAGACTGTTCAAAAGCTTGTCCCGTACTTGTTACGGAATGACTAGATGCGAGGCGCGCATGGTTCGACAGCTCACCATGACAGTATATTAGTTGTCCTGAGCGTGCCGAAGGAAGGGCTGAAGTGCAACGAAGCAGACGCTGTCCCCGTGCAGACGGGGATCAGCGTTTTTCAACAGTCTCTTGAGGAATGACCTATGCCCATTTATGTGTTTGAATGCTGCAAATGCAAGACCGCCTATGAGCGGATTATGAAGGTCGACGAAAAATACGATATATTGGAGTGCCCGTCATGCGGTGCAACAAAGCCGAAAAAATTAGCTACGTCCTTTCGTACCCATGCGTGGTCGAATTTTCTGGACAAAATGGAAAGGAAGATCAGTCCCCATAAATTTAAATAAAAGACAACAACGAACAGTATTGATTGACATGACAGACTTCCTACATGATCCCCTTGTAGTAGCCGCCGTCTATCTGAATCGCTGCACCGGTGATGAAACCGGCAATCTCAGAGGATAGAAAGGCCACCAACCCGGCCAATTCTTCCGGCCTACCAAGACGTCCCATCGGTATCTCTGACTCCCATCTTTTAACGATCGCCTCCGGCGTTGTTCCCTCTCTGGAAGCGACGGCCTTCGATACTTCCCTTACCCGTTCCGTCATGGTATAGCCGGGGCAGACGTTATTTACGGTGATGTTGAACGGCGCCAGTTCGTTGGATAGGCTCTTGGCAAAACCGATGACTCCTGAGCGGATTGTGTTGGACAGGATCAGGCCGTCGATTGGCTGCTTTACAGAGATAGATGTCATATTGATAATGCGTCCCCAGCGCTTGGCCTTCATGACCGGAACGGCCTCGCGGGTCATGACGATGGTAGATAGGAGATTGAGGCGGAATCCATATTCCCATAGGTCGTTGTCAATATCAGAAAAAGGCTTCGACGGCGGCCCTCCGGCATTATTGACCAGTATATCCAGCGTACCGTAGTGATCCATGGCGCCGTGGATAAACCGCCTTGCCTGCTTCGGATCAGTCACATCGGCAGGGATGGCGATGACCTCTCCTCCCGTTTCCTTTATTATCTCTTCTCTTGCCTGCGGCAGATATGGGTCATTAAGGGCACAGATGGCGACGCGCGCCCCTTCCTTTGACAGTGTCTTCGCCACGGCCAGCCCCAGTCCCATGCTTCCTCCTGCTACCAAGGCGACCTTGTTTTTCAATCCTAAATCCATACCTACCTCCTCGAGCGTTGTTCACAGTTGTCTTCCTGTCTTTATCACATTTTAACAGGGAGTTCTCAACTTTTTAATCCACGCTCATTTTTTCTGCAGGGCTTCGGATGCCTTCTTCAGGAGAAATTCCTGGAAGGCCTTGTCATGCTCAATACAAAAGGCCTCCTCAAAACTGCGATTCATGTGGTTCAACATGTTTGTCTTGATGTAGCGAAGGGCAGATAATGGGGCTTCAAGAATGGCTGCAGCAATCTGACCTGCTCTCTCCAGCAACTTGTCACCATCGATAACCTCGCTGACCAGACCTGTTCGATGTGCCTCTGCTGCATCAATCCTCCTCCCTGTAAAGCAGAAATCCCGGGCCAGACCTTCACCCACAATCCATCGGAGGGGAGTAAGCAGCGGTGGTACACCGAATTTAATCTCCGGATGGCCGAAGACAGCGGTCTTTGCGCATATTCTCAGATCACATATCTTTGCAAGATCAAACCCGCCGGCCAGGGCAGGACCATTCACGGCTGCGATAGTGGGTTTGGGAAAATACCAGATATCTCTATGATACATTGCCGATGTCTCGTAAATATCGTTATAGATGGCGGGTTGCTTGAATTCGCTTAAATCAAAACCTGCGCTGAATGCTTCGCCCCTGCCGGTGAATATGATCGTTCCAATGGTTTCAGATTTCTGCCAGTTCTTAAGACACGTTGATATTTCACGGCGCATTTCAATGGAGATGGCATTCCGTTTTTCGGGGCGATTTAAAGTAATGATTCCGAATCCGCCTTGTTTTTCTACCACTTCTATCGTCCGGAATTCCATAGTGATCTCCTTCCGTGAGTATAAACTTGAAATAAGAAACTGCTTGACTGGGGATTTTTATATCTTCAATAATCTGAAGAATGAATCAAAGAACGGTTTAACATTAGTTAAAAGTGAACCGCCCCATCGGAAGATGAGGCGGCTCGGAGGATATGTTTATAGATATTGGGTTGGATTTAAATAAATTTGCAAGAATTTCGTAATTTACAGCAGATCCGTCCACATTTCTCTGAAGACCCCGCTGCAAACAATTAAATCATCGACCTTTTCAAAGTACACGTGTTTTTCCATATCCTCTTTGGATACCGGGTTATACCACTTGTAATCAACAAAGCCACTGCCTTTGGTATTGGCGACTTCAACTATCTCCCGGATAAAGCTCCTGCCGTCTGAATCTTTTACGTCACAGAAATCAAGTCCTATATATTTTTCATTGACTCCATGTGCGAGCATTGTCCCTTTGAGGTTCAGCACAAAAATATACATGTCACCTTCGATGAAAGGCCCCTTGGGATTTGTGAATTCTGCCAGAGCTACAGCTTTACCAGCCTTTTTATAAAAAGCTATTGCCTTCTTCACCCACTCCTTCGCTTCTTCCTTTGCTCTTACGTACATATGACCCTCCTTTTTAATAAGCTTTTACCCGATTAACTTGATTATTGGACGGGGCTTAGGTTACAATTAACCATGCCGTAAAAAAAACTATACATCTTTTATTATATTTACCAATTATGAAAATGCAATATTAAAATTATATCTAAAAGTATTAAGAAAATATTAATGTTAATTCAGCACGGGTAAAGAAGCTTACAGAGAAGGTTATTTAACGTTAATTAAAATAGGCTTCCAGCCAATAATTCAGTAATCGCGGTTATTTAGCTTTGTTGTTGAAAGTGCACAAGTCTCTTATTTAATGGGCCATTCCCCACGCTCTTTAAGGACATCCCGGTATACTTCCAGCGCTTCATTGACGGCAGGCATTCCTGCGTAAGTCGCAACCTGGAAAAATATCTCAGCCAGTTTCCTGTGGTCACAACCAACATTAAGCGCCGCATTCACGTGAAGTTTTAATTCACCAGTAGCTCTGAGAGCTGCGAGCATGGCACATGCCGCCATTTGCCTTTCAGGAAGAGTTAAAACGGTTCTGGAATAAAGGTTGCCGGTAATAAAGCGGGAAAAATCATTGGCAAGGTCCCTGTCGAATTCCCGCCACATGAGGTAAGGAGGGTCCATCTTGATCCCTTTACCAAAAAGGGTGTTCGCCGTTTCCTGAGTTCTTTTTTTAATGTCGTCGCTCATGGTATTTTTCCTTAGTCCTTTTTTTTGTTAATCGTCACCGTTCAATTTGCCGCCGTAAGGGTTGATTTTAATGTCGTCATAACAGATATGGCAGAAGACCTTTGTATCCACGTGGCCGCAGCCATAGCCCCAGAGATCAAATTTACGGCAATCTATGCAGAGAGGAAGCTGACAGCCGTCACAGAGAATGATAGCCGGAATTTTCCCGCAGCGACTGCACGCAGTGCTGCTGTTTTTTAATACAATCATAATATTAAACTAACACATGGAATGAAAAGCCTCAAGATGAAATGGAAACATTTCTTCGGAATAGCATTCTTTTCATTTCTTTTCGGATGCGGCTTCCTTTTCGAAGTCATTCTTTCTCGTAATACCACCTATCCGAAAGTAGGCCGGGTAATATTTCTTGAAGTTCGTGATAATTCGTTCATAAGGTACATCGACAAAATTGCCGTGATCCCTTATGTACTCCATATGCCGTTTACCTTCCCTGTCATATGGATGAAAGAGGCTGTCGCTCTTACCGTTGAAATCGAGGGGTTTTACGCCGAACTTATCACATAGAGACATGTTGAAGGTCGGTGTGGCCTTGACCCAGCTATTTTCGAGAAAGAGTTCCGCATACCCATGGAATATGAAGGTATCTGTCTTCATCAACTGTCGGAGCTTTTTTGTGGAGAGGTGGTTGCGCACATCGGCAAAACCAAGGCGGCTGGGTATGCCTGCAGCGCGCGCTGCAGCAGCGAGCACGATTGCCTTGGCCACGCAATATCCATAACCCCTGGAGATGATATTGCTGGCCTTGAAAGATTCCTGCCTTTCCAAATCGATCTTGTACGGGTCATACCTGATCTTATCCCGAACAGCGTAAAAAATGGCCACGCCCTTCTCAAGAGAGGTCTCTTTGCCGTCGACAGCATCTACAGCAAAATTTATAACCTCCACTGCATCGCTATCTATGAAATACGTGGGCTGAAGGTATTGTTGCAGATCATCTTCCATGTTTGTCTCTATTTAATCATCACTAATTAATTTATTATACGCCATCCCTTTGAAAATGTAAATGTTCGACGGCCGCCCATCCTGATATCAGGCTGTAGGGAAGAAATGATGCAGTGATCTCATATTTTGAGTCTGCCTCATGGAGTTTATTCTGAGTAATACAAATGGTTCACAATGACCATATCTTTGATATATGATCGGGAACAAAATCAGCATTTGCGGCCTAATATTGAAAAATGATATGTTAATTAAAATGACATAAAAAGAGGTTTAAAGCAGCATGACAGAAGATATTCGCTGGGTCAGGACGCATTGCGCCAGAATGGATCACGGGGGTTGTACTCTCCTAGTTGGGGTGAAAGATAATAAAATAGTTAGAGTGAAAGGTGATCCGACGGGTTATCTGAGCAAAGGTTATATCTGTCCCAAAGGCGTGGCGTCACCGGACCGCCTAACTCACCCTGACCGCCTCAGGTATCCCCTCAAGCGCGCAGGCAAGCGCAGCGAGGGCAAATGGCAGCGAATCACCTGGACAGAGGCATTGCAGGAAATCGCCGGGAACCTCCTCAAGATCAAGGAAGAACACGGCGCGAAGGCTATCGCCTTTGGTGTTGGAATGCCCAAGGGCCTGGAGCATTTTGTCCTCATCCGCCTGGCCAATATATTCGGATCGCCGAATGTGGTTGCTTCTCAGGATGTCTGCCATGCACCCCGCGAAATCACGGGTATCCACACCTGCGGCTTTTATCCCGTCGCGGATTTTCATCACCCCAGCAAGCTGATCGTCCTCTGGGGCAGCAACATCACATCCACCAATGAAGAGGGTGAGATTTGCAGTTTTTTCCGCGAACAGATCAAGAATGGCTCTGAGTTGATCATCATTGATCCGCGCCGTATCGACCCGGCGAAGGATGCCAGGACGTGGCTTCAAATCAGGCCCGGCGCAGACAACGCCCTAGCACTGGGATTCCTGAACGTTATCATCTCCGAAGGTCTCTACGATAAGGAATTTGTGGGAAAGTGGACGACAGGTTTTACGGATCTTTCCGAACATGTGAAACCTTTCACACCGGAAAAAGTTTCCGAAATCACGTGGGTCCCGCCCGACCTCATCAGGGAGGCCGCCCGCTGTTACGCTACGACAAAGCCGGCAGTCATCCAGTGGGGAAATCCCATCGAGCACAACATCTTTACGTTCGACACTGTCAGGGCGCTTATCTGTCTCATGGCCATTACAGGCAATCTCGATGTACCTGGTGGGAATGTAGAGGCACACGACCCGAATATCGTAGGACTTGCACCTTTCGTCCGCGCCGACCTCATCCCGGACAAGCGCAAAGATATGGTCAGCGCCCACCATAGGATCATCCCGAGACTTATGACCGTGGCGCCCGCCTACTTTCGAAAGGCCGTTCTGGAAGGAATTCCCTATCCGATAAAGGGATTCTATGCCATGTGCTGCAATCCCATTCTTACCTACGCCGACAGCCGCCAGACATACGAAGCGCTCATGAAGCTGGATTTCATAGCTGTAGCGGATATCTTCATGACTCCAACTGCGGCCCTGGCGGATATTGTTCTTCCCGCGGCTACGCAGTTTGAATTTGACGACATCGGCCATCTGGGACTTGGTCACGGCTACATTCTGGCAAGGCCCAAGGTCATCGATCCGCCGGAAGAATGCTGGCCGGATATGAAGATCATGAATGAGCTGGGCAAAATGATCAGCCCCCCGGAGCTCTGGCATGACGATTATAGAGTGTTCCTCGAAGATGTTATCAAGCCTGCCGGCCTCACATATGCCGAGTTTGCAGAGAAGGGATACCTGAAAGGGCCGGACCGGTTCAAATCCTTTGAGAAGAAGGGTTTCAAGACCCCAACGGGAAAAGTGGAGCTTGCCCTCAGTACGGCGGAGAAGTTCAAGCTCGACACCCTGCCAAGCTACAAAGGCCTGCCGGAAGAGGACAACCCCGATTATCCCCTGCTCCTCACGAGTGCCAAGAGCCGCTACTTCCTCCATTCATCTTACCGCTGGCTGGAAAAGCTAAGGAAACTCAGGCCTCATCCCAGGGTGGAGATCCATCCGGAAACAGCGCATAAGTACGGCATCAGCGAGGGGGAAGAGGTCATTATCGAAACTAAATACGGCCGCATAAATCAGGTGGTTCACCTGACGGATAGTATCGATCCTCGCGTACTGTGCGCAGCGCACGGCTGGTGGTTCCCCGAAGGGAAGCCGGATACGCAGTACGACTGGGAAAAATCCAATTTCAACATGTTGACCTCCATAGGCAAACTGGGCAGAGAGTACGGCACTCCCAATCTGAAGGCCCTTCCCTGCCGTATCAGCCGGAAAGCATAATCATCATCAACAGGGCGTCCGGAAAATTAAGTAATACAGGTTAAATGGGCAACTACGTTTGAAGACTATAATGATAAATAACGAAAAGAAGATTGTTCTCTTCACCTTCTTCGCCCACTTCATGTTCCATTTTTATGAACTGGCCTTTCCTGCTCTGGCGATTCCCCTCGTCCTTTCATTGAACATGGATCTTGAGGATGTTTTGAAGCTGGGGTTTCCCATGTACCTCGCCTTCGGTCTTTTCTCGCTGCCCTGGGGTTTCTTTGCTGATCGTGTCGGGAACCGTATAGCTCTCATCATCTGTTTCTTCGGAACCGGCATCGGGGCCATCATGACGGTCCTCGCCACATCTCCGACGGGAATCATGCTGTCCCTGGCTGTGATTGGGTTATTCGCGGGTATTTGTCACCCTGCCGGTATGGGCATGATCACCCTGGGAGTGAAGAACCGCGGTATGGCTCTGGGCGTCAATGCCATCGCTGGAAGCATCGGCCTCACAGCGGCTCCTTTTATTGCCGGGTTCCTCAACTGGGCTGCCGGATGGAGGGCGGCATATCTGGCTGCCGCGATATTTACATTCTTCTGGGGATCAGTTATGTTGTTCGCAAAAATTGACGAGACCCCGCTGATCCATGAGCACGAGAAAGAAACGACGTTCAAGAAAGGCTACAAGAATTACCTGCCCGCTGTCATCCTTTTTTTCACCATTGTCACACTGGGGGGTCTTGCGTATCGTATCAACATTGTGGTTCTACCGGCATATCTCGAATGGAAGGTCTCTTTTATGTCGCAGTACCTCAATTTTCACACACCGGCTACAGTTACACTGGCCGCGGGTATACTCACATCCATCATCTATATCGTCGGGATTTTAGGCCAACTATTTGGCGGAAGAATGGCGGACCGCCATGAACTGCGCCGGCTTTATCTCCTGTTTAATGTGATCAGCCTGCCTTTCGTGATCCTCATGGCTTATGCCAAGGAACAATCGTTGTTTGTTGTCTCCGCTATCTATGTTTTTTTTGCGTTGGGCATCCAGCCCATCGAAAATAGCCTCATCGCCAAATTCACACCTCAAAGATGGCGGAGCACGGGTTATGGATTCGCATCAGTTTTGATTTTCGGTGTTGGTGCCCTCGCGGTATACCTCGTCGGCTGGGTGAAAGATACCTGGCATCTTGGTGTCGTATATGTCTTTTCCGGCTTTATGGTCCTCCTGATTATTGGCGGGATAGTTTTCCTTGCTCGGTTGACGCGGGGAACATCTTTCAAAAATTTCTGACGCGCAAACCGGGTATCCCGCCTTCAGCCAAATTGTCTTGACTCACAAGTACGCCTTCCCTTATACTTTATCAACCCCAAGGGATTCTTTATATGCCGCCAAAAACACTTGCAGAAATACTTAAAGCAAACAAATCTTCATCAAGCATCCTGAAAGCAAAAGATGGCATAAAAGAGACGGCGGTCATTGCCTTGACGAATAATCTCACCCCCCGGGACAGAGATACAATCAACAAACTGAGGCATCTGGTAATCGATCTGGATGATGATCTGATAAAAAAAATCACTGAACTTCATGATGAAAATATCCAATTGAAGTCTCTTACATTGATTGACAGCCTGACCGGTCTTTTTAATACCCGCTTTTTTTTAAAAAATCTGAAAACTGAAATGGTCAGAACAAAACGTACCGGGCATTCATGCTCTTTGATGATAATCGACCTGGATAATTTTAAGCTTCTGAATGATACCTTTGGTCATGTCAAAGGAGATAAATTTCTTCGTGAGGTAGGAAAAGTCTTACGGGATAATGTAAGGGCAACAGATATGGTATGCCGATATGGTGGTGATGAATTCGCAGTTATAATGCCGGCCACGGAACTTTTTCCGGCAATCAGGCTTGCGCGTCGTCTGCATGCCGCTATAAGCAAAATTCCCGCACCTGGCGGACTTGTCGTCTCTTCGAGCATCGGTATCGCCGAATATAAGGCAACCTCTATATATAAAATTGAGGAATTCATCAATGCCGCCGATTCGGCTATGTACGATGCCAAAAACAAAGGTAAAAACAGGGTGTCTGTCAGCAGTGAACCGGTGCGAGCAAGAACCAAGGTGGAAGAAGTAACTATTGAAGAAAAAGAAGCGTTGGTCAAGGGGCTCAAAAAAAATAAAAAAAAGAGACGGCTTAACAAATGATGATCGCGGTATAGTCTCGAACCTGGAAATCAAATGTGCCATAAATATTTAAAAAGGAGCAAAGAATATTCATGGAGCAAACGTCTGATTTAGCAAAGTGGCTGGAGATAGTAATTCACGATTTTATAAGCCAATCTCCGAAAAATACACTTCAGAACAAAGCCAATGAAAAGGCATGGGATGAACCACTCGTGGGTTTCTCAAGAGGAGATGATCCTCTGTATGAAGCGTACAAGGAATATATAGGCCCTTTTCACTGGACACCGTGGGAAATATTTACGCAGACTTTCCCGGAAATTAAGGTGACCCCTAAAGACCTGACTGTCATAAGCTGGATCCTCCCACAGACTGAAATTACCAAAGCTGACAACCGGAAGCAGAAGACCAACCCGGCGGAGCGATGGGCCAGAGCCCGCCTTTACGGTGAAGAAACCAACAATCAACTTAGAAATCAAGTTGTGGCTGTCCTTCAAAGCAAAGGGTATAAGGCCGTTGCTCCTGTGCTTTCACCTCTCTGGTCACAAAAAAAATCCGATCTGTACGGCTTCGCCTCCACGTGGTCTGAAAGGCATGCGGCCTATGCAGCGGGTTTAGGCACCTTTGGCCTCTGTGATGGTTTGATTACGGCACGCGGAAAAGCCATGCGTGTAGGCTCTGTAGTGGCAAACATCCAGATCCCGGCAACCTTCCGACCGTATGATGACCGCCATGCATACTGTCTGTTCTATACAAAGGGCACCTGTAAAAAATGTGCAGACCGTTGCCCCGTCGGAGCTATCAGCGAGGCGGGCCATGATAAAGCGAAGTGTTATAGTCATGCTTACGGAGCTGCACTCGATCACATAAAGTCCCTTTATGGATTTGAAGTCGGGTCCTGCGGACTATGCCAGACAAAAGTCCCCTGTGAGTCCGGGATTCCCGTAAAGACATCACGTGGAAAGAAGTAATCCGAACATTCATATCTAAATAACGTTCCAAAATAAAAAGCAAAACATCCCTCAATTTCAATCTGAATGCCTTTGGTTATAGAAGGTCGATCAATCAAATACTAGTTTTTACCTAGTATTATTTCATTAATCTTCCAGTATTGCTTTTACACAATTATATGACTATAGAAAACCAAGCATTAGCATCAGGTGAATTCTGTTCTATTCAAGTTGCGTGTCAACAAACAACCACTTTAAGAAAAGTGACTATGAGTAATCCAAAAAAAAGAGAGCCTTCATCAGTTCTCCCGAAGATTACCTGGGATGCCATAGCTCCACCATACCCGGATTATCCTTATTTTGACGGCGTAGATCTCTACCCGTTTCGTCACCGTGTAACCGGGTTTGATATGGTAAATGCGTGGTGGCTCATTGAGGCGTCAATGCTGGTCTACGCTGAGGAAGATTTCGTCCGCCCAAGGTTTCAAAAAGCTGGGCTTACAGAAGTCAAATTCTTTACAGGAGACAGCACCCAATGCTTCGTAGCAAATAACGATGACTTTGCCATAATTGTATTCAGAGGGACTGAAATCCGCAGGCGCGCGGGAGAAACCGATTTCCGCAATATCATTGCCGATCTTAAAACTGACGCCGACATCATGCTTACCGACTCAGGTCATGGCGGAAAGGTGCATCGGGGATTTAAAAACGCACTTGATGAGGTGTGGGAGAAAAAAGGTCTTCTCGAATATATCAGGAGCAAGGCCTCGAGCCGCACCATATGGTTCACAGGACACAGCCTTGGCGCCGCCCTCGCCACTCTTGCTGCCGGCCGATATGAAAGTACTCAGTGTTTATATACTTTCGGCTCACCCCGCGTGGGAAATGAAAGTTTTAAGAATGATTTCCACGTCAATGCCTACCGCTTTGTCAATAACTGCGACATCATCACCAGAATGCCGCCTCCCGGACTATATAAGCATGTCGGTGATCTGAAATATATAAATAGTATGGGAATCATTAATGAAGAAAGCCGCTGGGAACGGATAACCAACCCCATTCTTGGCAAAATCTCATACATCTTCAATTCACCAGGGCTGAAAAACAACGGGATGGCCGATTTAATTCTGGACGACATCGTTGACCACGTTCCGACACTGTATGCCACACATATATGGAATAACATCCCTTAACAGGGGAGGTAACAAGTGCAGACTGCTTTTGGGCAGGAAACTAACTTACAAATTCAAATATACAACTATTATGCAGTTCATTATTCATTTTGTGAAAATTCCTTCCGCCTCCCTCTCACAAGATTCAAGATCATCTCCACGCTTGCCGAAAAATCGATCATGCTTGAATCTATACACAGATGGTAATTCAAAGAATCCGTCCAGTTCACACCGACCATGTCACGGATGAACCTGGTCTTTCTTATGTCTGATTCTTCTATCTCCAAACGTGCCGCCTTGGCTTCAGTCAATTCTTTCACTTTCATCAAACGCTTAATTCTGAACTCTTGGGGTGCATGAACGAATATTCGGAATACCGATGGACGATTTCTCAGGGCATAAAATCCTCCCCTTCCTATGATAACAGCATCATGCCGATCTACAATATTATTCATGATCTTACATTCCAGGGTGAACAGATCCCTATCATATATCGGTTGCCGGACAGTTGATACGCCCGTATATTCCGGTGTACCTAATGAGAACGCCCTCAATAGGTTTGACAAAAGGCCGGAGGACCTTTCATCATATTGTGCCAGCCAGTCGGTTTCCGTCTTGAGGTGCTTTGAAGCCTGTCGCAGTATTTCCCGGTCTATGTACTTGTAGCCAAGTTCCTTTGCCAGAAGATAGCCGATGTAAGTACCGCCGCTTCCCATTTGCCTCGAGATAGTTATTGCAGTATGATGTTTATCACCCATATTTCACTCCTTCCAAATCATCCTATCACCATATCTTCACTTGCCGATATTTGCTCGTCTCTGATAAGGAGGGTCAAGAATATTGAGACTACAAAGAGGACTAACGTAAGGAGCAGACATGTTTGTGAGAGTATACTCGACTGCCATATTATAATGACTTAGAGCAGAATAAGGGCTTTTTTGAGTTATTCGATGAGAACTTTCTTCTTTTACATCAAAGTATAGAAAAGGCGGCCCTACGTGTCAATGAAAAACTGACCACAACCCTCAATCTCTGCTTGGTAATGCAGATGGACTCGTTTCTCAAACTCTCTGAAGAAGATGTCCGATTGCGGTTTTAAAAAGGCGATGCCTTTTAAATATTCTTCTTGCCTTTTTTAAATATTGCTATCAGAATAGCGCGGCTTTTTCAGAAGATAAAAAAGTATGAAAAATCCCCTGTTGCAGACGGTGTAGTTAGAAGGATTATATTCAGGATGCATTAATAAATATAGCCGATTCATCAAATAGAACGGAAAGGAGTTTCAGCATGATCAAGCATATTGTCTTCATGAAATTCAAGAAATGTGTGACAGATAAAGATATTGCCGAGCTGGAGAAACTTATGGCGGCACTGCCCGGGAAAATACCGGAAATAAAAGAATACCTGTTCGGACGTGACGTCGTACGATCCGAAAGGTCCTACGATTTTGCCCTCATTTCCGCCTTCGATGATCTGGAAGCCTTAAAGCGTTATCAGCCGCATCCGGACCATCAGCCTGTACTTGCGAAGGTGAAAGAGCTGTCGGAAACTATCCTGGCGGTGGATTTTAAATTATAAAGACATTGGAGCCTTCCAAGAGACCTCTTCAGGTGCTGACACGGTGATGAGTAAGGTGCGAGACTGTGGCGGGGAATGTCTGCCCCATATATAGTTCAAAGCGCAGGCTTGCTTCTATGAGCTTATCAAGGTTGATTCCCGTTTTTACGCCGGTCTCATTTAGTATATTGACCGTGTCTTCCGTGGCGATGTTTCCCCTGGCTCCGACAATGAAAGGGCAGCCCCCCAGTCCTCCCAGAGACGTATCGAAAATGGAAACCCCCTCATTTACGGCCGCCCAAACATTGGCGAGGCCCAGTCCGCGTGTATTGTGAAGATGGAGTGAAATAGGTACTGCCCCCGCTATGTCCTGCACACGCCTAACAAGATTTTTCACCTGCAAGGGATTGCCCATACCCGACGTATCAGCAAGACATATTTCGTCCGGTTCTCTTTTGATGAAATCTTTCACCAGCTTGATCACTTTACCTGTGGGGACTTTCCCTTCGTATGCACAGCCGAAGGCGTTCATCACACCTGCCCTGACCTCCATGCCGGCGTTGTGTGCGTTATCGACAAGCAGTCGAGCTACTTTTACGGCTTCTGCGACGGACATGTTGCTGTTTTTTCTGCTGTGCGTTTCACTCGCGGACACGTAAATGCCCACATGCGGAACTTTGCATCGTATAGCTCGATCCAGCCCTCTTTCGCTCAGGATCAGGGCCGCATAAACGACTCCTTTTTTCCGCCTGATCCTGTTCCAGAGTTCTTCCGCATCTGCCATCTGCGGAACAAGACGTGGATTAACAAAAGACGACACCTCAATGCGCCGGATACCGCAATCAATCAGGTTGTTAATCAATTTTATTTTCTGTTCAGTGGATACGATTTTCTTTTCATTCTGGATACCGTCCCTGAGGACAACCTCGTGAATGGTAACTTTCTTTGGCAGGTTGCTTTGCATAGATAAAAAATATATGAGCTTCAAATAAAACCCTTCCTGTCATTCCCGCCCCCGATAAGGACATTCGAGGGCAGGCCGCGGCGGGGATCCAGTGTTAACTCATACCCCGCGTCCGCGGCAACAGGCCTGGATTCCTGCTTTCGCAGGAATGACAAGACTTTCACTTTTTATACATTTTATCAGAGGTCGCTCTTTATAGCAAAAAAAAGCAGGGAGAGAAAGCCTCTTCTCTCCCTGCTTCACTTGAAGGACCGGATTCCCGCCCGACAGGAACCTTCGGGGGCGGGAATCACAATATTGGGATGGATTTTCTTTCGTCAGTAATTTACTTCTTCCAGTCCATAGGGCCCCATTTTTCCGGCAGGATGGCCTGCGGAGGCCATTCGGGAGGCACCAGTTGGCCGGGTTTTTCACCTGCCTTCTGGATTAGTTTGGAAAGACCGGGGCGTGCATGTTCCGGATGCCCTTCTTTCAATGTCCGGCCGTTAATGATCGCCTCGGAACGGAGCCTGCGGCCGATGGTCTTTTCCATCTTTCTTCCCAACCAGAGGACACGATCCACATTGTATCCATGCTCAATACCCAACTCGTCAATCATGACAATAAGGTCTTCAAGAGTAATGAGACCAACATATCTCGGATCGTAATAATATTCGCCCGTTCCCCTTACGGGACAGTCATCGAGGAAATTGGCCGGCTGTCCGCCCAGTCCGCCCAGAGTTCCCTCAAAGCGGTTTATACCCGCCTGGAGGGCCGCCAGGATCGATGCGGAAGCAACACGCTTCGTCTCATGGAGATGGCAGAGATGCGCCTCAGGGTTCGGCATGGCATCAAGTACCATGGAGAAATAGCGGTAGACCTGGGCCGCTGAGGCCGAGCCGTCGTGGTCGGCGTGCTCGATGTCATGGGCGCCGATGGAGAAAAAGCGTTTTGTGAATTCCACCGCATCCTTCAGTTCCGTGGCGCCAGTGATGGGACTTCCCCATATGGTGCTCACGGTACCGCACATCTTCATGCCCACGTCGCGGGCCTTCTTGATGCAGCGCTCCGCTTCCTTCCAGTACTGGGTAAGCGTCGTGCCGGAATTTGCAAAATGGTGCTCCGGATCAGTGGAGACCATCATCAGGACGCGGTCCGGACCGATTCCTTTTTTCCTGAGCTCAATTGCCGTATCAACAGCAGGTTCGCGGATAGTCACGGCGGTCATAACAAGCTCATCGTATTTGACCCCTGCCCTTTCGCAGCGTTTCTTAAACGCATCGCTCCTCAGGGCGACTAAGACCTGCTCGGCATCCCTGAACTGGGGAATGCCCGCAGGATTTCCCAGGTTGGTTACTTCAATCTCTTTTGCGCCGGCGAGGATCATCTCCTGGGCATAGAATATCTTGGCGTTTGTAGAGATAAACTTTTCTTCGTGCTGAAAACCATCGCGCACGGTTATGTCACCGATGGTTACCTTCTTTGGCATTCTTGGGAAAATTTTCCAATAATCGTACTCCGTCATAAAAATCATGACCTCCTAAATTTATTTAAATTAAAATCATTTTCAAGTCTAACCTGCCCCGCGAGGACTCCTAAATTTAGGGCCAGATTCCCATTGCAGTTTACCCCAGTGAAGGTCGAATGGGATTGACACAGCGGGTAAAGTGAGAATTGTATTTTAAAGGAAGAAAAGAGGACAGGAGAATGCCTGCCAGCCAGAACAAGACCTGTCCCCTCTCCCTCCCTTATTCTCCCTTGAATACGGGTTTGCGCTTTTCCACAAAGGCGGCAAGTGCCTCCAGACGGTCCTTTGTCGGTATGGTGGCCTCATATGCCTTGGACTCAAGCGGCAAAGCCACACCCAGACTTGCTTCAGAGCCATAATTGATGGCGAATTTGGCCTGGGCCACACCGATGGGTCCGTTCTTTGCGATCTCTCTAGCCAATTCCAGGGCAGCCTCCATCAGCTTGTCCGGTTCGACGACCTTGCTGACCAGACCGATCTTAAGGGCCGTCTCAGCATCGATCCTTCTTGCTGTGAAAATAAGCTCCTTAGCCTTGGCGACGCCAACGATCCTGGGCAGCCTTTGCGTCCCGCCGGCGCCGGGAATAATCGCCAGGCTGGTTTCAGTCAGTCCCATGACTACATTCGATGAAGCGATCCTGAGATCACAGGCGAGGGACAGCTCGGTGCCGCCGCCAAAGGCAAAGCCGTTGATGGCCGCAATAACCGGAACACGCACCTGCTCCACGGCAGTGAAGGTATTTCGGATCGTGAAAATGAAGCGGCGCACCTGGTCCTCCGAAAGTGTTCTCCTTTCCTTCAAATCCGCGCCTGTCGAGAAAGACCACTTCTTAGGATCATCACCGGATCTGGCACCTGTGATAATGATGCACCTAAGACCCATATCAAAATTGGCTTCCCGTACGGTGTCAGCCAGTACGGCCAGCAGATCAAAGTTGAAGCAGTTCATCGCTTCCGGGCGATTCAGTGTGAGAATCAGGATGCCCTCTTCAGTTCTTTCTTTCAGCAGTATATCTGCCATAGGTATTTTCCTCCTTAAGCTCTTCATGCTTTCCAGATCTGATGCAACGCATAAGATTCCACGTCGCTTCCCGGAATGACACAAGATACGAATTATTAGTTGGTCTTCCTCCCGCCAGACTGCGGCGTCTGTCTATATCCGCCGCAGTTCTGGGAACCGGGAGCGCTTCCTTGGCCACATCCTCAGGAGGGACAAAGGGTGTTGTCGTTTTAATATCTCTTTTCAGTAAAAGCCTAAGGGAAGGCCTTCAGGATTAAACCTTCAGGTCGCCCCAATCGGACTTGTCTATCGGTGTTCGGTAGCAAAGCTCCAATGACCTTGCCAGCTTGTCACGTGCCTCACTGTAAGCGATGACACCGTCATGGAATAAGAGCGATCCCGTCAGGAAGGGATGTCCCTCAGCATCATAGCGCTCAATCATCATCTGGCGGAATTTGGCCATCTCTTCCTCATTAACTTCCTGGCCCTTATCAACGATATTTTTCCTCCGGACACTCTCCACGATGAAGCCCGCGGTCCGGCCGGACATAACGGTAGTGCGGCCCCTCATATTGGTAAAGCAGAATACCGGTCTGAAGGCCCTTCCGCACATGCCGTAGTTGGCGGCCCCGTGGTCGGGGCCGATCACGTACTGGATCTTCGGAACATTCAGCACGCTGCATGTGCGCACCATGTCTGATCCGTATTTCCCGATCCCTCCCCATTCCTCGGCCTTACCGACCATGTAGCCCGGCGATCCCTGGAAAAAGATGACCGGGAGTTTTGAGTTGCCGCAGCGGATCATCCATTCAGTTGCCTTTCTTGCCGCTTCAATATAGATGACGCCTGTCCCGCTGGACGCAATGATGCCAACGGGCATGCCTTTCAGCCACATCTTGCCGGCAACGACACTTTCACCACGATTGAGACCATATGTCGGCTTGTATTCATGGAAATAGCTGTCGTCAGCAATGCATTTGAGGGTTTCCTTGATGTTTATTGCGTTATAGGTATTTACGGGAGTCGAACGCATCATCTCCTTGTAATCAAACTTCGGTTCAACAGTCTTTTTACGTTCGCAGTAAAGGGTCTGGGCGGGCTCGAACTCAATGATGTCGCGGAGCTTCTTGATCCCTTCCTCCTGGGACCTAACGAAATGATCACAGCCGCCGGAGTGCTGGGTATGGACGTACGCCCCTCCCAGGTCTTCCATGGATACAGTCTCACCGATGGCTGATTTCACCATGGGGGGACCTGCCAGGAATGCGAAGGCAAGCTTCTCTATCATTATCGACTCGGAAGCGAGATAGACAATGTACGCGCCGCCCGCCGTGTTTCCACCCGTAGAGAGTGTGTATTGTTTTATTCCCATGGCGGACATACGGCACATATTATAAAACATGCTTCCGAAGTGGCCGTCGTCGGCAAAACAACCCAACTGAAGCGGAAGGTTTATTCCGCCCGAGTCGGCAATATATATGCAGGGCAAGCGAAGACGTTCGGCAATTGCCTGTGCCCTCATATGCTTTTTCAAAGTGATGGGGAAATAGGTTCCTGCCGCGTAGCGGTTCTCATTCGCGAAGATGACGCAGTCCTTTCCGTGAACGACGCCAACACCGGTAACCAGCCCGCCGCCCGGGATGTGCCCCCTTTTCTCCGATTCGTAGACCTCCCCTCCATAGAGCTTTATCTGTCCTATGTTGTAGCCGGCATCCAGGCCAAGCTCGAAGAAATCCGTACCCGGATCGATCAACATCTTGATAAGATCACGCATCGGTTTCTTGCCCTGCTTGGCAAGGCGCTTAAGCTGTTCCTCCCCGCCGATGTTGTATGCCTCTTCACGGTGCTTCATGAGGATGGCATCCTGTTCTTCCCAATGTTTTAAATTATTATCCTCTTCCATAATAAAATCCTCCTCAATCCTCATCGGACTGACACTTGCTTTCAGTGCACTTTAATTCTTTAAAAACTATCTGCCGATAACGTAGCGATACGGATCTATCTGATCCCTCAATATGGACAATTCCTTCGCCGTCGGCGGCTTGCTTTCCACGATCTTCTTCGCCTTCAATAATTCAAATCCGCAATTGTCCTGCACATCCTTCTCGGAATAACCGGGGTTGACCGCAATGATCCGCATTCTCTTCGATTCCGGTTCAAAATCCATCACAGCCATGTTGGTAATGATCTTGTAGGGACCGGCCCCTCGAGGCAAACCTGATTTTGCCCTCGAATCGCCTCCCGTCAGCCAGCCTGGTGTCGTGATAAATTGACATTTCTCGGTAAACCTCTTGGTGTCCTGCGGCGTCATGACGAGCATTCTCCAGCAAAATGAAGCAAGGTCATTGGCGCCCCCGCTCCCCGGGAATCGAACCTTCGGTTTTTGATGGTCGGGCCCGATTCTTGTGGAATTCAGGTTTCCGTACATATCGATCTGTGCGCCGCCGAGGAACGTGTAATCGATCATTCCGCGGCAGCATGTTTCCATAATTTCGCACATACCGCTTGCCATCAGGGCCTTCCAGGTCGTCCTTGAATCACCCACTGATATGGGCATTTCCGGGATCAGGGGGGCCGCACCGCCGGCCTCAAATAAAATAACCAGATTCGGTGAGTGGGCCTTTTGCGCAAGCATTGCCGCCGCATTGGGTGCTCCTGTACCAACCACAATAGATGCTCCGTCTTCCAACTCTCTTGCAGCGGTGCATATCATCAGTTCCATGGTATTATAGTCAGCCATACCGGATGTCCTCCTTTCTAATCCCTCGCCTTGAGGAACATGAATTCTTTATCCCTGAGTTTCAACATCTTTTGTATCCCGCCGTTTTTCTCGATATATTCGAAGTGATTCTTGCAGCTGTAAATATTCTTATCGAGGAATTTCTTGAACTCTTCAAGGTCTTCCTCCACCTTGAGCCACTCTCTTATATGCTCCTCATCAGAGAAATATTCGGCATACATATTTCCGGGATAGCTGCCGTAAGGGACCTCACATACGGCATCAACGCACCAGTAAGGAATAACCGTATAGCTCGGATCTCTACGTATCTCATCGCTGGAAATCAGTCTTTCACAGGTGATGATAAGGTGCTTGGACGCTCTTGCGACATCGTAATCAGAAACGGTGATGCCCCGCGCGCGGCAATTACCGTATTCATCAGATTCGTGGACATGGATCGCCGACACATCCGGATAGAGGGCGGGATGGACGACATATTTCGTGCCTGTAAACGGGCATTCTATGGTTTTTGCACCGCTGTACTTGAATGTATCGGTCCCCATGACATTTCTCGCAGGGTAGAAGGAAACACCTGCCGCAGCGGCCTTGAAACGAACGGACAGCGAGTAGTTGGTCCACTCACTCACCTCAACCTTGCCGCTTTCCATGTAACGCCTCGCGTTGGGGGATAAGCCGCGAGCCTCCAGACCGACAATATAGGCAACATCCAGTTTATTAAATACCTCACCAGCGCAAAGAATCTGGAAATCATGGGTCGATGTATGGCCTGCAAATCCCATGTTCTTCCTGCCTTGCCTTACAATTTCATGCGCAACTGCTATCGGTACCCTGTTTGCCCCGAAGCCGCCGAGTGTCAGATAGTCGCCATCATGAACAAATTTCTCTACAGCTTCTTTAACGGACATCACCTTGGGTTCCAGTTTGCGGCTTTTTGTGCGGAAGAATGCACGCGCTTTATCCGCATCAGGATCTGTAAATATTTTCCCCATCCCTTGTTCAATCGCATCCACTGGACTCTACCTCCTTTTTGAAGTATATTACCGCCGACAACGTCATTGGTTTTGAAAGATGCACGTTGACTCTGCTTCTTTATGCAACCCGCAGGTAAGCATTAAAAATTCTTAGATTGCATTCATCTTATTGAAAAAAAGGAGAAAAACAATATTAAAAGGTTAATAAAATATATTAACAAAAAATTAATTTCAAACGACTAATAGTTAATGGAAGAATACATCAGTTTTATGACAAAACAGCGAAAGTTCGTGATGAAATATTACCCATTATTTCTGAAACCAAATAAGAAAAATATGGGATGGTTAAATATTTGGATCCCTAAGAACTAAAAAAATCCCCGATTATGAAAATATGGATTTCCTTGTATGTAAAGTGGATTTAAACAATTACAAGCCATCTCAGTTATTATAACGGAAACATCACATCATCTAATTTATTTATTTTACTTGAAATACCTCATTTAATATTAGTTTTTTATTAATATTATTTATTAACCTTTTAATATTGTCTTTCTCTTCTTTTCCATATTATATAAACTGCAAAAAATTTGCGTGTTTGATAGTTTGTCATTTAAGACAAAATATCAATACTTGCGGCGTTCTGAATAGATCTTCTGAACCGTACCGTATTTAAGGAACAGACTTGCGGTATATTTTCCTGTCTTTTAAAAACTTAATGTGTTTTGAGGTCCATTGCATTGCCATATCTAGTGGGCCTCTAATGTTGTAAACCCGGACAGTATTTAAGAGTAGCCGGATTAATTCGGCTGGATGGTATAAAACTAAATTACCTTTTTTGAAGGAGGGAGGCAACATGACGACACCAGTTCAACAAAAGATTCGTGATAAAAAAAGAACACCCCAGCAGATCTTGGATATGGTGAAATCTGGGGATTGGATTCAGCCGGGTTCAGTTGGAGGTGATTCAACGGAATGCATGAAGGAGCTTGCAAAAAGGATCGGCCCGAAATTGAAAGACATTGAGCTCTGGAATTATGCTATGTTTTTTCCGCACCCGGAATTTCAGGCAAATGACCCCATGCAACAGTATCATTGTTTCCATGAGTATTTCTTCTTTCCCTGGAACCGTAAAGCGCGAGACACAAATAACGTAACGAGCTGGTCGCATTGGGGCTGGGCCATGGGTATGTGGTTCTGCCATTATCGTTTCGCTAACGCAGTAAAGGCAAACCGGGGGCTTGACTGGTGGTGGAATGCGGCAACGCCCTTTGATGAGCACGGCTTTGCCAACTTCTCTTATGGCACTAACAACGCCAATATTTTCAGTCAGTGCGCAAAGAAGACCGTTATCGAAGTCCGTTCGGACTATCCCTGGGCCGAGGGCGGCCGTTTTAACACTATTAATATTGATGATGTCGATTACTGGGTCGAGGTGGACTGCGAGAAATACAAATGGCCCCAGATCAATGAAAAAGCCATCAAGGCGAAACCCGAAGAGGAGGCTATTGCAAAGCATGTCATGACTATCATGAGGGACAGGGACATCATTCAGCTTGGTATCGGCTCCCTTCCCTCCGCCTGTGTAGGCGCCATGGCTGACGCGGGATTCAAGGACCTCGGCATCCACACGGAGATGCTCAATGCGGGTCTTATCAAGCTCATCGAATCGGGTCAGGTTACCAATAAGTACAAAACCCTTCCCGGCGACCGCGGCAAGAGCGTGTGGACCTTCGCCTTCCCCGTAGATGTGAAATGGTACTACGACACGATCCACCGGAACCAAGAACTCGCTGCCTATGATATCAGTTACACCAATAACCTTCATAATCTTACAAGGCTCGACAACATGATCGCTATTGACAACTGCGTTGCCGTAGACCTTCTTGGCCAGCAGTGCTCCGGTTTCTATGAAAAACGTCCGATTTCGAGCTCCGGCGGCTACTTCCATTTTGTCTCCTTCTGTGCCCAGTCAAAAGGCGGTCGCGGCGTAGCCTCCATGACGGCGCGGAGCAAGCACGGCACATCAAGGATCGTACCCTTCCTGCCCGAAGGATCGTCGGTAGACGTTCCGGCTCAATTATCGAACTATATTTGCACAGAGTACGGCATCGTAAACCTCAGGGGGCTCAATGGTTATGAGAGGGCAACAGCACTGATCTCCATCGCCCACCCCGATGACCGAGAGATGCTGGAAAAAGCGGCAAAGGAGAATGGCCTACTCGCTCCCAAGTTCCCCGTGTCTATGATGCCGGTCGAAGGCAAGACCAGACGGTACCCGTCCTATTCAGACAGACGGAACTACAAGATGGCGTTACACGGCGAGACGTCAGGATTCGATTGGGATCAGGGTTATCAGACAGCAAAATAAGTTATTAAGCATAACACCACTCGACAAGCTCGGACAGGCCGGGCTTGTCGAGTTAAGTTGCCGAAGGTGGTCAAATAAAAACTTTTGCGCGGCTTCGACAGCTGGTTGAATAAAACTCAATTTTTCAGGAGGTATTTGTATGGCGTTAGATTTCAATTTTACAGAAGAACAAAAGATGCTGGAGGATAGTGTTTATAAGTGGGCAGTCAGCTGGCTGGAGCCTCAGATGGAGCACATGTACGAAGTGGATGAGATGCCGCCGACAATCTTTAAGGAACTGGGAAACCTGGGTGTCAACGGGATTGTCTTTGAGGAAAAGTATGGTGGAACAGATCTGGGTTATGTGGAGACACTCCTTGTTTATGAGACGATAGCAAGAGTAAGCAATGCTTTATCCATGACCGTAGGCGCAAGTCAGACCCTTTGCTTCGACAACTTCCGGCGTAATGCAAGCGAAAAACAGAAAATGTATGTCCTGCCAAAGTCGTGTTCGGGTGAATGGATCGGATGCCTAGGCATCACGGAACCCAACGCCGGTTCCGATGCCATGAGCATGGCGACAAAGGCAGAGAAGAAGGGTGACAGGTACATCATCAACGGCAGTAAAATATTCATCACAAATGGTCCTGTGGCGGACTTCATGACCTTCTACGCCAAGACGGACCCGGCAGCAGGGCCCAAGGGAATTTCGGCATTCTTCTTCGAGACCGCAAAGACCAAGGGTGTTACGAGGGAGAAGATCAAGAAATGGGGCATGAGGACATCGCCCACAGCCCTGATCACCTTTGAGGATGTGGAAATACCTGAGGAACAGCTTATCGGCGGATTGAACAAAGGCGTCGCTGTTCTCACGAGCGGTCTCTGCACGGAGAGAATTACCCTGTCCGGTTGCACACTCGGAAGCCAGAGAAGCTGTCTTGAGCTCAGCCTGAGGTATGCCAAGGAAAGAGTGCAGTTCGGTAAGCCCATCGCTACATTCCAGGCTATCCAGGAGAAGCTGGCCAATATGTACACAGGCTACCTGGCATCCAAGTGGATGGCATACAGTGCCGCCGCATATTGCGACACGCTTGAGAATAAGGTCGGAGGAAAGGGCACGGACCTCGACCGTATGGCCGCGGCTGCACTGCTCTTCTGCGGCGAAATGGGAACAAAGATCGGCCTCGACGCGATCCAGATCTTCGGCGGTTACGGCTACTGCACGGAGTACCCGGTTACCAGGCACTTCCTGGATCAGAAACTCTGGGAGATCGGTGCCGGTACGTCCGAGATCAGAAGGATGATCATCGCAAGGGAGCTGATGAGGGACGATTTCAGAAGCGGTCGGTAATGTAAAAAAGCTCTTTATTCCTAATAGGATGTCTTACGTGAAAAGAGGGCGCTGCTCTTATGGCAGCGCCCTCTTTCATTGATATTACAACCGTCATTTCAAAGGTGGGATGAAGGGTATGTACTGAGCGAACAGCCAGCAGAGGAAGAAGACCAGCGGTATGTGAATGAACATCTGGAGCACTGAGTAGCCGACGAGGTCACGGGCCTTCATGTGCAGTATGCCCAGAAGAGGAAGCATCCAGAAGGGATTGAGCAGGTTCGGCAGGGCCTCGGCGGCATTGTAGATTACGACGACCCATCCAAGGTTTACTTGGTGCTGAATCGCCGCCTGCAGGACATAAGGCGCCTCGATGACCCACTTGCTTCCTCCCGATGGAATGAAAACACCCAGAATGGCCGAGTATGCGGCCACCAGAAGCGGGTAGGTTCCCTGGGTAGTAATGCTGTAAAAGAGGTCGGCTAACCACTTGTTGATCCCTGTACCGACGATCATTCCGAATATTACGGCGTAGAAGGGGAACTGGATCAGAACGCCGCCCGTTGCGGGAACCGCTTGCGCCACAGCCTTGAGGAACCGTCTCGGCCGCCAGTGCAGGACCATACCGAGGGCGATGAAAATCAGGTTGTAGTTGTTAAGGTCCAGGACGGCGAGAGGTCCCCGGGGATCCTTACCGAAGAGGTCAATCAGGTACCAGCAGATAAGACCTCCCACGATGATGATCAGGAGCGGGCTATATTCAAGCCATTCTCCCGGCTTCTGCCGCGGCTCAATGCTCATATCGATCTCATCAAATTTCAAGTTGAAATAATCCACTGTCTTGGCACGATCCGGATGAGGTGCCGAGAAGTAGGCGATGGGTACCGAAACGGCAATGAGGGCAATGATCATCCAGAAATTCCCCCAGATGAATAACGTCTGCGTCAGAGGGATGAGACCGCTGATTTCAAAAAGCTTCGGGGGAATCGCGCCTTTTGTGGCCATCATGAGGGGCGCCGAGGAGGAAAGACCGAGAGCCCAGATAGCGCCTAATCCGAGATAGGCAGCGGCCCCTGCGGCGCGGTAGTCCATACCCTTAACCCTTCTCGTCAATTCGCGAACCAGAAGGCCGCTGAAGATCAGACTCAACCCCCAGGAGATGAGGGACGTCAGCAGGGACAAGAGGGCTACAAAGGCGACGGCTCCCCTTCCCGTCTTGGGAATCCCGGCCACCTTTTTGATCACCCAGTAGACGGCAGGAGTAGAGGCAAGGACATATCCGCCAATGATAATGAATGCCATCTGCATTGTAAAGGGTATCAGTATCCAGAATGACTTGCCGCCCTCAATCGCGAGCTTGACAGGGCTTTCACCGATGAGAAGACCAAACAGATAAACAATAACAATGCCCACAAGGGCAAATACCCATGCATCGGGAAACCATTTTTCACTCCACTCTGCCAACCCCAGCCCGAAGCGCTCAAGAACGCCGTGCTTGTCGGCATCCGAATTCTTTGCCGCCATTTTTCATTCTCCTTTCATAAATTGTATTTAAGAATCCGTCCGATAGAAGTATCCATCTTCGTATAAGACCGGTAACAATAAAAATAAAAATAGAAAATAACGCTATATTACGGCATCACCTCTTTTCATAAGTTCCTGAAAATTAGTAAAAAATAAAAAAACCCCGTCCTCATTTGAAAAACGGGGTCTCTACAGACAGTCCACTCATCACAATTTCCTCGTGGTCCCGATAGAGCCTTTTTCTCGGTAAGCACTGCTCAAGAAATATCGGCGACTAAATAACAGAATAAACATTTTACTTCAACAGTTTTTGTAACTTTTATGAATTTTACCTATATTTTTCAACCTTTACTTCAACTTATGATATGGTCATTTTCTCCCTCAGCCTCCTCTCGGGTACATATACGTGTGGAATTTTATCCTCGTTCCATTCCTTTGAAACATAAAGATTGCAATAACAGCTTCCGTATTCTTTCACGTCAGGAGTCCTGTAGACGCAGGGACAGATAATGTCTTTATCCTTTTCCCGATCTCCTGATGCCAGGCGGCAGGGGCATGACATATAGCCATAACGCTCTTTATTCGTCAGGAGGCCTCGTATAATATCCAGCACCCATTCCTTATCCCGGCTGAAAAAATAACCTTTTGGCTCTTGCAGCTTCCTCAACATTTCATAGAGTTTTTCTTCTTCGGTCATAATCCCAGTGCTTTCTTTATTTTCTTTTCTTCAAATCCCACTATGACTTTGTCACCGATGATAATCGTGGGAAATGTGCAGTCGGGATTTAATTTTCTGACATCTTCCATAATCAGCTTCTTCTCTTCAGCAGAGAGCAAATCCACATCTGTGAATTCATATTGTACATGACATTCATCGAGAAATTTTTTGGTTGATTTACAGTGACTGCAAGTACTTAATGTGTATATTTTAACAGGCGGCTGCATATACGACTCCTTTTCTCCTCGTCAGTTTATTGAATGGTGCCAGATTAAACCGGCGTATATTATTTATCAAGCCCTTTTATTCTTTCAAACTTAATCCCTGTCGCTCCTATCCGTAGAAAATATCCAACTCCTCAGTGGATGGGACGGAATCAATTTTGAGTTTTATAAGAATATCTCCCGTCTCGACAGCCTGCCCCGGTGTAACATGGATTTTTTCTATCAACCCATCACTTGGAGATGCAACAAATGTCTCCATTTTCATTGATTCTATACTCACAAGATCCTGCCCTCGAAAGATACGATCACCCTTATTTACCAGGATGGCGACTACCATTCCCGGCATGGGACAGCGAACCACATCCTCAGGAGGCACCGCTTTTGGCTTCGGCATATGATAAAACAGTTTCCATTCCAGGGGGCTGTAGATCCCCAGAACACGTGTAACACCACGGTGGGCTACCCATATGTTATTTTCCCTGTATTTAGTATGGAAGAATTGGGTTTTACCGTCGATCCTGAGTTTGATTCTGCGCCGGTAAAACTCGAATTCGGGAGTGACAACCTGGTACTTGTGTCCATCCACCATCACCGTCCAGCTGCCGGGAGACGGATTTTTAATAAGACGCAATTCAAAAAAGACATCGTCTCCTCTTACTGTATAGGTAAACTGGTTTTTCAACTGGTGCGGAACACCCACCTTGGCCATCATAGGTTTCAGGGATTCATGAACAAGAGATTGTCGGTTATGGTAAATGAGGGTTACTGCTATCGCCATGTACTGCAACCACTCTTCCGGAGGCGGCTGTTTCATTTGACCGCGCTCAAAATACTCATCGACGAAATCCGTTGACAGCTCCCCTTTTATAAAGGACGGATGATTGAGTACGGCATTTACAAAATCCACATTGGTGATCAGACCCTCAATGTGATACGCATTCAGTGCCTGGACGAGTGATTCAATCGCCTCTCCCCTCGTTGCACCCCAGGCGATTACTTTGGCCAGTAACGAGTCGTAATAAATACTGATAAAACTTCCGGCCTCAATACTGCTGTCAACCCGGACATTCCTTATTCGAGCTGTTGCGTAACGGGTAATCATTCCGGTGACGGGCAGGAAATTTCGGGCAGGGTCTTCCGCGCAGATCCGTGCTTCTATGGCCCATCCTTTGCTAATGACGTCTTTCTGCCGGATAGGAAGTTTTTCTCCTGCAGCGATGCGAAGCTGCAATTCCACGAGGTCGAGACCTGTAACCATCTCCGTCACAGGGTGTTCCACTTGCAGCCTGGTATTCATTTCCAGAAAGTAGACACTCCCGTCCGAATCATCCAGGATAAATTCAACGGTACCTGCGTTTGTATAGCCTGCTTCTTTGGCGAGCTTGCACGCCATCTCCCCCATGCGTTCCCGCAGGCTGTCATTAACAGCCATTGAGGGTGTCTCTTCAATAATCTTCTGATACCTTCGCTGGATGGAGCACTCCCTCTCCCCAAGGTGAATGACATTGCCGTAATGGTCGGCTAGTATCTGTATTTCAATATGGCGGATCCGGGGGATGTAGCGCTCCATGAAAAACTCGTCACTTCCAAAGGCCTTTCTTGATTCATTCTGGCAGGACTCGACAGCAGTTCGCAGGTCTGCCTTGTTCAATACCACCCTTATCCCTCTTCCTCCTCCGGCGCGTGCAGGCCGTATCATCAGAGGATACCCTATCTTTTCTCCGATACTGAACGCTTCCGTGAATGACGATACACTTTCCTTGTGTCCCGGCTTTACAGGTATGCCCAGCTTTTCGGTAAATGCCTTGGCCGCCAACTTATCGCCAAGCGTCGCGATAACAGATGCCGGCGGGCCGATAAACGTCAGCCCTGATTTGGCGACCATTTCGGCAAATTCCGGATTCTCCGAGAGAAAACCGTAACCGGGGTGGATTGCCTGGCATCCATGGGTATGAGCGGCGTCTATAATTTTTTCCTTGGCCAGATATGATTCTTCCGGACTGGATCCTCCTAAAAAAGCACTCTCATCTGCTTCTCTGACGTGAAGAGAACGAGAACCCACCTGTGAATATACCGACACCGTCTTGATCCCCATGCGTTTGCATGTCTTTATGATGCGAACCGCTATCTCGCCTCGATTCGCAATCAATATCTTTTTGAACATTTTACCTCCTTAAAGAGGAACATTCCCATGCTGCCGTTCCGGCCTTTCCCTTTTCTTTCCTTCCATAAACTGGAGACTTCTTATGATCAGATGACGTGTATCCCTGGGAAAAATAACGTTGTCGATGTATCCCCTCTGAGCGGAGAGGAAGGGATTTACATACGTCTTCCGGTATTCTTCCGTTTTTGACGACAGCACTGCCTCCGGATCCGGCGCTGATGTGATCTCTTTACGGTAAATCACCTCAGCCGCACCCTTCGGGCCCATCACGGCAATCTCCGCCGTAGGCCAGGCATAATTAATGTCGCTGCCGATGTGTTTGGAGTTCATCACTACATAGGCCCCGCCGTAGGCCTTACGGACGATGACGGTAATACGCGGTACGGTGGCCTCGATAAAGGCATACAGCAGCTTGGCGCCGTGGCGGATGATCCCACCCTGCTCCTGTTCCGGCCCCGGCATAAACCCGGGCACGTCCACAAGGCATATGAGAGGGATGTTGAAGGCGTCACAGAACCGGACAAATCGTGCCGCCTTTGTTGAGGCATTGTTATCCAATACTCCCGCCAGGACGGCAGGCTGATTTGCAACGATTCCTGCCGTCTGGCCCCCCAGACGACCGAATCCGCAAATGATGTTTCTTGCATAATGAGACTGAACTTCCAGAAACTCCGCCCCGTCAAGAATACTGTTGATCAGCACCTTCATGTCATAACTCTGATTCGGATTTTCGGGTACAAGATAATCAAGCGCCGGGTCGGTGCGGCCTGCCGGGTCACTGAGGTCAAGGATCGGCGCCATTTGCCGGTTGTTGGAAGGAAGATAGTTGATCAGCCGCCTTACTTCCCGCAGGCACAATATATCGTTGGGCAGCACAAAATGAGCCACCCCGCTCTTTTCAGAGTGAACCCTTGCGCCGCCGAGATCATCATGGGATATGGCTGTATGGGTAACCGTCTCCACAACATTCGGTCCGGTAACGTACATGAACGACGTATCCTCAACCATGAAGATGAAATCGGTAAGGGCCGGACTGTACACGGCGCCTCCTGCGCAAGGCCCCATGATGCAGGATATTTGCGGGATAATCCCGCTTGCCAGGGCGTTTCTTTTAAAAATATCCCCATAAGAAGCCAGGGCATCCACCCCTTCCTGAATCCGCGCTCCTCCTGAGTCATTGAGTCCTATGATAGGAGCCCCGACTCTCACGGCGTGATCCATCACTTTACTGATCTTCTGTGAGTGAGCCTCACCCAGCGAGCCGCCGCGTACCGTGAAATCCTGGCTGAACATGAACACTTCCCGGCCGTCGATCGTACCGTGCCCTGTCACGACACCGTCTCCCGGGTACGTCTTTTCCTTGCCGAAAGCGCCGCCCCTTCCTGTTTTCAGCAGATCAAACTCCTCAAAGGAATCTTCATCAAGCAGCAACTCAATACGCTCCCGCGCGGTGAGCTTCCCCCTGCGGTGCTGTTCCTCGATCAGCGCAACGCCTCCTCCTTTCAAGGTCTCATTGCGCATTTCTTTCAGCGCATTCAAAGTACGCTGAGTTGCCTGCACTGTCGTGTATTGCGTCTTGGACGGCGTCGGTCTTTTCTTAAGGGTAGTTTTTTGAGTTTCCCGTTCTTTCATAATGATCACTCCCCATTTATCTTAACATTATCTCGAAGGTTTCCATTCTTAATAACCATAACCTTCATAAGCAAAAAACCCCGCTCTCATTAAGAGAAAACGGGGTTTCGTTAATAGGCACATGACATCCCTCTGTCAGGGTCGAAGGTTTTGGGCATCTTAATTGATGATGTTACACGCACTTTTAATATCACGATTCACAATAGAAATCTATACCTGTATTTCATGAAGAATTTCCATTCTTTGTCAATTCATGCGCAATACTTTTGCCCCCCGTATTTTTGCCTCCTTCAGTTCGACCAGGGCTCTGTTGGCCTCTTCCAAAGAAAACTCCTGCACCTCCGGTTTAATGGGAACTTCCGCTGCCAGCCGGATGAATTCAGTGATGTCCCTCCGCGCTACATTCGCCACACTCTTGATTTCCTTTTCCAGCCACAGATGACCGGGGTAATTCAATCTCAGAAGATTGTCCTTGTCGGTATCTTCTTTTCTGATGGCGTTAATTACCAGCCTCCCACCACTGACAAGGTTTTTCAGGGCCTCTATTATGGGCTTCCAGGCCGGTGTTGTGTCAATAATAGAATGGAGCTTTTCCGGCGGTTCATCTTCCGTATTCCCCGCCCAAACAGCGCCCAACTCCCTGGCAAAGGTCTGCTCCTTCTGACTCCGGGCAAAAACGTACACGCGTGAATTTGGATATTTATGGAGTACCATCTTAAGGACTAAGTGTGCCGAGGCGCCGAATCCGGTAAGCCCTAGATTCTGGCCGTCTTTCAGATTTACCAACCGCAGAGACCGGTAGCCTATGGCGCCCGCGCACAGAAGGGGGGCAGCCTCCGCATCAGAAAATACATCAGGGATCGGGTACGCGAAATTTTCCGGCACGGTTATGAACCCGGCATAACCTCCATTGACATCCCTGCCTGTAGCCTTGAATTCCTCGCAGATATTTTCATTTCCTGTAAGACAGGCAGCACAGCGGCCGCAGGCGGAAAATATCCAGCCGATGCCGACCCGCTCACCAGTGTGAAACCTCTTTACATTTTTTCCCGCTCCTGCCACCCTGCCCACTACCTGATGGCCCGGGATGATGGGCAATGCCGGCGGCGGTGTCCTCCCTTCGATCTCATCCAGCTCCGTATGGCAGACGCCGCAGGCAGAAACCTGCACGAGGACTTCCCCCTCTTTTGGAACAGGCTCCGGCAGATCGACCATCTCCAGTGGCGTCTTATTATCCCGAAAGCTGGAAATTCCCGTCAGTACCATTGCTTTCATCTAATTTTTTTCCTACCCTTCATTACACAGTCTACACACATTAAAATAACCAAAAGTCTATCGGTGAAGGCATTGGCGACATGATTAATTCTTGACAAACAAAAGTATTTTACTTAAAAATATTTCACAAAGTCAAGCAGATAGGAATCAGCGACATGATAATGATGCTAATAACTTATAGGAGGTCTGTATGGTAAAGCGCTATCTTGTATTGGTGTTAATATTTTTCCTGCCATTAATTCCGGGATGTCAAAAAGCGAGTGTTGAATCGGAAAAGATAAAAGAGTTCCCGATCAACAGCATGGACGGGGTTATAACCCGGTCAGATGTAACCTTTGACAAATCTATTTCAAGCGATGGAAACGGCTCTTTGAGAATTGACGTATCCCAGCCGACCACAATAAGACTATTTGAGGTAAGAGATATAAATATCGAGAATGCCAGACTTACATACAGGGCCCGAATTAAAACGGAAAATGTTAGAGGGCAGGCGTATCTTGAAATGTGGTGTGTCTTCCCCGGAATGGGGGAATATTTCTCCCGATCTCTGCAGAGTCCTTTATCAGGAACTCTTGACTGGACAACCCAAGAAACTCCTTTCTTCTTGCAAAAGGGACAGAAGCCGGAGTTGGTGAAGCTGAATGTCGTAATCAACGGACAGGGAACTGTGTGGGTCGACGATATATCTCTGCTTAAAGGACCTTTGAAATAGTACATGAATCGCTTAACTTCTCATGTATTGATTCCTGCAATAATGGCGGCATTGTTTTTCTTAATCGCCTTGTCGCCGGTAGAGGTGCTGGGGTGCCGCACCCGTGGATTGCTCGCGCTGCTGGTTGCTTTTGCAAGCGGGATCGCGGCTCTGGTCACAGCAATCAAAGGAGTACAGGATAGGATGAAAGGTGATTTAAATGCCCTGTGGTGGTTAATAAGCACGCTGATTTTAGTTATACCTGTTATCGCCGTGATTATCCTGGCATGACTTTTCCGGTTTGGGTGTGTCCTCCTGTTCACGAATGTAAATGAAGCCTGCATACTTAAAGCTGTTAATAAATTTATACCCACCCTATTTGGGGACGGGAATTACCGTTAAAAGTATTTCTCCGGATTATAGAGAAATATGCGTGCAGATGAAAATGAGGTGGTACAACCGCAATTATGTCAAAAGTCATTTCGGCGGATCTTTATATGCAATGACAGATCCTTTTTTTATGTTAATGTTAATGCACATTTTGGGAAAAGATTTTATTGTTTGGGATAAAGCAGCTCATATTGACTTTATCAAACCAAGCGAAGGAACCGTCACCGCAAGATTTTTAATAGGAGAGGACCGAATAGAAAAAATAATTGATAAGACAGCCGATGGTCAAAAATATTTCCCTGAGTTCTCAGTTGATATTGAGAATGAAGCAGGAGAGAAAGTGGCACATGTGGTAAAAACTCTTTATATAAGGAAAAAGAATTTAACATAAAAAATTGGGAGACCTAAGGGGAGAAGAGTGCGGATAGCGCAAGACGGAGTATCTGATGAGCGACTTTGAGTTTGTTCTTGTGGGGCTTGCCGCGATCGCAGGAGGTGCGGTAAATGCCCTTGCCGGAGGCGGCACACTCATCACGTTCCCGATGCTGATCGCGGTAGGTGTACCGGCAGTAGCCGCAAACGTAACCAATACAGTGGCGCTCTGCCCGGGATATTTGGGAGGGACTTTTGCCCAGTTGAAAGACCTACAGGGGCAGGAGCGTCGCCTGTGGTTTTTCATGCCTATCAGTGTGCTGGGTGGAATCGTGGGCGGTATCTTACTCCTAAATACGGGCGAGCAGTTGTTTAGGGCACTCGTGCCATACCTCATTTTGCTCGCAGCGGGTCTGCTGGCTGTCCAAGACCCCTTGCGCACCTGGATTGTGAGTCGTACTGAGCGGGAGGAAACGGCGGCAGCACACCGGCAGTGGTCGACGCTGGCCCTTACTTCGGCTGCCGTCTACGGCGGCTATTTCGGCGCGGGGATGAGTGTGATTGTGCTGGCGGTACTTGGTCTCGTGCTGGATGACACGCTGACACGGCTAAATGCCTTGAAGCAGGCTATCGCCTTCGGCGTCAATATCGCGGCAGCCGTCTACTTCCTGTTCTCGGGACAGGTATTATGGCCGGTAATGTTTGTGATGGCCGTTGGCGCGCTGGCAGGTGGGGCACTGGGCGGTCGGCTGGCAGGCTGGATCAAACCAATAGTGTTGCGCTGGATCGTTGTTACAATTGGTATAATCGTAGCTTTAATTTATCTGATACAGTGATTCTGAAAAAACGCGGTGGTGCACAATGAAGCCGTGCAGGGAATGCAAACAAGAGATTTCGGAACAGGCTGTTTCTTGTCCGAATTGCGGGGCGCCTTATCCCGCAAGAGAAAAATGGGACGGATGGGGATTCGAATATAAGTCGGAAGCCAACTTATTCGGTTTGCCGCTTGTCCACATTTCTTTTAAGTACCGGCCAAATAGAGTTCCTGTCGTTGCCAAGGGGATACTCGCAATAGGACAGTTTGCATGCGGTATTATCACTATATCCCAGTTTGGAATCGGCGTCATCAGCATAAGCCAGTTTACTATTGCCGGCTACGCACTTGCTCAGTTTGCCGCGGCTTATTCACTTATTGCCCAGGTGGGCATCTACATAAACGAAGGGCACGGACAGCTTGTGAAAAGCGTGACAGAATTGATAAAGATGATATACTAAAGACCTCGGAGAACATTGTTATCCATATAATTAATTTTTTAATACTAAGATTCGATTATGAGGTATTCAAATGAAAACAGGATTAATTTTGATCGACATTCAGAATGATTATTTTCCCGGCGGAAATATGGAACTCGTCGCGATGGAACAGGCCGCACGAAATGCAGGGTTGGTGCTTAATAAGTTCAGGGAAAAGCAATTCGCTATCTTCCATATCCAGCATATTTCAAAGCGTCCCGGGGCGACGTTCTTTCTGCCGGACACAAAGGGCGTCGAAATACATAAATCTGTGGCTCCACAGACGGATGAAGTCATCATTGAAAAAAACTTTCCCAATGCCTTCAGAGATACGGATCTGTTGAGTGCTGTTAAGAAAGCAAAGGTGGATGAAGTTGTAATTTGCGGAGCCATGACCCACATGTGTGTTGACGCGACAACACGCGCGGCATTTGATCTCGGATTCCGGTGTACTGTTATTGAAGATGCCTGCGCCACACGTAATCTTGAATATAAAGGGATACCAGTAGAGGCAAGTAAGGTTCAGGCGGCGTTTATGGCCGCGCTATCCGTGCCTTATGCGAAAGTCATATCAGCAGCTGAATTCATCAGCAAGCTTGCATAACACAAAGCACAACTTGTGGAGGGTTGGAAGATGAACTTCAAATTGATACTGATTATCATCCTTACAAGTCTCGTTGTGATATTCATTACCCAAAATGTCGCTGTTGTGGAAGTCAGTTTTCTGTTCTGGAGCGTCTCGATGTCGCGCGCACTGTTGATATTTTTCTTACTGATTATCGGATTTATCCTTGGGTGGTTCCTGCATAGTTATCTGTCTTATCGGAAGTCGAAGGATGAGCCATATGAGCCTTTATAATGTTGTATAAGAGATTTTCTCGCTTTTCGTCCTTAATTTTTTGTGTTATATACCTCCCAATATTCCCATCAATTTATTAATTGAATGACAATTGGCAAATGCACCTTATCTGTCATTCTCATGAAGCTCGTCCCCGCTAAGGCGGGATATTATAAATAAACGTTTGAACTTTTGATCCTTGAACCCTCGAATCCTTTATTGAGCTGAACTGGAGAAGGGGCAAATTTTATTAGTCGCCTAAAATAAGGAGACCTGCTTATGACAAGTCCGAATATCAATCTTCACAACCGTCTTCGTTCGCTGGCTATGAACCTTTGGTGGACATGGCATCCGGAGGTAATCAGCCTTTTTACAGATTTAGACCCGCATCTCTGGCGTCAGGTTGACCATAACCCGATTGCGTTCCTGAATCAGATAACACCTGAGCAGGTTGAGGAGCGAGCTTCTGAACTGGTACTTCACAGCCGGATAAACTACGCCTTCCGGCGGCTCAATGAGTATATGACGAAGGAAAGGACATGGGGAATCATGCACTGCGGTAATCTAAACAACCGTCCGGTAGCCTATTTTTCCGCAGAATTTGGTCTTCATGAATCGCTGCCGATATACTCCGGCGGATTAGGCATCCTGTCAGGAGATCACTTGAAAAGCGCCTCTGATCTGGGAGTACCGTTGATTGGCATCGGGCTTCTATACCAGCAGGGTTATTTCAGTCAGCGCCTGAACAAGGACGGCTGGCAGGAAGAAGATTATGTCAGCCTTAACACCAACGCTTTGCCGCTGCAACCCGTTTTGGATTCGAGCGGACAACCATTACTTGTGCGGGTTGATACCCGGCATAACCCTCTCAGTGCCCGTGTCTGGCAGATTCAGGTGGGACGGATTCGCCTGTTGCTGCTCGATTCCAATGTCGATTGCAACTCCGCTGAAGATTGTCAATTGACTTCCCGGCTATACGGCGGCGACTTCAGGCTGCGCATTCGACAGGAGCTGCTGCTTGGGATCGGCGGCGCGCGAATCTTGCAAGCGCTGAATATCTTCCCCGGAGTGATCCATATAAACGAGGGGCATAGCGCTTTTGCCATCCTCGAAGAGATCCGCCGCATCATGGAGTATGACCAGATTCCGTTCCACCGTGCTCACCGGCGGGTTTCCCTGCGTACGGTTTTTACCACGCATACCCCTGTAGCCGCCGGCCATGACCGGTTCCCGCCTGATCTAGTCGAAGAACACCTCGGTATATTCAGAGAAAATTTGGGGCTGTCTCACGACGATTTTATGTCCCTTGGACGTGTTAATCCGTATGACAAATCTGAGCCCTTCTGCATGACAGTCCTGGCTTTGAAATCGTCATGCCGGGCAAACGGCGTTTCGTCAATTCATGGCACGGTGAGCCGTCTGATGTGGCATTCTCTCTGGCCGACGCGTCCCGAGTCAGAAGTTCCGATTGGCCATATTACCAACGGGGTGCACGTTTTGTCATGGCTCGCACCGCAGATGTACCAGTTGTTTGAGACGCGCCTCGGGCAGGATTGGCCCACACGGCTCGTGCATCCGGACATCTGGGAAAAAGTGGACGACATCGACGACGGAGAAATGTGGGAAACGCATCAGAGTCTTAAGATGCGACTCATTCGCTTTGTCCGCCGGCGCCTGCAATCACAGGCACAACGTCTGGGGCATCGTGGAACAATCAAAGAAATTGATCAGGTTCTGGATCCGGATGTTCTCACAATCGGCTGCGCCCGCAGGTTCGCGACCTATAAACGGGGAGACCTGATATTATCTCAGGCCGAGCGCCTTGCGAAATTGGTTGCAGACAAGGATCGACCAATCCAGATAATTTTTGCTGGAAAGGCGCATCCACGGGATGACGACGGAAAGCGACTGCTGCAGAGAATTGCCCAATACAGCTACAATCCCGCCAATAGGAAGAGAGTTGTCTTCGTGGAAAACTATGATTACAACCTGGCCCGTCACCTTGTGCAGGGAGTGGATGTGTGGCTGAATACCCCCCGGCGACCGTTAGAGGCATGCGGCACCAGCGGCCAGAAGGTAGTTCTCAACGGCGGATTGAACCTTTCTGTTCTCGATGGCTGGTGGAATGAAGCATATGACGGCAGGAATGGTTTTGCCGTCGGTCATGGCGGAATGCACAATGACGAGAGCGTACAATACAAGAGGGACGCTGACTATCTTTATGAAACACTGGAAAAAGAAGTAATCCCGCTCTACTACGAGAGAGACGCAAGTGGAATCCCGCATAACTGGGTGGAGAGGATGAAACATGCTATGAAAAGTCTCGGTTGGCGCTTCAGCGCTGATCGCATGGTCATAGATTACACCCATTGTTCTTATCTGCCTGCGGCAAGCGCTACCTCAACCGAAATAGTGTAGTTTCCCCCCCGGCCGCACAAAACTTTCGACGTTTTGTCACGTCTGATCGCAATTTGAACTATGGAAGTACCGCCATATCACCCTTTCCGGTCAGCAAACTCAAAAGAGCAGTATCTGCATTTATATGATATGAGGGCGAAGAAGTGGCCCGTGCCCTCCGAGACCAGGACGGTTGATACTTCCTACGGTCAGACATTTATACGCATCAGCGGACCGGTTGATGCTCCGCCACTGGTACTGCTGCATGGAGGCAGCGGTAATTCATTGCAGTGGATACCGAACGTAAAGGCGTTATCCGAATTTTTTAAAACCTATGCAGTGGACAATATCTATGACTACGGACGCAGTGTATATACGCGGCCCATCAAAAAGCCGGATGATTTTATAAATTGGCTCGATGAATTATTCAGCGCGCTTGAGCTGAGAGATCATATCAATCTTATGGGCCTGTCTTACGGGGGCTGGCTGACAAGCCTGTATGCCCTCCGCTTTCCAGACCGACTCAATAAAATTGTCTTACTGGCGCCGGCCTTTACAGTGTTATCCATACGGTTAGAGTGGATTGTACGCGCAATTGCCGGATCATTGCCTCATCGTTGCTTTGCCAGAAGTTTTATGCGTTGGCTGGCGGAGGATTTAGCGCACAAAGATGAAGCCGGCCGTATAACAGCGGAAGAAATGGCGGATGAAGCGTATGTGGCCATGAGGTGCTTTAAGCCGAAGCGTATGGTGTATCCGACAGTTTTAACGGACAACGAATTACAGAGCATCAAAGTACCGACACTTTATTTAGTCGGCGAAAACGAAAAAATTTATTCTGCTCAGAAAGCCATTCAACGCCTGAAAAAAGTGGCGCCTCATATAAAATCAGAGATTATTCCCAATGCCGGTCATGACCTGTCAATTGTTCAGGCCGAGTTGGTTAATAGAAAGGTCCTCGAGTTTCTGAAAAAAACTTGACACCCCCGCAAACGAAAGGGCCGTATCGTAATAATGTCATCCTAATGGAGCTTGAGATTGTGTCGCATTTCCATTCTGTCATTCCGTGCAAGCAAAGCGCGACACGGAATCCAGGAATCCACTATTTTCAGAAGTTATGGATACCGGCCTTCACCGGTGTGACGATATTGTTGGCATATTTTCGTATTGGGACACAGCCATCCCTGTCGAAGGATGAGCTTGTCGAACTGCGAAGGGGTAACCGATTAATGGAGGATGAGGTCTTCGATAAAAGGGTCAGGCAAGGCGGAATCATCATTGCTTTTTTGATGTCCGGGGGATGGATTCAGCCCGTCTTTCAATACATTCGCCGTACGATGATGAAAGCCGTATGCACGTCTCAAAAAATTGGTGCATTCATCGCAAAAGTTAAGGCCGCGGCCGTCGATGATAGCCCTTATATATCCCAGATAGCCGAATTTGTTGAATTCACCCTTACTCATGGGGCATAATGCCCCGTCCGGCGCGACCCGATAGGAAGCATGGTCGGTCAAGCCCAGGTTGTGTCCGACTTCGTGCAGGGAGACCTTGGTGGTTCGGCTGATATATAAATCATAATCCTTTTGTGATTCTATTTTGTCCGGGCTCAGCTTTTTTGTCGAAACCACAGCCACATCGCTCTGCGGATTCTTGCCCCCGATGATGGAGTTATAGAATTCATCCGCGTCACTGGTCTTCAAATCCGCATCGGTGATTCCCAGTGTATGCCCGCCAAAGGCTTCCTGAAGAATCATGGTCAAAAAATAAGCGTCAATACTGTCCATCGCGGGGGCGTCATAGTGCGCCAATTTGAAGTCTTCGATAAGGCCTCGGAAGGAGCCGACAACCTTATTCCCGATCTCTTTAAGACTGCTATAGGTTATGTAGCTGCCGACTCTGACGATATTCAGCTTTGACATATCTTGCAGCATGCTTGCGCCTCTCATTTGTGATATATTATAAAACAAAAGACCATTTAAATCAATTATCGGCAGGGAAGTATTGGGAGTTTAATCTTATGCCCGATGAAAAAATAAAGGTTGAATGCTACAGCGGCTACAAGGTCAACGAACGTCCAAAGTCATTTATCTATCAGGGACGCCGCTGGGAAGTGGCAGAAATTATCGACCGCTGGTATGAGGGAGGGATCGACCCGACCCGCCAGGAAATAGACTATTTCAAGGTAAAGACAACCGACGGCCAGGTCTTCATTCTCCGGTATCTTTCCCTGTTTGATGCCTGGTCCATCCGCACTTAAATTTTTTTTCCTCTCTTATGAAGACTCAACGATCTCCAGAATCCTATCCACATTGAAGACCCGCTTTGCCCGGCGCGTCATGCAGAGCGCCTCCAGGCCGAGAAACGGATAGCCGTTGTATTCCATTTCGCCGACCAGGAGCGGCCTGATGATGCGGTGCGACTTCTCATCCTTTGCTTTGAGATATACAATTTCAAGTTCTTGTTTTCCGGTAATTGCCTTTTTGATGAGCCGGAGCTTCTCTTCCCTGGGTAGCTGTCGGGCCGCCCGGTCATACTGAAAACGGGTCAGAAACTTCACCACCTCCCAGTCCATGAGGATATGGGTTTTCCGTATCGGCTTTACCAACACAATGCCGTCGAGCGTAGTGCAGCGGGACAGGGCCACGTACATCTGGCCGTGGGCGAAGGTGCCGCGACCCACGTCAATGACGGCTTTTTCAAAGGTCTTCCCCTGACTTTTGTGGATCGTAACCGCGAAGGCAAGCCTGACGGGATACTGGATGAATGAACCGACCGTTTCGGAGGTGAGTTCGCCGTTCTTGAGAAAGAAACGGAATATCTCCCATATACAGGGAGCGATCTCTACCTTCATGCCGTTATCCAGCCTGGCGATGATTACCTTCCCGCCCTCTTCATCTTTTTTGACGCTCAGCATCCTTCCGACGGTTCCGTTCACCCATTGTCCATACGGGTCGTTGTTGAGGAGCATGATTTGCGCGCCCTTTTTGAGTTTGAGCTCTGAAGCCGTGGGCAGATATTCCTTGCCGAAATCCCCTTCGATGAATCCGTGAAACGAGAAAACCCTGCCCCGCAATCCGGCAAGCCGCTCTTCATTGATGCGGTTTGCCTGCTCGTTGGTGCTGGTGAGATAAATGAAGAAGTCATCGGGCGGCGCCGCGAATCCATCCTGAACACGCTGATTCAACACCGCCAGATCATCATCGGTCACGGTGCGGTTGCGGATCGCGTTCAGGAGGCGGATGAATTCATCGTCCTTCTGGCGGTAGATTTTCTCCAGCTCCACGAATTCCATATCCAGTTCGTTGAAAACTTTGGCGCCGAAAAAATAGGGCGTAGCGTAATGACTCTTGAATATTTCTCTTTCCTGGCCTGTTACAACTGGGGGAAGCTGGTAAAGATCACCGATGAAGATCATCTGAACACCGCCGAAGGGAAGCTTGGCATCAGGCCCGTTGAGGTGGAGGAATTTATCCACGCAGTCCAAAAGGTCCGCCCGCACCATGGAGATTTCATCGATGACGATAGTTTCCAGCTTCTTGTACAGATTCTTCTTCTCATCCAGGATCTTCTTGCGGATGGACGAGGGCGTCACATCGGGCTTGAAGCCGAAGAAGGAATGAATCGTCTGACCGCCGACGTTGACAGCGGCCACACCGGTCGGGGCGAGGACAACGGCCTTTTTATACGTATGCCCGCAGAAATAATTAAGCAACGTGGATTTCCCCGTCCCCGCCCGGCCTGTAATAAAGACATTCTTGCGCGTCTTCTCCATGAAATCCAGGGCGCGCTGGAACTGGGGATTGAAATCGATGGCGGCCGTGTTTTGAATTTTTCCTACCATAATAAGAATTTTTTCTTTGGATGCTATCCTGTATCCCTTCGTCTTGCAAGGAGAGATTCAGTAAGCTTGGAGATGATTGTGGACGCACAGTCTGAATCTATCCACGAATAATAATTGAATTTCCTTGAATCTTAGGGTATCAATTTACGATAAGAGACGGTCGATTGGAATACGACCAACGTAGACATAGACTGAAAAGTAGAAAAATCTCTGTTAATATTATTTGATGAACTGACTCAGTAAGGCAGGGAGGTCATGAATGAAACTAACAGCAATTATTGAACGTGAAGGCGACGGGTACGTGTCATTATGCCCGGAGTTAGATATCGCTAGCCAGGGAGGGAGCGTCGAAGAGGCACGGGATAATCTTCGAGAAGCATTGGAGCTTTTCTTTGAAGCTGCATCACCGGAAGAAATTAAGCAGCGTCTCCACGGCGAGATTTTCGTAACCCAAGTCGAGGTGGCATTTGGGTAGGTTTCGAATTCTTTTCGGCAAAGAGGTATGTTCAATTCTGTCAAGGCATGGCTTTATTGAAGTGCGTCGACGCGGTAGTCATATCGTAATGCAAAAGAAGCTTTCCCAGGGCACAATAACGGTTCCTGTCCCAAATAGTTAAAGGTAGACCAGAGCCTCAAAAAGATGAAAATGTTAATAAACTACCATGCCCACCTGTTATGCTTATTAATTTTGATGTAGGCCTAGAAGTTAAAGAAGAAAAAGAGCAAGGAAGTAAAGCCGAAATAAATGTAGGAGGAAAGGTTCTTAATATAATTAAAGCTGAGGGTGATGTCGATGCACATTCCAGGAAGGGTGAGTCAGAAAGAAGTACTTATACTATAAAGTTTACCATACCAATAGGTATAAATCCAGATATGTAATAAGTTTACTCTTCTAACCTGCGGCTTTAGCATACCGCAGATAGATCGCCGCGGCTGCTAAGCCGCGTCGTTAGGCATAATGATATGAAGATCTCTGTTCCAGACACACTAGAAAAATATATCCGAAAGACTGAACATGCTGTCAGGCACTTTTATTCTGGCCTTGACTCATGCTGGTCTTACTATCAAGAAGCACTTGAACACTGGGATATTAGTCAAGTCAATGAACCGCTTACACTTGAGAGAAAGGAAAAATTGGATAAATATCTATCTTTAGCTGGCAAATATTTTAACTTGAAACTCTCAGAGTCTATGTTTGCAGGCGCAATCCTTCAAATGGCATACATGGCGATCAGACTCTATTCTAAAAATACCGTTGTGCCGACAACATGCACAAAATTTGTACGACCGACATAGAATTCAGCGATCCCGTTTTGCATAGGTCGTGAACTTCACGGAGTACCGGCAGGACTTATTATATATGCTGGCAGAAATCAATATGCTCATTGGGATGAGGAAGAATCTCACGATATCACACGGGCTGTCTTTGGTGCACTCAATTACGCATTTTCGGATAATCCATTCTCTGACTTGGCTTTTTCTTTTTCAAACCCAACTATCCCTGTTTACTCGAATGAAGTGCTTCTAACAGCATTAAAATGGAGGACATATCAAGTATATGTAGAAGAGCTTCAGAATTTATTAAAGGAAGCTACATGAAGATTATGCCTAACAAGTCGCCCAAGTCGGACGGCTTCGCCGCCGCTTAGCTTGGTCGTTATGCCATGAGTAACGACTATGAATAACGACTTCGACATACTCAAATCCATTCTGTCTGATCTGAGATCTGATTACATCTCAGGGTGTCAAATGAATACAATCGATCAAAAATCTCCAATAACTGAAAGAGACATCGTTGCAGAGATTTATTGCAGGCTCAAGGGTTTTTGCAACGAGAAAGGTTTGAGCGTTCACTGCGAAATAAAGCCTGCAACAGGTGAAAATGCAGAAGTAGAACGGCTCAAACGACTACCCAAAATAGATGTTGGCATTCTATCAAATATAAATGGAAGAAGTTGGATATCAACTGCAATGAAGCTTCAAGATAAATATAAGAAAGGTCACATCGAGGCGAGATTCTCATCAATTCCATTTGATTTTTTTCACACTGCAATAGAGGTGAAAATCCAAAGCAATTTTCATGATGCGAAGAAGGATATTGACATACTTAAACAGTTACATGATTCAAACAAATCTTGTAATTGCTTTTTTGTTCTACTTAATGCCAGAGGTCAAAGGGCAGATCATGATGCTATTCAGAAATATGCTGATAGTATGGGTATCTGTGTTCTTGAATACACTTGTCGATTAAAGGCATAACCAGCAAATCCAGCAGACAGCTTTCAGCCGCCGCTGATCTGTCCGTTCGGCGAATCCGCAGGAGTAGGAAAATGAATAGGCATATGGATCGGGGGTCACTTGTTGTTGCACTGCTTACCTTCGTGTTATTTGTTTCTGCACTCTTCACCAAAGGGTTGAGCCATGATCTCTTTCTGGAAGCCGGTGTGTTCCTGGTGTCGATCAAAATTATATTGATGACATACAAGAATAGTGTAACTGTTGGGCAGTTGAATGAAAAGCTCGACACGATGTTGGCAGTGCTCGCAGACATCAAAAAGGACCAAAACGAAAACACTGTGCATGATCCCTAAGACAGGCAAACTCGAAGGGGTAAGTAGTTGGAACCCACCTACCGTCGACTCTCTTCAACAAAGCAGAGGATCTGATAACTGAAGCCGCAAAGTGGACAAAAACACGGGCCGAACACTTGGGTAAAGCCGACGGGAATTCCGCTGGCGCTTCATTCCCGCTACTTACCCATTTCGTACCAAAGGGATCAAGAAAGATCGAGTGAGAAAGGAGACCGCATGAAAAAATTGGTTATTACTGCGATACTGGTTGGCTTTATACTCGGATGTGCCACTCCACCCGCAATGATTGAGAGGACCGAAAACAAATCCCCTCAGATTATGACAGATAAGAGCATTTATGTCCAAGGCGAGAAGGTACAAGTAAGATTCAGCGGGTCTTCAGGCCACAGGGGGGACTGGATATCTCTATCAAAAACAAGCTCCCCGGATAATCAAGCCGGTGATTATAATCACATACTCGAAGGACTCACTGAAGGCACCATGACCTTTGAGAGTCCATCGCCCGGAACTTACGAGGCAAGAGGTTACTTCAATTACAGTCGTAATGGCTATCTGGTATATGCCCGCTGCAAATTCGAAGTTGTTGATGGCAATAAAGGGAGTGGGCAAGAGATTCAGAAGCAAATACCTGTATCACAAGAGAAGAGTGAAAAAGCCGATTTGACCAAACTGGAAAAGGCCTATACCCGACTCATCTGCAATGACTTCAAGTCCATACTTGAAATTGCCGAAAGCTATCCAGAAGAAATCAAAATAATGCAAACAAGCATGTTGGAATCTTTGAAAGCAAAGGGTGGATTTGAGATAGTTGCGCTAAGTCGCACAGATCAGGAGAAAGGCGGCGGCGGCTTACTAGTGGTAGTCAACGTTAAAGGCATGAATATCATTGGCTTTTGGCAACGAGGATTTATACATAATATTGGGAGGCGATCATGGATTGAGCTGAACTTGAAATTGATTGATCAAGCTACACAAAAGGTGTTACGCGAACAGCAAATTACTAGTGAAAATAATCCAGTAGCTGCCTTTTTCAGCTTCGGGAGCAATGACAGATCGTTACCCAGCGATATGGGAAAACTTCTCGCCGAGTATATTGCATTGGTCGTGCCGCAGAAATGAGGAGGAGTAGGAGGAGATAGAGACAACCGCATTGAGTTAATAAATTTACAGCGTCCCTTTTTATATTTAATGGCTGGTCTCCTTATGTTTGAAGTCACCTATGCAAGAAAACCGTAAAACAAAATCAATACAGCCGATCGCTAACGCTCCGGCTGATCTTTTCGTTAGACAAAATCAACAAAAGGAGAAATTGAAATGAAAACGATCTTTTTAGCTTTTGTGGCACTTGTTCTTGTAATAGTTAGTGGGTGTGCCGGCACTACGCCGGTCAAAAACTTAGGGTTGCCGCCAGTAACTACAATCGAGGGAACGATTACACAACTTAATGAAAATGGTTTTACTCTTATGGACGACTCTGGTTCAATCTTTGTTCGAGCTAAGTTGCCAGACAACAAGAAATTGGATGTCTCCCTTAATGACAAAGTCAAAGTGTATGGCAATTTACAAGGCGGCCAGGAAAAGGTGTTTGATGGATATGTCATTAAGAAGCCAACGGGGGAGCAGATCATTGTGACCAATCCGACTCCGCACTTCGGCTTCATTATTCAAAGTCGATTTAAGTAACGCCTAGCGATGCCATCCACCGGATCGTGGCAAAAGGCGGCCACTCCCGGTGATGGCTGCGTTAGGCAGTGACCGAATCTATTCACACCCGGAAGGAGATTTTCTACATTGGATATTCCACGGATCTTCAACATCACCGAAAGTGCTCACCGCATCCATAACCCGTTCACACCCGAAAAGCTCGCCACTCTCGGCGCTGCGCTGCGTCTGGAAACGGGGACCCGAGTGCTCGACCTCGGCAGCGGTTCGGGCGAGATGCTGTGCACCTGGGCACGCGATTACGGAGTCATCGGCACCGGCATCGACATGAGCCAGTTGTTCACCGAGCAAGCGAAACTC
>DATKLL010000035.1:0-7973 GCA_035542475.1 Syntrophales bacterium
GCAAGTAAAGGTTGTCTTTTTTTACGCTCCGGAGGTTGCTCGGCCAGTTCGAGGACGGCCTTTTTCGCCGCTGTAAGAAGGCCGTAAGGATGGATGAGATCGTCCACAAGCCCTATTTTCTTCGCCTGGCGGGGGTAGATATTTTTCCCCGTGAGCATCATGTCGAGAGCTGCTCGCAATCCGACAAGGCGCGGAAGACGCTGTGTGCCACCTCCGCCGGGAAGAAGTCCCAGCTTTACTTCCGGCAGCGCCAGGACCGTTTTGGGATCATCAGTGGCGATACGGTAATGGCAGGCCAGGGCCACCTCGAGACCGCCGCCCAGTGTCGCACCATGTAGGGCGGCCACAATGGGTTTGTGAAAGTGCGCCATCCGGTTCAATAGGGCATGTCCCTCGCGGCTCAGCATTTCTGCTTCTTCCGGCGTTTTCATATCCTTGAACTTGTCGATGTCCGCACCGGCGATGAAGTTATCTTTTTTCCGGCTGATGAAGACGACCGCTTTTACCATTTCATCTTTTTCCAGATCGTCCAGGATCGCCTTAAATTTATCCACAGTATCAAGGGATATCTTATTGACTTTCTCGCCCGGTTGATCCAGCCAGAAAATCGCCACACCGTTTTCTTTCTCGATCTCATTGTTAGGCATTGCAGTCTCCGTTGTTACTTTTTTCATTAATAATTAAAATAGAATTTTCTCTAATCCCCCTTAATAAAAGGGGCTGGGGGATTTGTTCGGCAATGTAAAATCCCCCTGCGTCCCCCTTTACAAAAGGGGGAATTTGATCAGCAGATATTTTACTTCCAGCGTTCCAGGATAATTGCATTTCCTGTCGCTCCTGCGGCGCAGGAGGCGATAAGAGCAAACGTACCGTTCTCCCGGATGAGCCGGTTTGCTGCCGTCGTAACCAGTCTCGCTCCTGTAGCCCCGAAGGGATGGCCCAGGGATAAGGAACCGCCGAGGGTGTTAAATTTCTCCATGGGGATTTCCCCCACTCTTTCAGACCATCCGAGTTTCTCCCGGGCAAATTGATCCGAGGCAAGACATTTCAGATTCGCCAGGATCTGCCCAGCAAAGGCCTCATGAAATTCAAAGACATCCATGTCCGAAAGTTTGAGACCTGCTATTTCCAGGACCTTCGGTGTCGCGTATGCCGGCCCGAGAAGCAGTTCTTCATAGGGGTCCTGGGCCGTGTACGCGTAAGCGTGTATCGCGGCCTTGGGTGTATAGCCCAGCGACAGGGCAACCTCTTCCGCCATAATAAGGACAGCCGCGGCTCCATCAGTGAGAAATGAGGAATTCCCGGCCGTCACTGTTCCGTACTTTTTAACAAAGGCCGGTTTCAGGGCGCTCATCTTCTCGAATGAAGTATCGCCGCGGAAACCGTTATCTTTATCCAAGGGCTGAAAATCCGGGGGGATCAGGACGGTCTCGATCTCTCCACTAAGGATACCTTCGCTCGTTGCTCGTGCCGCTGCCAAATGGGAGCGTACCGCGTAATGATCCTGTTCTTCCCGGCTGACCTGCAGGCGGGCGGCAAGACGATCGCAGTCTTCCCCCATCGACCGCCCCGTGGAAAATTCGGCGATGGCAGGGGTTTCCGGCAGGAGGTCTTTCAGTCCAAGCCCTCTTGGAAATTCCAGGTAGTCTTTTATCCCTTTGTATTTTTGTGCCTCCATGAGCTTCTGTCGGAAAGGTTTCCGGTAGCAGATAGGAATATCCGACATGCTTTCCGTCCCCCCGGCAATCACCACATCGGCCTGGTTTGTGCGGATGAGGTCTGCCCCGGTCGTGATGGCCACATTGGAGGAAACGCAGGCCAAGGTGACGGTGAAAGCAGGAATGCCGACGGGCAAACCGGCACCTAGGGCGGCCTCGCGGGCAACATTAGTCGTAGCAAGATTGGCAATCACGCATCCCATGATGACCCGATTGATCTTTTCATGTTCAATCTGGGTACGTTTGACGAGCGCCTTGATTGCAAGTCTAGCCAGGTCGTAGGACATCAGGTCTTTATATGCTGTCCCGGATCGAAGGAAAGGAATACGGCAGCCATCGATCAGGACGGCTTTTCGACCATTGTCAGCGGGGGATTTCATCTTTTATTCTCCGTTGGTTTAATGAGGGAATAACTCCTTCACATAAGGAAAAGTTTGTGACAATTGATTTCTTGAATTTTTAAGACTCTAGCTGAAGTATAAGGGGAAATATATTCTTTTGTCAATGAGAAGGCAGGAAAAAGTATCAGTTATTCGGAGGAAGGTTTTCAGGACAGATCATCCAGCATTGAGGATCATCGGCGAAGAGATCAGGGGCGCCTTGAGATTTGGAATAAGCATAAGCCACAGCCCGGCAGCCGCGGCAGGAAGGCCAGAGCGGGCATTCCCCGCATTTCCCTTTGTAGCTTTCTCTTTCTCTGAGACTCTTGAGCACTTTGGATGTGGACCAGATCTGCCGCAGAGATTTTGTTCGCAGGTTGCCGATCTTGATCCCGATGCGGCGGCAGGGCATGACAGACCCGTCACTGGTAATGGTCACGCCTGAAAAACCGGCGCTGCAGCCGGAAAGGGCAAGCTTGGTTTCAGATGAAGGTTTGAAACCGGAAAGGACTCCAGCCAGGGGATCACCGGAAGCAACTTCAAAGGAAGGATTGTTTAACGCAAGCGCTCTTTCATAAGCATTCTTGATCTCGTGAGGCTCAAGCATGCTGTCCAATAATTTTTCGCCGCTTCCGCACGGCACCAGGCGGGAAAAACCGATGCCGGAGAAACCTGCGCATTTCGCTATCTCCGCTGTTTCTTCAATGCTGCCGATGTTGAGCCGGGAGAGGGTCATATTGGCGCTTACGCAATTTCCCGCGTCGATCAGAAACCGGGCTCCCTTGGTTGCAGCAGCAAAGCTACCATTCCCTCTGATGCTATCGTGTAGCTCAAGAGGGCCTTCCAGGCTGATCTGGATGTCCGCTATGCCGAGGTCCGATGCCTTCCTGGCATCATCTTTCGTGATAAGGCAGCCATTGGTTAATATCGCAACCCTATAGCCGCTTTGTATGGCATGTGTGATTACATTCCACAGCCCTTTATAAAGAAGCGGTTCGCCGCCGGTAAAATGAATCGACGGGGTCAGGGATATGTTATACTCTGTTTCCCAGGCCCGCAACATCTCCGTCGCCCCGTCGATTTCCTGCTTCAATTCACCAATGGTCATTTCCTGCGGTTTCTTCCGCTGCTGGTAGCAGTGACGGCAGCGGAGATTACAGCGCTCAGTGAGATGCCACTGGATAAAATAATCAAAAGTCTTTGTTGCCGGACCGGCAACTATTTGCCTTTTCACTTCTTTCAACTGTAGCATAACCTACCAGATTCCGCAGACCTCATGTACAACCAGAACTTTTCTTCTTCACGCTTGGCCAGTTTGCCCAGTTCTTTCCTTTTCAGGGTCCTCATCCTTTTCACCTCCTTTCCTATAATTCAAAGCCTGGGTATGAAACTCCTAAATGATCATACCGATCATTAATAGGAGGCAAATGAAAAGTTTCACAAAATCACTCGCCTTGTTATTCTTATTGACATAGCGACACAAATATGGGCTTTATTCAATCAGGGAAACCCTTACTTGTCTTAGCCAAATGTCTTAGTTGTTTTCAGGATGACCCGCGCCGGTGCACCGTCGGAATCCAGAATCTTTATCGGAAGGCATATCATATAGTAATTGCCGGGCAAGGCCCTGGTGAGATCAAGCCCCTCTATAATGGGAACCCCTGCCCCGAGTAAAAGCCTGTGGACATCTGGTCCATTTTTTTTGTATCCCCCGACGGAAAGATAATCCACACCCAAGGCCTTGATGCCGCAGGAGACAAGAAATTCCGCCGCACCCTTTTCCAAGTAAACGAAGTCTTCGGTAAAAGTACCTTCATAAAGTATTTTATTTATCGAGTTCCGTGTCCTTAAAAGAATCCTCTGTCCCTTTTTGATTCCGCGTCTGGAAAGTTCTTTTTCTTTTATTGTGTCCTTAGCTGAGATTTTGATGACCCTCGCGGGGCCGATAAGAGAATCCGGCAGAATCTGATGAACCCCCTTTGCGCCCCTGATGAAATGCACCGGGGCATCGACATGAGTCCCGGAATGAACGCCCATCGTAATCTTTGAAAGGTTGACCGTATCGCCCTTTTCCATGTCGCGCACTCGCTCGATGGATACAGGCGGATCACCCGGCCAGTGCACCATATTTGATTTCAGACCAAGGGAAACGTCTATCCATTTGGTTTTATCCCCCATTGTTGAACCCCTGTATGGCATAATCATTTACGTGTGAGATGTCTCAGGCCGTCCTTTCCGGCAACAATCACATCCGAAGCGAGACCTATAAACAACCCGTGTTCCACAATCCCTGCACGCCTTTCCAGATCGGCGGCCAGTTGCGCAGGATTCATTATCGGTCCAAAATTTGCGTCAAGAATTATATTACCCCGCTCGGTTTTAAAAAGAGTCCCATTGGTTTTCCTTCTTACCTTCACTTTTGATCCAAGTTTTTCCAGGAAAGGGATATGGGCCTGCCACCCGAAGGGCACTACTTCAATGGGGACGGCGAAGTGCGTTCCGAGCATGGGTGACATCTTCGATTCATCAACGATGATGATCTCACGCAGGCTTGCCTGGGCGACAATCTTCTCTTTTAGGAGCGCGGCACCACCGCCTTTTATGAGATTAAGATGTTTATCCACCTCATCCGCCCCATCTATTGTAAGATCAACTACAGGATTCCTGTTCAGAGTCGTTAGCGGGATGCCCAGCTTTCTCGCTTCTTCATGCACCATCCAGGAGCACGGTACACCGCGTATTTTTTTCAACGCTCCGGAACGGATCAGCTCCGCAATACGAAGAACGGCAAAAAAAGCTGTACTCCCATGACCCAGGCCCACTGTCATACCGGATTTCACAAACTTCACTGCCTCGTAGGCAGCCCGCTTTTTCAGTTTTGCAGCATCAGTTCTCACCCGTACACTCCTTTGCACCCGTATCTTTTCACCATTACACACTAAAGGAAAGCCGGCAGTTTATCAAGAAACATTAGAAGCATGACAATAAACATAAAATAATTTATCCTCCTGAAAACCGTTATGTAACCCAACTCACGCACCCTCATGAAGTTTATTCCCTGCATGGCAAGCCACAGCGAAGCCGCAAAAAGAGATATCCGGACAATTGGCGACTGTATCAGGCCGAAGAGAATGACGAACTGTAAGCTGACAGCTGCGGCGATAATCCACTGGAAAGTCAACCGGTAAAGTTGAGACCCGGTAAAGACCGCTGTCAGAGAAGGAAGTCCGGCTTCTTCATATTCCTTTCCGAAGGCTAGCATATGGATGAAGAAGTGCGGGACCTGCCACATGAAAAAGAAAAAGGAGATCACCGCCAACCGCGGCTCCCAAAGGCTCCCGCCGCCTGCGATCCAGCCCATCGCTGGTGGAATGGCTCCGACCAGTGCTCCTGGTATTACCGCAAATGCAGTGCGGGTCTTCAACCAGGTGTAAAGACCATTGTACCAGAGAACGGCGGCAAGCCCCAGAAGGGGTGCTACGGCACCTACGGAAAGAAGAACGGCACAGCCTGAGCATATCAGAATTATGGCAAGGTACAGGGCATGTACGGATTTTATTATTCCTGCCGGTATGGGCCTCCCGGCTGTCCTTGCCATGAGGGCATCGGTATTCCGCTCCTGCCAGTGATTGAGGGCGCAGGCGCCACAGGCCACGAGAAAAACCCCTGTCGTCAGAATGGGCAAAGTAGACCCGGGCGATTGAGCGGAAAGGAGTAGTCCTGCGGCCGCGGATAGAGAGGCAAAGAAAGATATCTTCACCTTGCAGAGACAGAGGTAGGAGCGAAATCGTCCCATCCAGCGGACGGATGAGAAGTTCCCTGGATATGAATTAAAGTACGACCTTATAAGGCTGTTCAAAAATGTCCAGATGCAAGGCGCGCAAGACATTAGTCGTGAGGCGTACCCTGACGTACGTTGAACGACGAAGGGCGCAGCGCAACGCCGCAGATGGGCATTTTTCAACAGCCTTGCAACTATCATTTGAGTGTCTCCATATAGCCAACGATGGTTTTGATCTCTTCATCCGTCATCGGAACCTGGGGCATAACCGAGGGATAGCCCTTGACTGTAACAGCCTTTGGATCCAGGATATGCTCACGTATGAACTTCTCATCCACTGTGATGGTCTTCTCCTGTCCCACTGCAATCACCGTTTCCTTTCGGCCCAGGAGCCCTTTGAAAGTTGGCCCGATCTTCGGAGTGCCGTCCAGCGTGTGGCATCCTATACACCCTTTTGCCTGCAGTACCTGCGATCCCAGATCGGCAACCGTTTTCCCAGGTGCGGTGCTGTACCACTTCTCGAAATCCTCCGGGGTCATGACGACTACTTTCGAGCGCATGTGGGAATGGCCTATGCCGCAGTATTCGGTACAGAAGATGTCATAGCTTCCCGCCTCATTCGCCGTAAACCACAGATGAGTCTTCATTCCGGGAACGCAATCCTCCTTGATGCGGTACGCGGGGATGTAGAGGCAGTGGAGGACATCGATGGATGTCATGATGAGCCTCACCGGCTTTCCCACGGGCACATTAAGTACGTCGCTCCCCTTACCGTTGTCATACTCGAAGAACCAGGACCACTGGCGGGCGGTAACATTGACGGTCATGGCATCTTTCGGCGGATTGCGGATATATTGGAAATCCACCCAGCCGAAATAAAACATAAAGATAACCAGGATGGTGGGGATGACCGTCCACGCAACCTCCAGGAGTGTATTTTCTTTCACATGCTCCGGCCGGGGATGCCTCTCCCTGTTGTACTTCACAAGGAAGACCACCATGCAGATTGTAACGACGGCGAGCAGAATGACGCAGCAGGTAACAATGAAGAGGAAGGCCCCTTCCACCTTTCCCGCCGTATTTGAAGGTCCAAGAAACATCACCCACCTCACCTCAGCCACACATCGACAAAGGTCATCCCGATAAGCATTGTCAATGCTGCCACGGTTATCGTCAACATTCCCTTCAGGAATTTTCCCTCATATTTCAGGTGCATGAAGAAGGCGAGGACAAGCCCTGCCTTTACCGATGCGATTATCAGGGACCCCAGGACACTGAACTGGGCAAGCAGACGGAGTTTTGCAACAGAGATGGTGGCGGCGAGCAGAATGAGGAGGGCCAGCCAGACTGCTATGTAAGTACCGGTCGTGATAATGTGATCCTCTGCATATTTCTCTTTCATGTCTACTCCTTATGTAATCAGGTAAAAAAGAGGGTAGAGGTAAATCCACACTATGTCGACAAAGTGCCAGTACAGGCCGGTGTTCTCCAGCCGCGCGTAGTTCTCCTGGTTTATCGTTTCTCTCCTCGTGAAGTAGAGCATGAAGGAGATGACGATAACCCCTACAAGGACGTGAAGCCCATGAAGCCCGGTCATTACATAATAAAGCCCGAAAAAAAGTATCTCTCCCTTGCCGAGGGTGAGCAGTACTGGGGAGTTCGGGTAGATGCCCAGGCTGATCTTGGCGCCCCACTCGAAATACTTGATGACCAGAAAAGCTGCACCCATAAGAACCGTTGCAAGCTGAAGGTAGCAGGAAGAAGCCTTCTTCCCCCTTTTCATGGCGGCAATTGAAAGGGCGATCGTGAGGCTGCTTGTGAGCAGAACGGCGGTGTTGATCGTCCCCAGGACTATATTCTCTTCGGCAGCACCCGCATGAAAATCCTGCGCGTACTTATAGCGAAATATGGAGTAGAGGAGGAACATGCCTCCGAAAAAAAGGATCTCCGTGAAGAGGAAAAACCACATCCCCATCTTTTTCCCCGCGTAATCGATATGTCCCGTTCCCGTGTCCAATCCTTCACCTTGCTTCTTCTTCATAAGAATAGGGCCCCCGCGTGATGACCGGAATCTCCTGGAAATTTTCCCGGGGA
>DATKLL010000036.1:0-15246 GCA_035542475.1 Syntrophales bacterium
TGCGGCCAATGCCGAAGAGTCTGCTTCTGCCTCCGAGGAAATGAACGCCCAGGCGGAACAGATGAAACGCATATCCTTTGAACTGGTAAATATCATTGGCGGAAGTGTAGGCGATGACGGGCATGTAGCCCGAACTGACAAAAAAACAAAAAAAGGGATACGCGAAGCCCTAGCAGTGATGGCTGACAGGAAAGGAACGGGCAAAGATGTTGCAGCCTTTAGAAAAGATAAGGCGGTCCATCCCGACCAAGTGATCCCCATGAAGGAAGGGCAATTCAAAGATTTTTAATAATAAGCCGTTTTTTTAAGGAAGAAGGAGGGACTCTATTCCCTTCTTCCAAATTTTAAGTAAAAGGGCAGTGGAGGCTACGAAATAATGACAGAAATAACTAAAACAACGGACCGTGGAGAGGAGGTCATAACTGATCGGGAGGGAAAGTATCTGACCTTTTCTCTATCGGATGAGGAATACGGTATAGGTATCCTGAAGGTTAAGGAAATCATCGGGATGATGGTGATAACCATGGTTCCTAAGGTACCATCGTATGTCAAGGGAGTTATTAACCTGCGAGGGAAAGTCATTCCCGTTGTGGATCTTCGGCTCAAGTTTGGTCTTAATGAAATGGAATACACGGACAGGACCTGTATCATTGTAGTTGAGATTGGAACAAAAACCGGTAGTGTCCCGATGGGGATAGTCGTGGATACAGTATCGGAGGTGTTAAATGTCAAAGCTTCCGATATTGAGGATACACCGGCCTTCGGAACTTCAATGAATACGGACTACATACTTGGCATGGCAAAAGCCGGAGATGGGGTCAAGATACTGCTCGACATCGACAAAGTTGTATCTGCTCAGGAAACAACATTTGCAAACGAGGCGGCATAGAGCAGCTTATACAACACATTTTAAGGATTTATTATCTCACGACAAATGAGTGCCCCACCAAGTGAAGCCATGTCCTCAATAAGAGCGATTAAATGAAATAAAATTATATAAAGATATCGAAGGAAGGGTTGGTCCCCCCCTTCTATCCAACCCTTTCTCGATATCTATTTTTATCAGGCAAGAAATCCTAATACATAAACCATATAGACTTTACCAATGTTGTTTTCAATGATTAAGAAAGAGTCATAAAAGGCCAATGGATTCGTCAAGAGATAAAAGAAAGAAAAAGGAGCAGTTAATATCAGAACTTCAATGACTTGGTGAAACAGATTCTTGCCTTCAGTCGCCAGAGCGAAGAGAAGCCGCGTCCTTTGAGGGTTAGTCCCATTATCAAAGAAGTCCTAAAACTTCTTAGGGCATCTTTGCCTTCGACAATACAGATTCACCAGAACATATGCTCCGATCTGGACACAGTCCTTGCCGATCCCACACAAATCCACCAAATACTTATGAATCTTTGCTCAAACGCCGCCCATGCGATGCGCGAGACAAAAGGCGAATTAAAAGTCAGCCTCAGCCCTGTAAAAATTATACCGCATAGCGACTTAGTCAGTCATTACGGTCTAATTCCGGGCATGTACCTTAAACTTATAGTCAGTGATTCGGGAGTTGGTATTGCACCCGAGATCATAGACAGAATATTTGATCCCTTTTTTACTACCAAGAAACCGGGTGAAGGAACAGGCATGGGTCTGTCCATGGTGTACGGAATCATAAAAGGCTACGGCGGCACAATTACTGTAGAAAGCCGACTGGGCAAAGGGACTGATTCTTTTGTATATCTGCCTTTACTGATGGAAGGAGGAGAAGAACAGGAAGGTGATGGTGCGGGACATGTCATTGGGGGAAAAGAGTGCATCCTTTTTGTGGATGATGAAGAGTCCCTTGTTCAGCTTGGAAAGGAGATGCTGACAAAAATGGGTTATGAAGTTGTTGGGAGGGTAAACAGTCTGGAAGCCCGGGAAGTATTCCGATCCCAACCCGATCGGTTTGACCTTGTTATTACCGATATGACCATGCCGAATATGACAGGTGTCGAGCTAGCCACGGAACTGATGCGCATCCGTCCCAACATACCAATCATCCTGTGCACGGGATTTAGTGAGACAGTATCATCGGAAAAAGCGAAACACCTCGGTATTCGCCAGTTTATTATGAAACCCCTTCTTAAGCAACATATCGCCGTTGCCATCCGGCGCGTGCTTGATCAAAAGGAATAGATTATACTGCTATGAAAGCGGCCTGCCGCCGTTGAGCCTTTCATAGATTCTGATGTATTCGGCAATCATATTCCCCAAATCATATTTTTCTTTCGCTTCTTTCATGATTCGCTTTATCTGCCTTTCCCGGACCTTAAAAGGTCTTCTGTGAAAGGCGATACTCTTATTCAAGCCATGCCACAGACCGCCCGTGTCATAATCCTTGAAGAGAAAACCATTGCCCACATCCTGAGGCGAACCATCCCGTTTAAGTCTAAGCTCTCTGATTTTGTCATGATAACCGCCTGTGTCGCGGTTTGTAGCTGTCGCCCCGAATAGGTTTCCAACCTGGTCAATCTGACCGCACGGTTCATACAGGGAGGCCCCGAAGACATCATTGGCAGCGGCATAACCAAGCATGGAAAGACTTTCACTGAACGGCTGGTAGGTTATCTTACCTTTTGATGCACAGGCGATTCTTCCTAAAATCTCCACGTGATCGCGGTCTTTCCCGACGCCATCAGCTACAACAGCAATCTGTGCATCATTGTTTATTGTCACAAAATGCTGAGCGATGTGTTCTAATAACTCAATCCCTTTCTGCACCGAATCAAGTCTTGAAGGCCAGAAAAACAGTATTGCATCCGGATCGACATTTAGCCCCGTCCGTTTTTGAAATTCAACGAGATTTTCTCTTTTCGCCTCCAGAACAGGATCATCAGGACCATATTTTCTGATACAATACTCACATACTTCGGGATACATCATATGAGAAGGCGCATTGATTATGGCCCTGGCAGAATTCTGATAATATTTGGCCTTAACCTCCTGGCGGACGCTCCATGGTACAATAGGTCGATCCAGAAAATAATCATCAACTATTTCCTCCAAAAACCTTTTACCGACGAAATTGATAATAGTTGCATTCTTTATGGCCGTAGCCTGACAATCTATGGCCATTTTCCCTTCATGATCGGAAAAGTACAGGTATTCGGTTAAGTTTATAAGGTTGATCCCTTTTAAAAGATCAACCGGTACATTTTCGGTAAATACGTTATGGACGGTATGCAAAATAGGAATTCCCGTCGATTTGGCATATGCAGTTATCGCACCCCCCGCCATCCAGTCATGACTGTGGATTATGACTCGCCCTTGATGCTTAGCCCTTACCTCCTTAATGAGATTATTGACGATCTCCTTCTGAAACTCTGCGGCAGTCATAAGCGGATCACCGGAATATGCACTGAGATTTTCTGCAAAAATGGCAGAGCTGACTAGGTGTATTTTTTCAGGATCAATCTTGTACCTGATTTCCCGCCATTGATGCTCATCCAGCTGCATTTCTCGCTGAAAACGTTTTTTCAAATTCAATATCACCAGATGGACGTCAATACCCCTTTCGGTAAGGCCTTCGCATAATGCAGAAATAACCTCTCCCTGCCCACCGCTTTTACCAGTGATATACTTCGCAAGGGCACCCAGGTCTTGCGGCAACCTTCCTGTTTCCGGCGTGATCATTAAAAGCGCCGTCTTTCCCCCATGTTTCAACACATGGAATCTTTTAATAAACATCTGAAGATCGTCAATCTTCCGGGTCAGAATTTGTGCCGGTTGGGTAATTGATCTGCCGTATGGGTTGTAAACAGCACGATCTTCTCCTATCTTTTCATGGAGTAAATATATATGCTCTGATGTGGTTAAATGCCGCCATTTCGTAAGCAGTTCACCGCCCGCCCTCCTTACATCCTTCTCCATATGTTCTATGTCTTTGAATAGATCAAATTGAGTGTGATTCCCAAGCCAGCCGAATGTATCCTTTTCTTTTTCGGCCCATGATGATTTGTATTTGCCCTGAATGTCTACGACGGGACAGTCAGATTCCATAAATCGTTCAGTAATTTCTGATGGATTGGCCACAATAATGTTCGGATATTTTGAAAGTGCCTCCGGCAGCCCTTTCCAGAAATCGAATATACCCTCATCCCCCCGGATAAGATCACCTATATGCTCAAATTGATAACCCAACAAAACGACATCATCTTCTGTGTTCGCGATTTGCGATGCGTATTCATCAGGTGAAACATTCTTTTGAGAAAACCTTAAAGCTATATCATTACTCAAATTCTTGTTTCTCGGGATTACGATCAGGTTACTGCCCTTAGCCCTGAAGACTGATTTGGGAGAGAGAGTACTATCCGTCTTCTCAATAAACATGTCATCTCTTTTTTCACAAAGTATGGAAAGATAACCCATATCGGCGATAATTTCTGCGATGTTGTTGTTGTATATTAGTTCTGTATTACAGAATGACAAAGGCAGTATACCGAACAGTTTATGCATCTTTTCTCTGTGAAGCGTTATCTGGTCTCTAAATTCCTGTTTTTGCGTATCGGTAAAAAGGCCTGTAAGGGAATGATAATATGTTTCATCAAGAAATTCGACCTGGCGGCTTTCCCTGCCCGCATTCAGTAAATCCTGTAATGCCTTGATTACATCCGGTTGGTAGAGTTCCGCCTGCTCCATGAAGGAGCCGGATATGCTGAGGGTAATCTTAAATTCGGGGTGACGCGAAATAAGCTCCGTGAACATGACTGTGGCGGGAAGATAACATTTTTCTGAGATTTCCAAAAAAACGTCTCTGTTTTTTTCATCCCATAAAAACTTATCCCTTTCCGGATGGAGCCAGAAGGGCCTATGAAGCTCGAAATAGAAAGTTGTTAACAGCATCTAAAGAACCCCTCTTTTTAATTTCTATGCGTATGATACCCAAATACGTGAATCAATGATTTTATTTATACTATATACCTTTTTTTACAATGGTTGTAAATACAGAGTGTTATATTTCATGAATAAATATCAATATCACAAATCATTTAATGCTAATGAAACCATATGTGTTTATTGACATAGCATCCGGATTCATGAAATAATATAAAAAATATGATTGATGACCGAAATTTGAAAAAGAAGAATTTGAGAACCGCCGACAAGAGAAAGTCTATACGCCTAAGCAATATTCCCAGGATCACCTATCCCGAAGCGCTTCCGATTACAGCAAAGAAAGATGACATTGTTAGAGCCATAAAAAGAAACCGCGTCGTGGTCATAACCGGGGAGACGGGCTCAGGGAAGACGACACAGATACCGAAGATGTGCCTTGACGCAGGCAGGGGTATTTATGGTGTCATTGGCTGCACTCAACCGCGCAGGGTTGCTGCCATAACCGTGGCCCACCGGATCGCAGAGGAGCTTGGCGAAGAGATCGGCCGCTCTGTTGGATATCAGATCCGTTTCGAAGATAGGACGGGACATCATAATTTTATAAAGATCATGACGGATGGTATTCTCCTTAACGAGGCCCAGATCGACCCGTATCTTCGCCGGTATGATACCATTATTGTGGATGAGGCCCATGAAAGAAGTCTGAATATTGATTTTGTGCTGGGTATCTTGAGGATGCTCATAAGGAAAAGAAAGGATCTCAAGATAATCATCACATCGGCAACCATAGACACGGAAAAGTTCTCCAAGGCCTTCCGCGCGCCGGTCATTGAAGTCTCAGGACGCACGTATCCGGTTGAAATCCGCTACCATCCTCTCGACCATGAACTTGAGGACTCTGATGAAATCAGCCACGTCGATGCAGCGTTTAACGCCACAAAAAAGCTCATAGCAGATAGATATGGCGGCGATATCCTGATATTCATGCCGACGGAACAGGATATCCGTGAGATATGTGAACTCATGGAAGTGAAGCTGGATTATGATGCCGCTGTTCTTCCGCTGTTTGCCAGACTTCCCTGGACGGAGCAGCGCCGGGTCTTCCGGCCAGCGTCTTCACGGAAGATCGTTGTAGCAACAAATGTGGCCGAAACGTCCATAACCATTCCCGGAATCAGATATGTGATTGATACCGGCCTGGCACGCATATCCCAGTATAATCCCCGATCCAGGACTACAAGCCTTCCTGTAAAGGCTATATCTAAAAGCAGTGCCGACCAAAGGAAAGGCAGATGCGGCCGTGTTCAAAATGGAATTTGCATCCGTCTGTTCGATAAGACAGATTATGAAAACCGCCCTCTGTTTACCGAACCGGAAATTCTTAGATCGAATCTGGCAGAGGTTATTCTTAGAATGCTCTCCCTCAACCTGGGCAATATATCATCGTTCCCCTTTATCGATCCTCCACATCCAAGAAATATCAGAGACGGTGTTGAAATCCTGAAGGAGTTAGGAGCAATTGAGGCGGCAAAGAAGGACATCAACGCGAATGATGTGGAACATTATAAGCTAACGGCAAGAGGAAGGATGATGTCGCGCCTGCCCATCGACCCGCGGATCTCCCGGATGATGATTGAGGCAGAAAAGGAAGGGTGCGTGGAGGAAATTCTTATCATTGCCGCCGCGCTCAGCATACAGGACCCACGGGTACGGCCGGTGGAATTTGAGAAGGACGCCGATAACATTCATTCAGCTTTTGCCGACCCTTCCTCTGATTTCATGACGCTTCTTCGCATCTGGAATCAATTCCACGGTATGATGCGAACTGTGAAGAGCAAGACCGGGATGAAAAAATTCTGCCGGGAGCATTATCTATCGTTCCGAAGGATGAGGGAGTGGATCGGTGTTTATGACCAGCTCAAAGAGATTCTGGCTGAGCAGGGGTGGAAGATAAGAAAGAAAAAAGAGGCGGATGATAAAACCCTCTATGAAGGCGTTCACAAATCAATCCTCTCCGGGTATCTCTCCAACATCGCAACAAAGAAGGAAAAGAATATCTATATGGTCGCAAAGGGAAAAGAAGTCATGATCTTCCCTGGTTCCGGGCTTTTCAACAAAGGTGGAAGCTGGATCGTGGCCTCCGAGATGATTGAAACGTCACGGCTGTTTGCCAGGATGGCGGCAAATATCAAGATGGAGTGGCTGGAGGAACTGGGGGGAAATCTGTGCCGATCAACCTATTCAGAGCCTCACTGGAGCCGGGATCGTGGGGAAGTCGTAGCCTATGAACAGGTAACTCTTTTCGGACTGGTGATTGTACCGAGAAGGCCGGTTTCTTATGGACCTATCAATCCCGATGAAGCTTCCGAAATCTTCATACACAGTGCGCTTGTTGAAGGTGATGTGAAGAGACCCATCCCCTTTTTAAATTATAATCTTGGCGTCATAGAACAAATTTCAAATATGGAAGATAAAATCAGGAGACGAACCCTTCTCGCCGGTGAACATGAACTTGCCAGATTTTATCAGGAGAGACTCCCCGCCATATATGATGTAAGGACACTGCAAAAACTCATCAGAGAGAGAGGCGGTGACGATTTTCTCCGGATGAAAGAGGAGGACGTTCTTGCAAGATTCCCGGAGGACAACGAACTGAGCCTCTATCCCGATAATGTTATAATCGATGGACATCGATTCACCTGCGATTATCGCTATGAGCCGGGACACCCAGAAGACGGTGTAACCCTCAAAGTTCCACTTCATATGGTTTCCACTGTCCCGGCAGCATCCGCAGACTGGATTATTCCCGGTCTTATCCGGAAAAAAGTCACTGCCTATCTGAAAAGTCTGCCTAAGGAGTATAAGAAGAAACTACCGCCGCTGTCACATACTTGCGATATCGTGGTAACAGAAATGAATGACAGCAAAAGCCCTTTATTGACCACCTTGAGTAATTTTATTCAGGAAAGATTCCATATGGACATTCCGGCTTCAGTTTGGAATCCCGATTCTATCGATGATCATTTGAAAGTACGCTTTGCCGTTATAGATCCCAAGGGACAGGAACTGGCATCGAGCCGGAATATCAGTATGCTTCAGAAAGACATTACCGCTGAAGCTGAATCTAATGCCTTCAGCCAGGCGCGGTTGACCTGGGAAAAAACAGGATTGACGTCCTGGAACTTTGGAGAGCTCCCGGATAGAATCACCATAGAAAGCGGTGGGTGTTTTGAGGGTTATGCCTACCCCGGCCTCGAAGCCTGTGACAAATGTGTTAATATCCGATTATACAAACATAAACAACAAGCTAATATATCGCATAATGACGGAGTTGCGGCACTTTACACATTTTACTTCAAGAATGAGTTGAAGTATTTGAAAAAGGCTATCACCCTATCGGACGATCTCAGAATATGGGCCGATTCATTCTGTGGAGCAAGAAAATGCGAAGATGCGATTCTTGGAAAAGTGTCCCATGATCTATTTTCTAAAAATATCCGAACGTATGCAACATTTATTGACTACGCCAAAAAAGTCGCCGGTCAAATTCTCCCTGTGGGTCAAGATGTGCTTGCCAAAATTAAACCTGTCTTAAAATCATACTACGATACGGACATATTTATTCAAAATTTTGAAAAAGCCAACCGCTTTGACAAGGGGGCGATGCAATATCTTGTGCATCTCAGAGATGAACTCTGTCTGCTGATGCCACATGATTTCCTGATAAAATACAATGATGAAAGGTTAACTCACATAATCCGGTATCTAAAGGCCGTTTCAATTCGTGCGGAAAGAGGAATCTCTAATCTGGAAAAGGCTTTTTCGAAATCTGCCGAAATAAAAATCTTTTCCGATAAACTTCAAGATATGGTAAAAAGCATTGCAGTAGAAACCTCAGAAGAAAAATTAAAGGCTATACAGGAGTATAAATGGATGATCGAGGAATACAAGGTATCGGTATTTGCCCAGGAATTGAAGACAGCATTTCCCGTATCTCAAAAGCGTCTCGAAAGGAAAGTGCAAGAGATTGAACGCATCATTTGAGGGCACGGAGATAGCATATTGAAGCTAATTCTGGTCAGACACGGAGAAACCCTGTCAAATAGAGAAAACAGGGTACAGGGGATAACAGATAATGAGCTGAGTAAATACGGTTACGTACAGGCCCAAAAACTCGCAGAATCTCTCAAAAGTGAACCAATTGATGATATAGTATCAAGCCCTTTAAAAAGGGCCTACCAGACTGCCCAGGCCATCTGCAAGTTTCATAAAGCAGTTATTGAAGTTGAAAGTAAGCTCCAGGAAATGAACCATGGAGATTTTGAAAATGTAACTATTGCGGAGCTGAGGGAAAAACACCTACCCTTTCTCAAGCAGTGGTTCAGTGACCCTGCATCGGTTGCCATGCCGAATGGAGAATCGCTTTATGACCTGCAGACGCGCGCATGGAGTGCAATCAGAAAAATCGTTGGAGACTCAAAGAACGTCCTTGTAGTCTCCCACGGCATGACCATTATGACGATTCTATGCAAAATTAAGAGCATGGACCTGTCACATGCCAAGGAGATGCTTGTAAATGTAGCATCAAAAACTTCTGTGGAATTTAAAGACGGCAAAGGTGTCATTACGGTATTTAATGATACTAGCCACCTGGAAAATATGTGAAAGATTTGCGAGGCATCAAAATGGCCGGTTCGGTAAATCAAGAAAAAGTCGTCGAAGCTTTGATCGCTATGAACACTGCCGCTATTAATTTGCGCCTCTATCCCCCGACAAATGCAATGACCGTAAAGACCATTGACAGGCTGCATGAAACCTTTTTGACTCTTTTTGAAGAAGAAAATTCAGTGATATTTGCCGAGGCGGAAAGAAATCTACTCATATCTGGGGAGCCGTTGAGTCAAAAATATCTTGGCAGACCTCAGATAGCAATTTTTCTTACGTTAATGATCAGTTGGGGGATCAAGAGCCTCACCTTTGTGAAGGGGTTGGAAAAAAATGAACTAATTCTTTTTCTTGAGGCTATGTCCAAGAAACCGGACGAGCAATCGAAAAGAGGAATGCCGCAGATCTTCTCAGAAGGTAGAATGCCGCATATCCTGTTGAATCAGAAGATTTATGTCGCAAAGGATCAAGACCATCAAATCGTGGCCAGCCTTGAAATAAAGGATGAAGACATTGTTAAATACATTACGACTAATGATCCTCATACCACCATAGATAAAGAAAAAGTGAAGGAAATGGCAAAAGACCCCGAATGGGTCTCCCGGATTTTCCAATCAGGCATGCAAAGTATTATCGAAAAAGACGGCACCGCCTCCAATGTCAAATTATCGGAAGGAATGCTGCACATGTTACATCTTCTGGATGACATCTCCGAGCAAGCTGACAAAGAAAAAATATCCCGACTGATTGCCGGCGCCATTGGAAATATGGACGCTGAACTTATTGCTGCGACTCTGACTCAAAATATTGAAAGTCTCCTTGAGAACAGGCTTTTTGACGATATTATAGGCAGCATGGACTTTGAAAAATTTGAGATTGCTGCCGTTAAGATCCGGCAAATGCTGAATAAAATCAGTTTGGAAAATAAGGGCGACGACGACCGGAAAACAACATACATTCATCAAACTTATCAGCACATCATGAATACTGATAAAGGAATTACCCTGCGGCGCCAGATTCAAGAGAGACAGGCCCGCGACGAGGAAGAAAAGAAAATGAAAATTAGTCATCTCAAGGAAACGAGCAGCAATATCTTAAACAGCCTTGAGAAGAATATCCAGCTTGATAATGTCTCGAAAACATCACCAGCCATCGTACAAGATCTTTTCTCTGAGGGTGAAGATGAGACGGCAGAAACGATGATTGACAGACTGGGCAATAGGCTCATCAGCGATAACATCAATACACGGGCTGAGGTATCAGAGGCCCTAGTTAAAATCCTGGAAAATCTCTCTCCGGAAAAGCGAATAGGTATATTGACCAAGCTTTCGGACAAGCTGATCGAGTGGATAAAATTTGAAAACACGTATACCACAAGCTACAGCTCCATTTGCACCCACCTGAGGGATCTTGCCCAGGGCTGGATTCGCGATCTGCGTCTTGCTGATGCCTATCCCGTTGTTGAGACTTTTCGTCTCATCACTTCAAGCAATATTCAGAAGAATGAGGATATCCGATCAGCAGCTTCTGAGAGTCTAAGGGAGATTGCGTCCGAGGCCACACTTGACATTCTTATGGAAGAATTCCGGACCAATAAAAATGACAAGCGTGGTGAAGCAGGACGAATTCTTATCATGCTGGCTGAATTTTCAGTGAACCGCCTTCTCTATTTATTGAAGGAAAGTGAAGACGCTTCTGAGCGTGTCCTGATTTTGAATTTGATCCCGGAAATCGGACCAGCGGCCGCACCGGCCGTAATAGACATGATCAAGCAAGATATTCCCTGGTTTTACCTGAGAAACCTCGTACGTCTCTTATCAAGGATCGGCAGCGAAGAACATGCAAAATTCCTCGCACAATTTCTTGCTTATGACGATTTCCGGGTTCAGAGGGAAGCCCTGAAAAGTATCAGCAGTATAGGCGGTAGTCGCAGGGGTGACATACTTTTAGACGCCCTGACAATATGTGATGACCGGATCAAGGCAAGTATTGTAGCCACACTGGGTTCTTTGAAACGTCATGACGCCATAAAGCCTCTAATCAGACTCTTTACATCTAAACTCAAGGTATCTGAGGACGAGAAAGTTGATCTCCAGGAAAAGATATGTCTTGCTTTGGGACACATTGGTGACAGGGAGGCATTGCCGTTTCTAATGGAGATTAGCAAACAAAGTGGTATCCTCAGCTTAAAGTCCTACCACCCGACAGTTAAGGCCGCAGCCGGGAAGGCAGTAGGCTGGATCATGAGTAAAAGCTGATCTTTAAAGTAGTAGGAAAGTATCAAACTTTATAAAACTGCTTAGATATAAGATAGATGAAAGATATAACTATGATTGATCCTGGCATATCGGAAATGCGATGTAAAAAGAAAATATTAATTGTAGATGATGAAGATGATTTTTGCTTCTTTGTGAAACTCAATCTTGAACAAACAGGCAAATATGAGGTTTTGACTGCCACAAGCGGTTCGAGCTGTTTGAACATTGCTTCAAAGGAACTCCCTGATCTGGTTCTTCTGGACATTATCATGCCGGGAATGAACGGTGGACAGGTTGCGGAGTTGCTCCTTGATAATCCGAAGACAAAAGATATCCCCGTTCTTTTCATTACTGCCATAGCTACCAGAATAGAGGTACAATCACAGGAAGGGGTTATCGGGGGAAGAAGATTTATTGCCAAGCCTGTAACACCAACCGAACTAATGGCTAAAATAGATTCGATTTTAGAAATTGGCCGATAGAACCACAGCAGCGTGCGGGCCTGCAACTACGGGAAATTGAAAAATTGAATTTTTTTATCAGCCTAAACCTGACGTCTGTTCATCGGTTAAAGATTTTTACATCAACAAACGTATCACGACTTGCCTTTTCAAGAGCTGGCTGCTTTCACGTATTTATCAAGAAGCCCCTCAACCTTTTCCCTATCCCAACCGCTATAAACATCTTTTTTTTCAATGATGAATGTGGGATATTTACGGAACCTGTATTTTAGGGACTTGAATATCCCGATTGGTGATTGGGCGTCAATCATACTGATACGAATGCGATGCTTGTAAAGTGAGCGAAGCTCTCCGATCAAGTTGGACAGCTTTAAGAGCTCATCTTTTAACTCATGAGGGTAATCTTCAATATCTTCTTTTTTGGCTTCCTTGCCGAGACCAGACTCGTTGAAAATGACCTCGCACCTGCTGCAGTGACTGTAAGTTATCAGAAGATTGCTTATCACTTCTACGGATACCGGCTTCATATCAATAGCCCTTAATTCTTAACGCAGATAACCAGCCAAGGACATTTGTCATGGTTGTATCTTCAAATTGCCCTTAAGCCTGAATTATTTGATATTTTAAGAAATGCTGAAATGTTCGTCAATGAGAAAAAAATCAGGGGATATTGGTATGACTAATCATCTGTAATTCTTCAGATACCTTTCGATGTACCGTTTGACATCTTCCTTCGTTTGGAAGATACCGAAATGTCCTTCACATAGTATATCCGCCTCAAGGGCAATGAGTTTTTCCATAGACTTTTTCCAATGGTTGATATCAGACATAAAAATGTCCAAAAACGGCCCATGAATGTCCTGGCCAAACAGTATTCGTTTCCCCGCTCTATCAAGATAAATGGAAATGGAACCTGGCGTATGACCTGGTGTATGAAGGCAGTGCAGTTCTTCTCCGCCGAACCGAAGAATTTCCTCGCCTCCCTTAAGCTTTCTGTCAACCGTCATCGGAGAAAATGTCGTACCATAACAACTTGCCGCCGTTCTCATACTATCGCCTTCCTCGACAGCATCTGCATCAAGTTCGTGCATTACAATCTTGCAGCCGAAATGCGTCCTGAAATAAGGAGCCGAGCCGATATGGTCGATATGGTTATGCGTGAGAATGAGGGTTGAAATTTTTCCGGGATCGAGTCCTGCATCTTCAATATTCTTTTGCAGTATCCGCGAACTGCCGCCGGCGCCGGCATCAATCATCACCAGTTCCCCCCCGAAATTGATGATAAACGACGCAGCATCATCCGAACGAGAGACGTCAGGCCCGCCGACAATATAGATACCTTCGATAATGATTCTAGCTTTTCCCATAATGCTTGCCTGCCGCTAACTTTAATCACATTGTTCTTGATAAGAACCCGCTTCCGTACTGAGAGTCCCGATCAATTTATTTATGTCTGAACAATTATGCTTCGTAAGATAATCTTCAATACCATCAATGATATCTATAGCGGCACGAGGATTGATGAAATTGGCAGTGCCGATCTGAACGGCTCTGGCACCGACTATCAGGAATTCCAGTGCATCACGGGTGGTCATGATGCCTCCAATCCCTATCACGGGTATTTTGACGCTCTTAACCACCTGCCAGACCATCCTCAGGGCAACAGGTTTTATCGCAGGTCCGGAAAGCCCGCCTGTGATGTTTTTCAAATGGGGGATCTTCTGTTCAATATCCACAGACATACCCGTAAGGGTGTTAATGAGAGATAAAGCGTCTGCTCCCGCTTCTTCCACGCTTTCTGCAATCAAACAAATATCTGAAACATTGGGGGTCAGTTTAACTATCAAAGGAAGATCCGTTAAACGCCTTACCCCTTTTGTGACTTCGAATGCCATGTCCGGATCGCACCCGAACACCATTCCTCCCTTTCGTACATTGGGACAGGAAATATTGATCTCTAGGCCATTAATTCCTTTTGCGTCACTCAATATTTCTGCAATTTTTTTGAATTCATCGATGGTTTCACCAAATATATTGACAATAACGACCACGTCAAACTGCCTGAGGAAGGGTAATTTGCCGTTTATAAATGCATTTACACCCGGATTTTCCAATCCAATGGCGTTTAACATCCCGCAGGGGGTCTCTATAATCCTTGGCGGAGGATTACCTGCTCTCGGTTCCAAAGATATGCCTTTTACAATGATGGCGCCCAATCGGTTTAAATCAATGTAAGGAGCATATTCTTCGCCATAGCCAAACGTCCCGGAGGCAGTCATCACCGGATTCTTGATAATCAGGCCGCCAATATCAACTGCCATCTCTGGTTTGGAAGGAGTTAGCTGTTTTCTTGTCATAGAGAAGAATTCCACTAGTTATATGTCGTATTGACCGAGAGACCGTGCTGCAACGTCATTGACTGTATAATCAATGAAAGATCAACTCCACACTATGTCCTGCATATTAAAAACCGGGCCATCTTTGCATGCGCGTACGTACGCGCCCATTTTTTCCGTGTTATTTGTTTCCACTGCACAACCCATACAGGCCCCGATACCGCATGCCATACGTTCCTCGATCAAGACCTGACAGGAAAGATGTTTTCCTGAAAGCAGTTCCGATAACCGCTTCAGCATCGGTCTATGCCCGCATACATAAATTTTTGTACCTTCCAAATCATACGATGACATATCATTTGCAAATAATTCCGTAACAAACCCGTTATAGCCCATAGAGCCATCGTCCGTACTGATGAAAACGCATGAACAATGCTTTTTGAGTTTCTCGAGCCCAACGAGATATTCTGTGTTTTTTGCACCGTAGTAGCAATTAAGCTCAACGTTCCTTATATCAGCGAGCTTTTTGTATTGTGATGACAGAAACGCAATGGGAGCGACCCCGATTCCTCCGCATATGAGGATAACCTTAGCAACCTGTAGCGAAATTTCAAATCCGCGGCCATACGGTCCGAATACTTCCAAGAGATCACCCTT
>DATKLL010000037.1:0-15215 GCA_035542475.1 Syntrophales bacterium
CTGCCAAGGAGGTTCAGAAAGTTAAAGACCTGATCTGGGAGGCCATCGAGGCAGGATTTTACAATATCGATATCGATTCCTCGACGCTTGTGGATTTATCAAAACCGACGATAGCGGAACAGCAGAAAACGAATTATGGCATTGCCGCAGAGCTGACCACCATGATCCGGGATCTGGAGCCTGCCGGCATAGAGATATCAGTCGGCGGCGAGATCGGAGAAGTAGGCGGTAAGAACAGCACTGTCGAAGAGCTGCGGGCCTATATGTCCGGCTACCTGGAAGAGCTCCGTAAGGGCGGAGCGGATATGAAAGGCATCAGCAAGATCAGTGTCCAGTCGGGCACGACCCACGGAGGTGTTCCCCTGCCTGATGGAACTATCGCCAAGGTCAAGCTGGACTTTAATACCCTTGAGCAGCTATCCGAGGTTGCAAGAACGGAATTTGGTCTTGCCGGCGCAGTCCAGCACGGGGCTTCAACCCTGCCTAATGAGGCTTTTGACAGGTTTCCGAAAACCGGCACTGCCGAAATCCACCTGGCAACGGGATTCCAAAATATAATCTATGACAGCAAGCACTTCCCGCCTAATCTCAGGGATCAGATATACGGCCTCATTAAAACTGAATTCATAAGCGAGAAAAAAGATAAAGACACGGAAGAACAGTTCATCTACAAGACCCGGAAGAAGGGGTTTGGTCCGTTCAAAAAGGAGCTATGGAATCTCCCGAAGGAGGTGCTATGCGCGATCAGCGATGAGCTGGAAAACCAGTTCTATTTCCTGTTCGAAAAACTGAACGTCAAGGATAAAGCTCCTGTTGTTACGAAATACATCAAGCCCGTTGACGTGCCGTTAGAAGTGCCGGAGGTCTTAAAGGCATCCAGCCATTGTATTGCCCATTAAAATTCCGGCATAATGCCGCGAGTCATCTTATTCACCGTTTGTGGCCAATTCATCCCGACTTTTCTGTTTCAGCTTCCGGGCCACATTCAGGACAGTGCTGACATAGATGTCACTGTAATTGTAGGCAAGGATTACCTGGCGCTGTTTCTTCATACTAATGCCGCACCCCCAACCGTGCGCACTTAGGTAATTGGCGACACTATAGAGCGCATCCTGCTCTGAAAAAAGGTTGATGACCCCGTCTTTATCTGCGTCAATACCATACTCAGAGATCTTTGAGGGCATAAACTGGCACAATCCTATTGCCCCATAAAATGAACCGGGAATAATCAGTGGGTCAATACCTCTTTCTGCGGCATATCTGATCAGGGCTTTAAGCTCTTCATAAGCCCATTCGGCCTTCTGGCGGCAGCGCTGCTTTGCAAAATCCTCATTTTTTTGGGTAATCAGGTCAGGTGCGAGATAGGGACGGATAGTTTCCAGATTAGAGCTCATAGCCATGCTTGCCAGTGTAATGAATGCGCTCCGGTCTCCCAGATTCCGGCCAAGCTCGGTTTCCACAAGCAGTATCGATATGACAACCTCTTTGGGAACACAGTATTCCTTGGCTAGTTTTTGCAAAGTATCATTGTTTTTCTCTGCATAAGATCGCGCCCCGGCAATCACTTCCGGCCTTAAAAAGCGGGCGTAGGCGGCCTTTAACTTGCGGGCATAAGCGGCATCGTGTTTTTTTAAACGGTTTCTTATGAGTTCCTTTAGTTTGCATGACATGACACCCGGATCAAATTGAACGCCCGGTTGGGCAAAGAGTTTCTGTACCGTCTGCTCGTCGAATTTATCAGCCACAAGACGCTCAATAAGAGGTGTCCAGTCTCCAGAGGCTGAAGAGGGAAAAATGGCAAGCGCCGCAGGAAAAAGCAAAACTAGAATCCATAAGTATAAGTGACGGGCCATGCAAATCTCTTTAAATCGTTTTATTAAACTCACTTTGTTTTATATATTCGGTAATCCGGGGAAAAATATTTAGTGCATTTTTCCCCAAGACGTCTTCCAGATGTTTTTCGGGGACAATACTCTCAACAAAATCGAGATATGCATCAACGGGGGCCAGCGGCCAGTCGCTGCCGAAGAGAATCTTATCCCAGCTCGCGGCATAAAGAAGGGCATGGCGAAATTCATTGAGAATGAGAGGCTCGCACCCCATCTCCTGAAAATAGGATCGGCTTCCCACCAGAAGCCCTGAAATATCGGCCCACACATTCGGGTTCTTGCGCGAGATCTCTGCCGTTTCCTTTACCCATGGGTCTCCCATGTGAGCAATGACAAAGATATTCCGCCTGTGCGTTACAGCCAGTTCATCGATTGCCAGCGGATGGGAATACTTGAGCAGGCCCCTGTCAGAGAAGGTGTCACCGCTGTGGATGACAACGGGAAGATTGAATTGAGCTGCCTGTTCATAAACGGGGGAATAAATCGGATCATTAACCGGGAAATGATAATAGCCGGGATATAGTTTTATTCCGACGGCCTTAGGATGCTGAAGCGCCTTTTCGATCTTTTCCAGGGATGCGATGGAAAGATCATGGGGGTTGATCCCCGGGCAGAAATAGAGCCCTTCAGGCCATGAGTCGGACATATCGAGCCCCATGGGGTTTGCAGCAGCCTGATCTGGAAAGCCGAAACGGAATGTTTCCTGAAGCCCCATTCCGATTGCCGCCTGGATATTATTGCGCGCCAGGTCTGTCTGAAGACCGGTCAATGAATAATCGCAGCCTGATTCTTTTTCAGCCGCTTCCTGGAAGCTCGCTATTTTTGAGAAATGGATGTGTGCATCGATAATAAGCATTGCATGAATCGTATAAGAGAAATCTGTTTGTATGTCAATCAGAAAGGGTCTACAAACTGTTGCATATGAAAAAGAAACCGTCGAGATGCCTTGCTTCTGTGGAAGAAGGTCAAATTTTATACTATAAAAGCTAAAAAGAACTGCAAGAAAGCTGTGGAAGAACCGGAAAAGACGTGTTAAGAAATAAACCCGTATTACCTATCCTATTTCAGCGAAAATTATGCCCGATAACTTATGAATCATATAAAAAATAAAACACTCATTTTTTTTGTCATACCATTCATAATTTATATAGCTCTTTTGACGATCATGCCTTTGATGGAGCCGGATGAGGGGCGCTACAGCGCCATCCCCAGCGAGATGAATCAATCCGGAGATTATACAACACCCCACTTAAAGGGAACCGTCTATCTGGAAAAGCCGCCTCTGTGCTACTGGGCGACTGCCCTTCTATTTAAAATATTCGGAGAGAATGAATTCTCTTCCAGGCTGTTTACGGCACTCTGCGCCTGGGGTTGCATTATTCTCGTTTATTCCATAGGAACTTTTTTCCATGACAAAAAAACAGGCTTTTACGCGGCCGCGGTTCTGACGACATCCCTTTATCATTTCGCCATCGGAAGGATTAATATCCTGGACATGCCCTTGGCGTTCTTTGTCTGTGCCGCTGTATGGATGGGATACAGATATTTTTCCGGCAGCGGGGAAATAAAAAAATGGCTCTATCTTTTTTATCTGATGTGTGCCCTGGCTTTTCTCACGAAGGGTCTGATCGGCATAGTATTTCCCTTTGCCGTTATTGTCATTTGGCTTTTATTCTCCAAAAGGTGGCGAGATATATTGAGGCTTTTTTCACCTGTAGGATTTGTGATCTTCCTGGCCGTTGCCGGGCCTTGGCTGATTCTTGTGCAAAGGGCAAACAAAGACTTCTTCTGGTTTTTCTTCGTGCAGGAGCATTTCCTAAGATATACAACGACCATGCATTCAAGGAGCGAGCCGGTTTATTTTTTTATTCCCATAATATTGGCCGGTACAATGCCCTGGTGTGCATTTCTGTGGCAAGCGGTTAAAGAAAGCGGATTAAAAATAGCGTCTCTTTTTGCTTTCGAGGAAAAGGTTTTTTTAATCACGTGGCTAGGTTTTATTTTCCTCTTCTTTTCCATTTCCTCATCAAAGCTTGTTTCCTACATCGCGCCTGTTTTCCTGCCGCTGGCGGTTTTCATGGGTCATCTTTTCAGAGTCCATGACGACGTTCTCAGGCAGAATCTTAACAACAGCCGGTCATCAGGATTTCTCTATCATATACCTGTAATCTTGCAGTCGCTCTTATTCATTGCGGCACTTCTGGTTCCTGCCTTCCTCAAGGAACACGGCATACCTTTTTACAAATGGTGGTCATGGGTGGCTGTTCCAATTACACTTTCGATAGCGCTAATGATTCTACCGGATCTCATCAAGAAGAAATGGGGCGGAGGCTGGTTTATTACAATTTATGTAATCTCGTTTCTTTTTTTTAGTCTGCTGATATTCCCTATGTCCAAATTTCTGACACCATATAAATCCGCCTATCCGGTTGCCAAAGTAGTAAAGGATTACGTCCCCGCCGGGAAGGAGCTATATCAGTACCGGATGTCTCTTTACGGTATAGACTTTTATACGAAGATGAGGACACCCGTTGTAGATGACATCGGCGAATTGCGGCCTGGCGTGGAGAAACTTGCTCCTGAAGAAAAAGCGCGATATTTCCTCCTTTCTGATGAATTTTTCCGACTTTATCAAGAAAAGAAGGATATCTTCTGCGCCACGGAACGTGAAAATGTGGAAAAGCTGAGAAAAAAAGTAAACTCTTTGAATGTTCTGTGGAATAATGGTAGTTATTCCATAATACACCTTAATTAGATAAAAACATGCTATGAAAATCAGAGAAGATTTTTTACCCCTGTCCAGACCGTCTATTGGTGAAAGAGAAATCAGGAGCGTTGTCGACTGCCTGAAATCAGGGTGGATTACCACAGGACCTGTCTGTAAGTCATTTGAAGATAAATTCTGCGAATTAACCGGGGCGTCCTATGCGACCTCTCTGTGTTCCGCCACGGCCGGGATGCACCTAGTGCTTCTTGCCCTGGGAATCGGTGAAGGCGATGAGATCATAACACCCTCCATGACATTCGCCTCCACGATAAATATGATTGCCATGCTAAAAGCGAAACCGGTTTTTGTTGACTGTCACTATGATACCTTGAACATAAATGCGGAAGAGATAGAGGGAAAAATCAGCAGCAAAACGAAAGCTATTATACCTGTTCATTTTGCCGGGGCACCGGCTGATACGGACGGTATTCTGGCAATTGCAAAACGACACAGAATAGCAGTTATTGAGGATGCAGCCCACGCCGTCGGTACGTATTATAAAGGGGTTCATGCGGGCGGGTTCGGACAGATTGCTATTTTTTCTTTCCACCCGATAAAGAATATTACCAGCGGCGAGGGTGGTATGATCACGCACAGCGATGAAACATTGGAAAATAAGTTAAGACTTTTGAGATTTCATGGTATTGAAAGAGATGCATGGAAGCGATATGGGAAAGGGGGGAACCCGGAGTATGACATTCAGCGGCCGGGGTTCAAGTATAATCTGACGGATATGCAGGCGGCACTCGGTCTTGCCCAAGTGTCTAGGTTGGCTGAAATTAATAGCAGGAGAGGCGAGCTCGCGGGACTTTACATGGAAGGCCTGAAGGGTATAGAGGGGTTGGAATTGCCGGGCATTCCGGATTATCCTCATGTTCATTCATGGCACCTTTTTATCGTGAAGATTCTGTCCATGGATCGGGGAGACTTTATGGAAAAACTGTCCCAATATAATATCGGTTACGGTCTTCATTTCCCGGCCTGTCATCTTTTAAGTTATGTCCAAAAGCAGTTTGCAACCGGAAGGGGTATGCTTCCCCAGACGGAGCGTGCCGCGGACAGGATCATTTCCCTGCCGCTTTTCCCCGACATGAAGAATGATGATGTCCTCTATGTTTGTGAGGCGATAAGGGGGATATTAAAAAGTTAACAGCAGCGGAACTTAGTTGGGATGGTTGGTTTATTTAAAAGAATAGAGGTTGTTCCATGATTTCACAATCAATGATTTCTCTGGTCATTCCTGTTTATAATGAAGAAGAGAACCTGAACAAACTTATAGAACGTATCAGGCCGGTCATGCAAGGCATGGGAAGGCCTTACGAAGTAATTTTAATAGATGACGGCAGCCGGGATAATTCCCTTACTATATTAAAAAGTCTCACTAAATACCCCGAGGTCAGGGTTGTCGAACTTGTCAGGAACTATGGGCAGCATGCAGCAATTCTCGCCGGCTTTTCTATAGTCAGAGGTGATATTGTAGTCACGCTGGATGCGGATCTGCAGAATCCTCCCGAAGAGATACCAAAGCTTGTAAAAGAGATGGAGGCCGGCAGCTATGACGTGGTGGGTACGATAAGAAAAGGTCGCAAGGATTCCTTATTAAGAATAATTCCTTCAAAGATCATTAATATGATCACGCGGAGGATAACAAAAGTCAGGATGACCGACTGGGGATGCATGCTGCGTGCTTATCGGCGTCCCGTGGTCGAGCGCATGATCGCCTGTCAGGAACACGCGACGTTTATTCCGGCGCTGGCTACTTACATGGGAAAGCGTGTGACCGAAATCGATGTTGCTCATGAAGAAAGACACGGAGGGAAAACCAGCTATCCGTTGCGGAAACTCATCAATCTGCAGTTCGACCTTGTTTCGTCATTTTCAGACCTGCCTATGAAGCTCCTCATGTACGGGGGCATCTGGATGGCGATTGGAGGCGTGTGCTTCGGCATCTTTCTCGTTGTCGCCAGACTGGTGTATGGCGCCCTGTGGGCTGCTCAGGGTGTTTTTACACTCTTTGCGATCTTGTTTGTCTTTATCGGCCTGCAGTTTTTCGCCTTTGGTATTGTGGGGGAATACATCGGCCGGATTTACAGGGAGGTGAGGAAAAGGCCGGCGTACGTTATTGAAAAGGTGCATTCATCGGAGAATACCGGAGATAAGTCGTGAGGGCCGTTGTATTTGCTTATCATAATATGGGTATTGCCGGGCTTGAGGCCTTAAGACAAGCGGGATTTGACATCTCAGCCGTTTTTTCTCATAGAGATGATCCCGGAGAAAATGTCTGGTTTGATTCGGTCACCGACTGGGCGAGGAAAAATCGGATCGAGGTGTTTTGTCCTGACGATATAAATAAACCCGAATGGATTCAAAAAATTTCTCGTTTGTCTCCCGATATAATTTTTTCCTTCTATTACCGGCATATGATAGGTAAAGACATCTTAAGCATACCGCCGTCAGGGGCATATAATCTCCATGGATCGCTTCTGCCCGCTTACAGGGGAAGGGTCCCGGTAAACTGGGTCCTCGTGAATGGCGAAAAAAAGACGGGAATTACACTCCATCACATGACAGAAAAGCCGGATGCCGGCGATATTGTCGGGCAGAAGGCCGTTGATATAGATTTTGATGACACAGCGCGAACTCTTTATGGCAAGCTTTGCAAGGCTGCCGGGATATTGTTAGGGGAAATCCTTCCGCTCATCAGGGAAGACAAGGCTCCAAGGACACCGCAGGATCTGACGAAGGGAAGCTATTTTGGCGGCCGCAGGCCGGAAGACGGACGCATTGACTGGAAATGGCCGGCAGTGCGCATTTATAATCTCATTCGGGCAGTGGCTGATCCATACCCGGGTGCGTTTGCTTTTTTACCCGGGGACGAAAAAATCATGATCTGGTGGGCTATACCCGAAAATAAAAGCGACAGCAATCATCTTCCGGGGCAGATAGAAGTTGAGACCGGCAGCGTTTTAGTTGGAACCGGCCAGGGACATATAAGGCTACTGGATATAGAAGTGGCCGGAGCGAGAATGAAGAACAATCTGATATTTAATTATTTTAAGAGCAAGAAAGGTTTAATCTTGACATGAAGATTCTAATTCTTGGGGTAAATGGATTTATCGGTCATCATCTGACAAATCGAATACTAACTCAAACAGACTGGACCGTTTATGGTATGGACCTCGCCGATGATCGCTTAGGTAGCGCGGTGAACAATCCTCGTTTTCATTTCCTTGAGGGTGACATCTCTATCAATAAAGAATGGATCGAGTATCATATAAAAAAGTGCGATGTCGTGTTGCCTCTTGTGGCCATTGCTACACCCAAACTGTATGTAGAAGACCCGATCGGCGTCTATAACCTGGATTTTGAGATGAATCTAGGCGTCATCAAGCAATGTGTGAAATATCATAAACGGGTGGTATTCCCGTCCACGTCGGAGGTCTACGGGACATGCACCGATAGCGAATTTAAAGAGGATGAGAGTTTTTTGGTCGTCGGACCGATTCAAAAAGAGCGCTGGATATATTCCTGCTGCAAGCAGCTTCTGGACCGCGTCATCTATGCCTACGGCACAAGGGGGCACCTTGAATTCACCTTGTTTCGACCCTTCAACTGGATTGGACCCAGGCTGGATTCCCTGTATGCAGCAAAGGAAGGCAGCTCCAGGGTTGTCACGCAATTTATTGCCGAACTGCTCATGAAGCGGTCTATTTCCCTTGTTGACGGCGGCAATCAGAAACGGTGTTTCACCTATGTAGATGACGGCATATCCGCGTTGATGAAAATCCTGGAAAACAAAAATGACATTTGCAGGAACGAGATTATTAATATTGGGAATCCATACAATGAGTGTTCCGTGAAGGAACTGGCGCACATTCTAAAGAAACTCTTTATGGAACACCCGGAACACAGGCGTGACCGTGAGTATTCTGAAATTATCGAGACATCCTCGGAATCTTACTATGGCAAGGGCTATCAGGATATCTATTCGAGAAAACCGAGCATTGAGAAGGCGAGAACACTGCTCAACTGGGAACCGGAGATAGGCCTGGAGGATGCCCTCAGAATGACACTGCATTCTTTCCTGGAGGAAAACAGAGGTGCCGTCTGATGCGAAGAAAGTCCTGGGGATAAAGATTGACGTTGATACCTACACGGGTATGAAGAATGGCGTACCCCGTCTTCTTGAAATCCTAAAAAAATTTGATATCAAAGGAACCTTCTTTCTGAGCATGGGGCCCGACGCCTCCGGCAGGGCCATTCTCCAGCTCATTCGAAATCCCCTCTTTCTGAAAAAGATGATCGGGACGAATGCGGTCGGTCTCTACGGCATGAAGACCGCGCTATACGGGACGCTCCTTCCGTCGCCCATGATCGCTCTTTCATTTCCGGAAATCATCCGGCAGATCCAGTCCGAAGGTCATGAGATCCAATTTCATGCCTGGGATCACCGGCGCTGGCAGGATGAGCTACAAATCAGATCATCACAGTGGATACAAGATTGGTTCGAGAAAGGCATCCAGGCATTCGCAAAATTGACCGGTCACGCGCCCTCGGCATTTGGCGCACCGGCCTGGCTGATCGATGATCGAGTCTTGGAGATTCTGAAAGATTACCGGTTTGATTATCTGAGCTGCACGCGGGCTCAAAAGCCGTTTATACATGAGGGTGTAGGTCTTGTGGAAATTCCTTCGGATCTCCCGTGTTTCGAGGAAGTTGGAATTCATGACGGTGTATCTACTATAATCTATAATCTCAAAGACGAAGAGATACATGTGCTGCCTGTCCATGCTGAGGCTGAAGGGGGCATCTGGAGCACTTACTTCATACAGTTGCTTGAACAGGTCAAATTGATAAATTACCGTGTGACAACGCTTTCAGAAATAAAAGGACTCATCCCGTCGGATAAATTGACCGGGAGAAAATATAGAATAGAATTGCTGCCCGGACGATCAGTCCCGTGCGCTGTTTGATTAGACTGAGCCTTTGAAATATCTATGCCGTGGTGCGCTCCAGCCTGAACTCCATTATCAGGGCGCCGATGCTGGCGAAGAGACCAAAGACAAATACCCGCCATAGGCATGCAATGCCTAGTTGGAACACAGTTGCATAATCGTGAAAGCTCATCGCGGTTGCAATAATCATATAGATAAAAGCTGTAAAGATACCAAAGACCGCGGCGGTGATGATCCGTTTCATCATCGGAGCACCCCCGCATCCGGCATTTACTAAAACACCTCCGGTGAAGGGGAGGGCAGCCATCAGCCACCAGACATGTTTCAGATGCGGAACGTTTCCCGTATATTTAAGATACAGCATATCAGTCCCAATCAGTATTCCGACAGCAGCCAGAGCCAGGACTGCCGCATGCCAGTAGCGCGGATTCCTCTGGGTTCTCTTGTGCGCTCGCAGCTCCATATGCCTGCGGATAGTCAATGGCCAGTTGTAAAACAGACAAAAGACGCCGTGTTCAAGCAGGGCGCCGCTCTCACCGAATACCGGCACAGCATGTACCGATTCCGTTGCCCAGTGTCCGGCCATGAACCGCGCCAGTGTGGGGTAGCGGTAGGTCATTTGTATGGGAAAGGCAAGGTAGCCGATGTACTTGAAGAAGGCCAGGAATAAGGCTACGCTGTAATCCTTGAAATTTCTTTCCCTGATGACCAGGAAAAGCACATACAACCCGCGGGCGAGCGATCCGGGCGAAACCGGTATAACCTGGAAAAGGGCGAGGATTCCCAATCCTATTGCATATGCCTGGGCGCGCGGCATTTCCGGATGCGTCCATATGAAATAGATCGCGAGTGCCCCGGCGACCACATGCGTTGTCGGCATCAGGCAGATGTGGACGGCCAGGCTCTTTAGGTATTTCTGGATAAAAGGCTCTTTTATCGTCTTTACAATCTCATCCGCATCGCTGTCGCTTATTATGCGCTTTTTCTTTCCCTGCTCAACCATGTCGGCCAGCCACTCCTCCCGCATTTGAGTATTGAAATAAAGCTGGATGGGCCGAACGAGAATAAAAGCTAATTTTGCTTTTGCATAGTCCCAGTTTGTCAGGAATTTATGTAGGCCTACCGGAAGGATCGACATAGGAAGATGAAGGAGGAAACGCCCGGGAGAGTGAGCGAGTACCGGCGCTTCCTCTTCGGCTATTCTGCCTTCGCGAAGCCATGACATCACACGCTCAAGCCACTTGCCTTTGAGGGCTTTAAGGAAATATTCCTTGCTGCTGAAGCATCTCTTATAATGTTCCCGCCATTGGGCATGACCCCAGGCCTTTCTCAAAACACTGCCTAAAATCGGTATTAATCCAAGAAAACCGAAAGGCAGGGCAGTTGATTTATGCTTGAGGAATCTCTCCTGCGCCGAAGCGTCTATGGTGTTCTTTATTTTCCATCCGGCAATCGCACTCGATAAAATGGTAGACCAGAGTTTTCTGCTGTACAGCAGTTTGAGATGATTGTGGGTGATATCGGGAAGCGAATTGCGGTAGATTTCTTCTGCGGCCTTCAGCTCCTCAAGCATGCCCGGCATGTCTACAAATTCATTTTTATTGGCAAGCACAAAAGTTTCTAGTTTTTTGAGGTCACCCCGGTCAAACTGCACCAGAGAGCCCCTGCAGATGCCTCTCCATATCAGCATAAAATCGCCGGGGCTCATCGGCCCAATGGGAAGGAGCGCCAGGCCGGCCCTGAAATCCATGGCAACCAGTCCCGTGTAAGGGTCATCATCCGTTGCATCCAGCTTTAAGCAGTTCGGTTGGCTTTTGCAGGTAGACCATTCGTACTGGCGCGCGAATTCATACGCCCCCATGTCGTGGAGGAGCTTGACAAAATCCGCCATGAATTGTTTCTTTGTCCTGTATTCAGGGGAGCCGAGCAACCCTTGGGGAATCTTCTTTCCTTTCTTCCATCTGCTCAAGAGATCCATGCGGTCGTCAACCTCAAGCTGCCAGGTGCGGCCTTCAACCCAGGAGGTGATTTCACCGCAGCTTCCCAATGTGGTATCGACAAAGATCGCGTACATATCCTTGACGCAGGCTTCATCACCAAACCTGATCTTCGCACCACGGCGGATGAACTTCTGCCATAACGCCCCGGCCCGCGCTGCCACCGGGTTCGACTGAAGTTGAAAAGACCCTTGAAAACCGACCCAGTACAATAGATTCCTGAAAAAGAGCGCCCCTGATGATGAGGGTATCATGATCTTCATCGCGTAAGATTCAGACACTCTAAGCCCTGGGATCGCATCCGGCTCGATGCTCAGGACTTTAACTTTATAAACTTGCCCGGCAAATCCACCGCCAATGAATTTTTCTATATGCAATCGAACGCGGGAAGTTTTATCAGACGCACGGGGTGTAGCCGCACTCGCGTCATATTCCACGATATCTCCGGCGCAGTAGCTTTTTACGGGTAAGGGCCGACACAAGCCGAGTTGCCGGTACTCAATTTCCAGAGTCTTGCACATCTCTGTTGAATAGTTTTTTTTCATTGTGATCTGTGAAATTGCTACATCGATATGGGTTACTTGCCCGATCCAAACACCGTTTGCTCTTTCTCATAAACTGTCCTTCAGGTCAAGCCTGCATATTTTTTAGAAATCTTTTATCCTTGATTAAGAGAATCTATGCCTGTTTTGATGCAGGTGCTGCTACCAAGCATAATGTCGGTACTAGGAATCACAGCGCACCTACTGACACATTTTAGACGGCAGGGGCTGAACACAGATTCATCCAAAAGGATGTGGGATTGGAAGGTCAGAAAGGAGACATCCGGAAGATTTAGTTTGATCGAAACGCTTCAATCCGATCCGACAGCCATTCGTACCAGTCTTTCAGACCTGCTGATGTCTTGCACGAGACTTCGAGTATCTTAAGTTTACGATTAAGGGTAAGGGCATCTTTTTTTGCCTTCTGCACGTCGAAGTCCACGTAGGGAAGAAGATCTATTTTGTTTATTATCATGGCCTCCGACTGCTGGAACATGAGGGGGTACTTCGCCGGCTTGTCGGAACCCTCCGGGGTGCTCAGGACCATCACCTTGATATTTTCACCTATTTTGAACTCAGCCGGACAGACAAGATTGCCTACATTCTCGACAACAAGCAGATCAAGCTTATTTGTATCCAAACCTGTCAGTGCTTCATGAACCATATTTCCATCTATGTGGCATGCGCCTCCCGTATTGATCTGTACTACCGGAGTACCCAGCTTGGCGATCCTCTCCGCGTCAGACGATCCCTGGATGTCCCCTTCAATGACACCGATTTTATAACGGCTCTGAAGGGCTTCGATAGTCTTCTCCACAAGTGAGGTTTTCCCCGCACCGGGAGAACTCATCAGATTAAGGACATAAATCTTCTCATTATCGAACAGCTTCCTGTTTTCTTCCGCAATCCTGTCATTGGCATCAAGGATGTTTTTTACTATGGTGATTTTGGACAAGATATAGCTCCTTTCACGATAGGTGATTTAGAGGGATTTTTAAAGCCTCCCCCAACCCCCTCCAGAGGGGGACAGTTTTTCCAAATCAGTATATTTCATTTTCTATGATCTCTTTTAAAAGATCCAGTTTTTCTACGGCTAGAGCCTCATCGATCTTGTGGATGGCATAGCCGGCGTGACATATCACATAATCGCCAATCGTGACATCCTCATCGACTATGTCCAGACATACTTCCCGCTTGGTGCCGCTGATGTCTATTATGGCAAAGTTGTCTTCGTCAATGAATATGATTTTTCCGGGAAAGCCAAGACACATAAATAATAACCTTAATCAACGTCTATCTCCAATAATTGTATCACCTCTGTACCGCCAACCAAGATTACGTCTGAGCCGTTGCATTGAGGGCATAACGCGGCGTATGTTTCCAGTTCGATATCCTTTTCACACACCAGACAATGAATGATGATTGGTTTAATGTCAAACTCAATTAGAGCCCCTTCCGCTTTTGTGCCGCTGGATTGTATTTCGAAGGTGAATTCGAGCACCTGGGGCTCAATGCAAGAAAGCCGCCCGAAAGACAGCTTCAGGGAATTAACATTTTTAAAGCGATGCTCCTCCGCGTATTCTTCGATGATGTCCAGAATTGAACAAACTATGGATAGTTCATGCATTGTTTAACTTCATCGGGTTTATGCCGTGGGCAGAAAGCTCCTGCAAAAGGAGCTTCTCTACTTCGGGGATTTTTTTTCTCATTAGGGGCGTCAATTCAAGCCCCATATCCTTGTATTCGTATGGAACGACGCAAAGAAAAATGACGTCAGGCAGCTCCTCGATCAGTTCCGCTTTGCAAAGCACATCCTGAAATGACACTTCATGGGCTGATGTTGGTTGCAGTTCCTGTTCGTTAATTTCTTCTTTTGTAAAACGATATATGGAGCCCGGTTCATCGCTAGCCTTTATTACGTCTATGACAAAAAGATTGTTGCAACTACATACCGTATCGAGAAGTTTGTAACCGAGAGCTCCCCCCTCGACAATCTTAACGCCTTCAGGAAGCAGATAATTCTTCTCGAACCAGCGGATAAAATGGACGCCGAATCCTTCGTCTTGAAGAAGGATGTTCCCCAGTCCGAGGATTGTAATGTTATTCTTTTCCGACATACCAGCTACAAGAAAAAAGAAGGGGGGAGAAAAATTTTCTCCCCCTTGATACATCATTTGCTGTTTAATTAAAAGTGGCTATTTCTTTTCCTTTTCAAAAAGCAGTCCGCTGATCATGGAAGAGACTGTCCCTTCCTTCAAAACTGCATCATACCAGAAGGCCATATATATGTGCACGATAATGAAAAGGATGAAAAGCCATGTGAGAATGTGGTGCACAAAGCGAACAATGGCCAATCCTCCCAGCACATTTTCTACCGGTTTTAAAATCTTATAGCAGAAGGCGGTAAATCCCGCGTGGTAGCCTGCGCCCATGAGGATCAGACCGGTTATGACGATCAGGAAGATCATGAGAAAAAGGCCGCTGTATGCGATAGATTGCATAGGGCCATAAAGGTGGCAGTGTTCAGGCGGGTCCCTTTTAACAAGGAGGTAAAACTTTATCTGGTCCCATGTGCATTCGAAATCAGTCCATGCAAAGAAATCCTTCCAATCGGCATGGAACTTTGAGAAGAAGGCGAGATATAACCTCCATATGAAAATGAACATGAGAAGTATCCCGGAGATGATATGCACATATCGCATATTCCCCATGAAAAACTTGTTCACCGTCTCCCCTGTATAGATCGTAAAAGGGGTAGCAATGTAGAAGCCCGTTACAATAAGGACTACTACAGATATCGCCATGGCCCAATGATTGATCATGATTGCCGCAGACCATTCTTTTACAGGTTTTATTTCCATGGTTATCCTCCCCTTTCTCTAAGCCACCCTGAATTTCCTGATTTCCTTGGTCTTCGGGTCGATGATATGAACCGCACAGGCCATGCAGGGATCGAAGGAATGAATGGTTCTCAGGATTTCCAGGGGCTGGTCCACTTTAGCAAGTTTTGTCCCGATGAGGGATTCCTCGTATGGTCCGCGTTTTCCCACTTTATCTCTCGGTGA
>DATKLL010000038.1:0-11406 GCA_035542475.1 Syntrophales bacterium
ACTGGGAACCCCTCACCTTTCCGAAAATCAAAAAACATTCAACCTATACCATTGTCAGTGAGGGGGGACATTCCTTTTTGAAGGCGGAAAGTCACGCCTCCGCCTCGGCTATCGTCTGTAAAAAAACTTTCAGCGTTTACGATTATCCACTGATGCACTGGCGATGGAAGGTGGATAATGTGTATAGAAAAGGAGACCCTCACGAAAAATCAGGGGATGATTACCCGATTCGGATATACGTCATGTTTCAGTATGATCCGAACCACGCTGATTTTACAGAGCGGCTGCAATACGGAACAGCCAAAGCACTCTACGGGAAATATCCGCCTGACAGTACGTTAAACTATGTATGGACAGGCTATCAGGCGAAAGAACGGATCATCACCAGTCCATACACCGATAGGGCAAAGATCATCATCCTTGAAAATGATCGAAGCAAGGTGGGAACCTGGGTCGAGGAGAGGGTGAACATCCTGGATGACTACAGAGCAGCCTTCGGCAAAGAACCACCGGCGACAGCCGGTATCGCTATTATGAACGACTCGGATGACACAGGAGAAATGGCAGTCTCATATGTTGATTATATTGAAGTGTTCAAGTGACATAATGTCCCCTGCCGGTGGGGGTCAGGGGGTGGTTTTTCAGATAGAAGAAGCACTTGCGGGCAAAGTGGAAGTTAGTGAAATCAGGACCCTATGAGAAGCGATCCTCACGCGTTTTCTTTTGACCCACCGTTCTTTTGTTCATAATTCCTGATGGCTTCGTGCAATGCACTGGTCCCTGAAAGAATGCATTTACCGTCGCGTCCGGGAATTCCTTCAAGGGCGAGGATGACATCGGCGTCGGTTATTCTCTTCGCCTCTTTTATAGTTTTACCTTTGGCAAGTACTGTTGTCATGCTGCTTGTCGCAATGGCGCCCGCACAACCGGAAGACAGGAATTTGATATCCACGATCCTGTCTGCATTCACTTTTATCCATAACTTCATCCAGTCGCCGCAGGTGGGGTCGCCAAGGTGTGCAAATCCATCCGCATTGTATATTTCACCGACATTCCGGGGGTTTGTAGAGTGGTCAGCTACGAGTTCATTATAAAAAAGTACGGGGCCGTGGGGAAGCTCCGTGCCTAGTTCCAGCTCCGTTTCTTCCGGGATATTTTTCTTATAAAGGTCCATCCAGCTATCGGATTTCCTTTTTGCCTGCCTTTGCCTCATTGTCTCACCTATCGTTGATCAGCTTTTCGGATGGCGAATATAGAAGAAGTAATTGTATATGTCAATGGAAAAGTAAACGCATTGTGGGAGGATATTTTATCAGTAAATGCACATTTAACGGATTTATGTTATATATATACCCAAATTTTTTAAGAGGCATGGAACAATCCCGGATCTGTTTGCCTAGGGTGATATATGAAAAAAATAAATGATCTCGACAAAAAAGCCTCCCAGAGGCGCCAGATCAAAAAAAAATACCTCAGGCTGTTTGAAAAGTTAAGCGAGTCAGAGCAGGAAAAGTCGGTCATTCTTGACGCCATGACCGAACTCGTCCTGTACCTCGACAAAGATTTGAGTGTCATATGGGCGAACAAGGCCATGCATGAGTTTTTTAACCTGGCGCCCGGCCAACTGAACAAGAGACACTGCTATGAGGCGCTTCACAATAGAAGCAGGGCATGCCGTATTTGTCCGGCGGTAAAGACACTCAAAACCGGTGAGCCGCATGAGGTAATCGATTTTTCATCATACAAAAAAAACTGGGTTTTACGAAGTTATCCGGTACGGGATGAAAAAGGCTCTCTGACCGGCATTGTCGAGATTGTCACGGACATAACCGGGCGACGAAAAGCTGAAGAGGCATTGAGACAATCGGAGCAGAAGTACCGGGAGCTTTTTGAAAATGCCAATGACATCATTTTCATTCTGGACTTCAAAGGCAAGATACTGTCCTGTAATGCGGCCGCTTCCAAAACTTACGGCTACGCACCAGAGCAGATGCTGAGACTTAATATAGAGAATTTGCTGGACCCCGCTTATCTGCCGGTCGTAAGGCAGCTCATTCGTCCCAGACGCAAAAACCCAGATGTTCAAAATCCTCAAGAATTTCTCACCTACACAAAAGACGGGGAAGCAGTCTGGGTCGAAGTTAACGCCCGCATTATGAGGGAAAACGGAAGAGAGGTTTCAATTCACGGCATCGCCCGCAATATAAGTGATCGCAAAAGAATAGAAGAGGCATTGAAAAAGAGAGAGCGGGAGCTGGAAGAAAAATCCCGGAACCTGGAAGACGCGAATACTGCCCTTACCGTTCTGCTCAAGCGCAGGGAGGAAGACAGAACCGAACTTGAAGAAAAGGTAATTCATAATGTGAGGGAGCTCATTCTGCCGTATATCGAAAACCTGAAAATGACTAATATTGATAGCCATCAATCCAATCAATTGAAGATTCTTGAGAGAAATATAAGCGAGATAATATCCCCGTTTTTGCGCACCCTGTCCTCAAAATATCCAAACCTCACTCCCACAGAAATCAAGATCATCAATTTCATAAAAGAAGGACGCACGACAAAGGAAATAGCGGAGCTGTTGAATGCGTCGGCAAGGACGGTCGAAGTTCACAGGGATAACATCAGAAAAAAACTGGGGTTAAAAAAAAGGAAGGCTAATCTTAGATCACATCTATTATCATTGTAAGTCTCTTCAACCATGACGGATAAATACTTATTTTGCATACGTACATCTTACGTAATATTTCCGTATTGCTATTTCCATAGATAGATGGTTCCATGATTAAGTCTTCCATAAGAAGTTTTTTCTGGAAGGTTCTATTTAGAATATCGGAAGAAAGATTCCATGAGCGGGAAAAAGTAATTTACGAGTAACTCTTAAAAAAGGAGGATGGATCAATGACAAAAGAGGAGAAGATCGAGGAAATCAGACAAAGGGCAAGGAAAAACTTTTCTTTAGGATATAATTGCGCAGAATGTGTAACAGAAGCGGTCCTGAGCCTCGTGGAAACGGGACTGCCTCCCGATGTCAAAAAGGTGGCTACGGGGTTCGGAGGTGGCATAGGGCTTTTTGGAGACACATGCGGTGCGTTGGCGGGCGCAGTAATGGCCGTGAGCGCCGTGCACGGCAGGGCTTCGCTTCCTGAAGGAACTGATCCCAAGGATGTGGCGATGAAGTCAAAAGCACAGTTCTATGGGAAGCCGGGAGTTTATAGGATTTTCAATCAGATCCCCAACCGCTTTAAGGCCAAGTACGGCAAGACCCTCTGCAGGGACTTAACTGTTCCGTGGCAGAATACCTGGCTTTGTAAGGAACACGCGCTGTATTGTCGCGAGATCATCACCGAAGCGGCCGGGATTGCGGCTGACCTTGTCCTTTCCGACAAAGACGAGCTGGCGACAAAGCCCTTTGGCGACAATGTGGAAAACCTCAAGGACTGATCGAGAGATATAACAGACTTGATGCGTATGACATGATACACGGGGAGGACATTGCATGAGTCAGAAACTGGTTATTGTAGGAGGCGGGGCGGCAGGCCCTTCAGCCGCTGCCGAAGCCAAGAGAAGAAACCCGTCTCTGGAAGTGACGATGATTGAGAAGGGTGAATTCGTCTCTTACGCGGCCTGACCGATGCCGTATTACATCGGCGATGTAATCAAAGAATCAAAGAGGCTGGTTATCCGTACACCAGAAGAATTCAAAAAAACCGGAATCGATGTGAAGATCAAGACCCGAGTGAACAGTGTTGACACTAAAAAAGGCATGCTTTCCTTATCCGACGGTGCGACTCTTCCGTATGACATCCTGGTCATGGCTACAGGCGCAGACGCCCTGCGCCTGGACATCCCGGGCGCGGACATGGAAGGCGTCCATGTCATCAGGAACCTTACGGAAGGTCTGAAGTTGAAATCATACATCAATGAGCAGGCCTGCAGGAAGGCCGTCCTGATCGGGGCGGGTTATATCGGTATGGAGATGTGCGAGGCTCTGAGAAACCTGGGGATTGAAGTGAAGGTCATGGATATTTTGCCCCGGCCGACTATCCGATGGGATGCCGAATTCACAAAGATGATAGTGGAAGAGCTCATCAAGAACCAAGTGGAATTCCTGCCGGAGACAAAACCTCTGGCCATCGAAAAGGGGAAGGAATACCGGTTAAAGCTACGCACCAGCGGCGGAGACCTGGATGCCGATCTGGTATTAATGGGAGTAGGCACTAAGCGGAACACGGCACTTGCCGAATCCATGGGACTTGCCATTGGTGAAAGCGGCGCCATCAAGGTTGATTTTCGGCAAAGGACTTCGCGGGAAGAGGTTTATGCTGTAGGAGACTGTTGCGAAGTATTTCATAAGGTCGCCGGAAGATGGGTATATTTACCACTTGGTGATGTTGCAAACAAACAGGGCCGCGTTGCGGGTCAGAACATCGGAGGTTATCCGGCAGAATTTCCTGGTGTAGTGGGTGCCCAGGCATTTAAGGTCTTCAACCTGGAAGTGGCCGCAACAGGCCTTACTGAAGAGGAGGCCGTAAAATTCGGCTTCCAGCCGGTCAGCGTCCTGATCTGGGGTCTTCCGGTTGGCCGTCCCATGGCAAAAGGTGAAAAGCTGGGAATAAAACTGGTCGGAGATAAAAAGACAGGTAAACTTATTGGCGGCCAGTGCATCGGAGAGAAGGGGGCCGTTCAACGGGTCAGCAGTCTCTCCGTCGCTCTGTGGGCGGGCATTTCCGTGGATGAGGTCGGTTACCTGGACCTGCCGTACGCTCCGCCATTCGGAGGCGCCTGGGACGCCATCCACATCACGGCCCAGTCCCTCAGGGGAAAGATGTAATTAGGACTGACAAGAATATTGTCACACGTGAAGCATGTTCAAATGTAATTAGAGGTTTTAAGGCCGGCATTGCAAAAAAACGATACTGAATTGGAAATTATAGCCGTTAAAATCGGAAATAAGGTACTCAGAAATTACGAAGGCTTGGCCGGCACCTTCGCAAGTTTAGCATATTGCTGTCTTGACAAGAAGATCCTTCCGGGTTTTCATGAAGCTGGGATCATTGCCGAAGCCGAATTGAAAGATGACGGACTAACGCTGGTTTTAGCCGGGAAGCGCACCGATAATGAATTGATGGAAATCATGGATATCGCCATGCCGAACATCGGTGCCTTTTCCAGCATAGGGACAGGGGCAAAACATTTAATCAAGGTCATATCCAAGAACTAGGTTTGGATCACGTTATTTCTTGGTTAGATACTAAAAGAAATTGGAGGATACTATGGCATTAAAAACTGCAAAAGAATATTTGGACAGCATGAAAAAGCTGAAACCTCACGTATACTGCGGGGGAAAATGGGTTAAAAATCTCCTTGATAACAAGGTTACGCGTTCTATGGTGATGGCTAATGCAGCGATGTACGAGCTGGCTGAGGATCCGAAAAATAAAGAAGTGATGGTCGCCACATCCCACCTGACGGGGGAACCCATCAACCGCAATCTCAACGTTGCGCGAAGCATCCATGATTTGGATATGCGACAGGAGATGGCCCTATTGACCAGCCAAACGGTGGGGACCTGCAATTACCGCTGCGTGGGCTGTGATGCCTTGAACAGCCTTGCCGCGACGACGTGGGAGATGGACAGGGACCTGGGCACGAAGTATAATGAAAATTTTAACAAATGGCTGAAATACGCCCAGGCTAATGATCTGGCTGTATCCGGAGCCATAACCGATGCCAAGGGTGACAGAAAAAAGAGGCCTTCAGAGCAGCCGGAGCCCGACACCTTCGTCCACCTTGTTGAAAAACGACAGGATGGTATTGTGGTAAGGGGGATCAAGGTAAGCCAGAGCGGCGCTATCGGTTCGCATGAAACGCTTGTTCTTCCGGGCGGCGCCTTGAGAGAAGGAGAAGAGGCCTTCGCCCTGGCCTTCGCCGTACAGAACAGCGCTCCAGGAATAACATATATCTGCCAGTACAACGCCTATTCCGCAGAGCGGGAGTTTTGCGAAGAAGAATCGGAACTGGGAAATCCTATATACGGCCAGCGCGAAACATCTACGATGGTTTTCGACAACGTATTCATTCCCTGGGAACGTGTGTTCCTCTGCGGAGAGACCAAGTACTGCGGGCGGATGGTTACCAGGTTCGCCAAGGCACATCGCATGAACTGCGGCGGCGCCTGCAAAGTGGGATTCGCCGACCTGATCATTGGAGGGACACTGCTTGCCGCTGAGTACATTGGCGTGGAAAAGGTCCCTCACATCCAGGAGAAGATTATTGATATGGTCCGCCTTAGTGAAACCTCCCATGCCTGCGCCATCGCTGCAGCCATGAGAGGGCGGGAAGAGCCCAAGGGTTCGGGTGTCTTCCTGCCGGACGATCTCTTCGGAAATGCCGCCAAACTGAACATTGCACACGGATTCTGGGAAATAATCAAAAACGCCGGAGACATAGGCGGCGGCCTGGTGGTTACCGCACCAAAGCTGAAAGATCTAGAGAATCCGGAGGTCGGTCCCATGTTGAAGAAGGCCTTTGCAAGTGCAGCCCCGGCGGACAAGCGTCTCAAGGTCGCCAAGTTTCTCCAGCACTGGTCGGCCGGTCTGCATGGCCCAGGGACCTGGCACGGCGCCGGTGCACCCCAGACCCAGAGGTTCATGATTTCTGTCCTGACAAACTTTGATGCCAAGAAGAAGATGGCTAAAAAGATCATGGGCATGAAGGAAGAATAAATAAAGCAGTCATAATAATGCAGAGGCAAAGCGCTTTGCCTCTGCATTATTATTAAGGGAGATTTAGAGGGCACGTGTTTATGATCAACGAAGTGGACAAAGTTGAAATCCTGACGCTGCAGGACAACTACATTGATTTGACGGCTACGGACAACAACCAGGTAATCGCCAGGGCTATGCCCCTGAAAGACGGGCTGTTCAAGAAATCCGTCCTTTCCGAACATGGGTTTTCAGCAATTGTAAAGACCACCACCGGCAACAGAACAAGGGCGATGCTTTTCGACTTCGGATTTTCAGACATTGGCGCCGCGTTCAATGCTGAAGTTCTCGGCCAGGACATGACACAAATTGAGGCCCTTGCCCTTTCACACGGTCATACCGATCATACTGGCGGGCTGGTAAAGCTTATCCAAATGATCGGAAAAAAAGGAATTGAGTTTGTTGTCCACCCGTCTGTATTCAAATCACCCCGATATCTGAAGTACAGTGAAGAACGCAAGGTCTTCTTCCCCGCCTTTTCACGTCAGACCCTCGAAAAGTCCGGCGTTAGAGTTGTAGAAACGAATGAGCCTTACCTCATGCTTAATGGCGATGTCCTTTTTCTGGGAGAGGTCGAACGCCAAACGGATTTCGAGAAGGGTTTCCCGATCGCCCGCGTTCTGGAAGACGGCGTGGAAAAAGCGGATGCCATTGAGGATGATACATCCATTGTCATGAACGTCAAGGGAAAAGGATTGGTCGTCCTGTCAGGATGTGCTCACGCAGGTATCATCAATACGGTCATCCATGCAACGGCTGTCACCGGCATGAAAAAGGTACATGCGGTAATGGGCGGGTTTCACCTGAGCGGCCCGCTGTTTGAACCAATCATCGGCAGGACGACTGAAGAGCTGCGTAAGATTAACCCTACATTTGTCATTCCTACTCACTGTACGGGGAGAAAAGCCATCATACACATGGAGAAAGAGATGCCCGGCCAGTTTATCCTGAATATGTCGGGAACAAAATTGACTTTCTCTTCTTAGATTTCATGTAAATGTGGAATAAGAAAGTGCGGTCGTCAGACTTTTCAGTGAACCGGGGATTTGAAATCTCAAATCAGAAAGGAAGAATATTATGAGCAAACCAATGCTGGAAAAAGCATTTCATGCAATCATGACACGTATGATAGAAACCGGCCAGGCGCCTTTTTACACGGAACTTGCCGCCGAACTCGGCCTTTCCGTGGAAGAAGGACGCAAGATACTTCACGAACTTTTTTCGTCGGGAATCCCCGGATGGTTGTATCCCCAAACAGACCATATCGTCTCCTTCGCACCCTTCAACAACCTTCCTACGCAGTACCGCATCACTATCGACAGTAAGCAGAAATGGTTCGGCCAGTGAGCATTTGAATCGCTGGCGGTCTGCTGGCTATTCCCTAACAAAATGGTGACGGTGGATTTCCCCTGCTTGGATTGCGGCGCGCCTCTCCGGGTAGTCATCAAAGACGGTGTGGTTCTGAATGACGAGGCGAAAGGATACACGGCCTATGTGGCCGTACCGTTCTGGAAATGGTTTGAAGACCCGGGGTATGCTTGAAGCACCATGAATCTCTTCCGGTCGGAAGAGCACGTACGCAACTGGAAATCCTTTATCACACGCACCGATGAGGGCATCCTGTCAATGCCTGATTTACTCAAGTTGTTTGCCGGACCTTTCTTCAGATGTCGGATGGATGAAGACTATTTTTCTCACATGCGCGAATATGCCCGCGGGATGATTGAAGCCATGAAAGAAATCGGCAAGACCGGCCCATTCTGGAAGAAACCAAAGAAGTGATCAGGCTTTGCCCGTGAACAGGAATTAATTTTTGTAACCCGCTGCTCGGGTGTGAGCGTGTTATACTCCTATTTTTTTCGTTTTTAAACGTTTAATGAACATCTTCTTTTCTTTGGTCTTTGCGTCCATATACCACCACTGGCCGTCTTCATACCAGATCATGGCAGCGTCGCCTCCAAGAAGTTTCGATTTCACATCAATACCATGATATTGCATTTTCTCCTGGAGAAGATCCTTATAAAGCTTATGCTCCCATTTTGAAGCGTCAAACAATTCCACGTCGAACTTGTGCAAACTGCTCTCAATAACAATACCACCGAAAATGCTTATAATGCACAAAGCAAAAGTAATTACTATATATTCAAATTTCTTCATAACTACCTCCTTTCCTTTTCGACGAGTATGGTTTAACACTCATCGAGACCTGATCCTTGCAGATAAGCCTCCTGCGCTTTCCTGTATCGATCTGGCGGAAGAACAATTATTTGGGAAGATGCTTTTTACAAATGGATGGCTATGGATTCCAACGCCCAGACAATCAACGATCATGCCTTTTGAGAGATAACGACCTCGCTACGGCATCATATGTGCATCTTCAGATTGCACCATCTTCCCACGGTTTACCTTAAAGGGTTAAGGTTTGGTTGTAAGGGTTGATCATGAAATCCTGTATTACTTTGTTTTAAGTTTACTAATTTTAAGTGTAATTTTCAACAAAAATTTTTCTTTTTTTAATGCCCTGATATGCAGTGTTGGATTATTGAGTAATGAAGAAATGTTGTATAATTTACATTAGTTAGAAATTAGCCTCAATTATCTCCTGCCTGCGGCACCACACGAAAACCGGATTGCAGCATGACAATGCCCGTGACAAGAAGCCACAGAGAGTTGAGATGGAAGATTGGGGCGTAAAATTCCAGATTGTCCGGAAAGGCCATGGTCAATGCCATAGCTGCCAGACCGAGAAGCACTGCACTCATTCCCACCAACATAGGGAGCACCCGCCACTTGATGAGACCTGCCGCCAGCACTACCAAACCCAGCCCGAAAAAGACCCGCCCGAATCTAACCAGGCAGGTGATGTACTCGGTATCGAGGCGTAGTGCGTCCACGTGAGCGCGCAGCTTCTCCAGCGGCTGTCCTGCCGTTTGGAGAGCGCCCCAGGCGCCGTGATGGTAATAGAAGGCCGAAGCCAGGCACTCCACCACCAGACCAACCACAGCCACCGCCAGCCCCGGCCACACCACCACCCTGCCCTCCGATTCGGTAAGAACCGTGGCTAGGGCTGTAAAGGCCATTACAGCTACCAGAAAGCCGAACAGGTGGACCCGATACAGCCAGATCCACCAATGGAAGTGTGCATGCACCGCGGCAAAGTCATCAGGCTTAAAGAATGTGCCGATGTGGAACGGTAGCAGCACCCAGCCCCCCCAGAGCATCAGCGCGCAGGCTATAAACAGCCAGCCGGTGACCCCGGTGAAATACTTTCGTTCCATACTGAGTCCTCCTTTCTCAGTATTCTACTGTTTCGGAAAGTTTTAAATTTCTTTTTGTGAAATCAGGGCAGAATCTCCCTTCAAAGAATACTTTATGGTCCCATAGGATATTTACTGGTTTGGCCAATAAAGGGCAGAACCAGCAGCCATGGCAATGTTAAACGTTTTGAGTCTCGGAATTGGCTGAGCCCGATATTCATGCCTTCGTGGCCTGCCGCAGGCTGTGCTTTGTAGGTGCCAAACAGGCGATCCCACCACGGGAGATTGAACCCAAAGTTGCTGTTGGTTTCACGAATGACCACAGAGTGGTGTACCCGGTGCATCTCGGGTGTGACCACAATAAATCGCAGCACACGGTCAATGGAAGCAGCCAGACGCACATTGCCATGATTGAACATACTGGTTGCATTCAGCAGCACTTCAAAGATCAGCACGCCTAATACGGAAATCCCCGCAAAAAAGACAACCATCATCTTGATACCCATGGAAAGAAGTATCTCAATGGGATGGAAGCGCACACCAGTTGTTACATCGAAATCGAGGTCCGAATGATGCATCATATGCAAACGCCACAGGATTGGCAGCCCGTGAAACATTGCATGTTGGAGGTAAATGGCAAGATCGAGAACAGCCACTCCGATTGCCACTTTCAGCCAGTAGGCCAGGGGAGCATTGTTCAGGAGTCCCCACCCTGCCCTTTCCGCTAAAACAGCTACTGCCATGGCAGAAAAGGAAGGTAAGAGGCGAAGGACTAAAGTGCTGATGAAGATAATTCCCAGGTTGCTGAACCAGCGGATGGGCCTGGAAGTTTTAAGTTGCCGGCGAGGTGCTAGTCTTTCCCATACAGCCATCAGAATCAGGATGCCAAAGAAAAAGCCTGCACGGACAAAGGGTTCATGGTTAAGTAATAAGCTATTCATGCTCCACATAACCCTCCATTTGAAATTTATTCTAAACCAATTTCAACGGCACTTGTTATTACAATTATATAAGTGAGTTAAACCAAATGACCGCGTCGTCATCTTTGATACCTAATTTCTTGCCGTCATCAGGCTTAAAAGATGCAAAAGTCCCTCTGGATTTCGCACAAAGCTCCCCTTCCTCATTAAAGATGAGCCCCTCCGCCAGGACTTCACGCTCACTTCTGATCTCAATCAATCTCGCTTCAGCTCTCAATTCCCTGTCAATAGAAACAGGCTTTAGGAAGTCAACTGTCATGGATTTGGTCATCGGAAGGCATCTCATTTTGTGGACGACCAATCTCCCCATAACCTCATCCAAAATAGTTGAGATAACTCCACCGTGGACTAAGTTTTTCCACCCGCAGAGATGTCCCGGTACTTCGACCCATGAATAAATTG
>DATKLL010000039.1:0-2983 GCA_035542475.1 Syntrophales bacterium
CAATTTAATCGACACCCTTACAGATATGATATTGCAAGAGCCTCTGGTTTTCAATACCTGTATTTCCTTTTAAAAAGCCGGATGCCTATATAGAAATATACAATTGACAGCAACAAAATCCATAAAATCTCAAACAAAACATCTGAAAGGCCGGAATTGTAATTAAGAATCTTATTCAAAGCTCTGGTTGCCGTTGCAGTCGGAAGAATATCATTAAGGTAGATCTGTTGTCCAGCCAGATTAAAAAGATTTATTTTTGGCAGAGGCATAAAACAATCTGAAAAAAACATCAGGATGAAGAAGGGGAAACAGCCCAGAGTAAGTAGACCGAACATTGTCTTAATAAAGCTGCATGTAATTATGCTGATAGCTATAACCGAAAAGCATGTCAGTGCTCCAATGAGCAATAACAACGGAACTGAACCAGACGTTCTAAATCCTACAGATATTGCTGCTATTAACGTCAGTAGAAAGCAGAACAAGCCAATTATTATCTGATTGAAACTCAGGGCCATCATAAATTCAGCAGATTTGAGTTTTGATAACGACAATCTTGTTATGGTATCTTTCTCAACCTCCCGAATAATCGATGCCCCGGATGTAAAAAGAATCATTATTATTGAAAGAACCAGCAATGCTGGCACATAAAGATCAAATTCCTTCAGGTTCTTTCCCCTACCGGCGTACTCATATTTAATATTAACGGGAATGTTAACACCTGTTTTCTGACTTATATAACTGACTATTGTATAATCAACAAAAGAGGCTGCAATCAGGTACCTTGTGTTTGTCTGATCCCCATAGCTCCTTACTGCCGGTTGTATACCTTTTATACCTCTAATATATGCCTCTAGAGAAGCGGAAAATCCTTCCGGAATGGTAACTAAGAGATCGGCATTCCTGTTTTTTATCATGTCTCTTGCCGTAAATGAATTTGTACTAGTCCTGATATTTAAAACAGGCCTGCCGCTTTCTGTTTTAAGTTTTTTCCATTCCTCTGTCAGTTCACCTGAGAATGAACCACCGATGTCATTATTTATTAAAACAACATTACACTCCACAGACCCCGAATCTCGCATGTACATATACATCAAATAAATAAAGAATGGTGCAAAAACAATAGTCAGGATCAGAATTTTCCAGTCCCGCAGATTTTCCCTGAATGTTTTAATAAAGCAGGCAAGTGTTTTCATTCTCGCAAACTCCTTCCTGTAAGACTAATAAAAATATCTTCGAGGCTTCTCTTTCGCATTTGAAGACTATTTATATTCAAATTGTGCTCCCTGATTGTTTTCATAATTTTTTCCAACTGTGCGACCGGATTCCCACTTTTAAAAGTTATTCTCCTGGTCGTTACTGAAATATCCAGGCCAAATTCCTTATCAATAAAGGGTAGAAGTTCCGTTTCTATATCGCCCTCAATATCAATTTCAACCAGGTCCTCAAAGCCGTTGATATTAATGATTTCATCAGCTGTTCCAATACTCAGAAGTTTTCCTTTATCAATAATACAGATCCTGTCGGAGAGCTTTTCTGCCTCTTCCATGTCGTGTGTTGTAAGAACAACAGTGGTTTTGTTCTTAATTGATCTTATGTATTCACGAACCAGTATCCTGCTCTGCGGGTCGAGCCCTGCCTGAGGTTCGTCAAGAAATACAATCTCAGGGGAATGGATAAGGGCAAGAGCAATATTTAGCCTTCTCTGCATACCTCCTGAGAGCTTTTTAGCCAGCCGGTCTTTTACCCCCCTAAGGCCAAGAGCTCCGAGAAGTTCCGTCCCCTTATTTCTTACTTCTTCCGAAGACAAATTGTACATTTTCCCCGTAAATACTATCTGTTCGTAACATGTCAGGTTTTCCCAAATCACAATATGCTGAGGACAGATTCCAATTGATTTCAGACTATCTGGATTATTTATTATGACTTTCCCACTGTCAGGTTTTATTAAACCACTCATCATTCTTATTGTCGTCGTCTTTCCTGCGCCATTCGGACCCAGGAAACCGAAAATCTCACCTCGAAAAATCTCGAAAGTGATATCATTAACGGCTATAACATTTCCGTATTTCTTGACAAGTGAATCTGCCCTCAGGATCCAATTCATATACTTTGCTAAAAGACTGGTAACTTTAAAACTATTTAAATTGCTTAATCAAGACTACTACACCTCCATCTCCAGCTAATAAAAGCTGAATTTCATCCTGAGCCGTTATAACTCTCTCTTCTTTTAAAAGATGGTCAGGGTTCTTGTCCGCATCTTCTGCGTCCTTATAGATCGTGGCTGAAAACTTACCTTTTCCCAGAAAATCAAGAGGCAAAAGCAGTGTTCTGGGCTTGCTGTTATTTATTGTTCCTATGTACCAGACTCCGTCTTTTTTCCGTGCTATCGTTATATATTCATTTACTGACGCATTCAGCACTTTTGTTTCATCCCAGACTGTCGGGACAGACCTGAGAAAATCAAACCCTGCCTGTCCTGCATACGCTTCAGGCACATCACACACCATTGACAGGTAGCTTTCCAGTACCACGTACATGGCCAGCATGTGACATCTTGTGCTCATCACATACGGATGGGTATATTGGACCTTGAATCCGGATTTCGGCAATGCACGGAATCCTCCTAAATGGTAATCAGTGGGGCCTGCAAGTAAACGGGTAAATGGTATGCTTATATCGTGGTCTGCATTGACAGTTGTATCCCATTTACACACTTCATAATTGAGAGTCCCTTCGCGTGTGAATTCATTTGGATAGGTGCGGCTTAAGCCAGAAGGTTTAGAGGAACCGTGAAACTGGACGAACAGATGATGCTTAGCCGACTTTGATAGAATCTCTTCCTGGATGTTAATCATCTCCTGGTCATCACGATCCATAAAATCAACCATCATACCTGAGATTCCCCATTCTTCAAATCGTGCCAGGGCCGAATCCAACTTTGAATACAAGGCCATACAATTTACCCAGACATAGATACCCACTC
>DATKLL010000040.1:0-3801 GCA_035542475.1 Syntrophales bacterium
GCAGAAAAAAGGCATGCCTGAAGAAGGGATGGAATTTATCACTAAACCTTTCAAGAAAAACGTTCTCTTGCAGAAAGTACGAGAAGTTCTGGACAAGGGCAGACATAAAGTTTAGCAGGAATTAATCTCGTATTGTCCCTAAGAAATATGCTGACTATGTTACTAAATCAAACGACATGAAAGTCCATTTTCGACTGAGGCAAAACAGGATCTCTCTCATCGCATGCCTAGGCGAGGTCAACAACTGGTAATTTTTCGGTCGCCGCTTAAGGCACCTTGGTTCAGTTGTGTTGACGTTCCGAGGGCTATGCTCGGGTTGACTGGTGCCACTTCGATGGAAACCAGGAGGCGGAAGTTCCCAAGTTTGTTGTTACTCCTCCACCACTTCCTCCCTCCATCACCGCGTCTGGCCAATAAATCCACGAACAAAATTCCGGATAAGATACTGCATAAACGATTTTTTGGTTTTTCCCTCCTCAAATTGATAAAAGGCTTAGTGCCTTTATTACAGATGCAAAAATAGTATGTTGCTCTATCTTATGGTCGTCTCGGGCGGGCGCTGATTATAAAAATCTCAACCCTGCCTCCACATGTCCACCCGACTGTCTAACCCAGACAACCTCAGAGAAAACAGGTAATGAAGCACTTCTTGCAACGGACGGTAGGTAAAGTCTCAGGACCTCGCCCTGCCTCAGTGCACACGTAGTGCTTAACCCTATGCCGCCTGAGCTTATATTTATGGCCTCGCCGCTCATGACAACATTCTCCCTCCGGCTTGCTTCCAGGGCGCTCAGTTCAAAGTTGACCGTGCGATTGAAGATTTTCCTTTTGAATGCTCTTTTCTGCTTCTTAGTGGCCATGCGGAAACTATATATCTAATTAAACTTGGTTTCAATCCCTCGAAAGAGGGATTTTGCAGGAATTTCTAAAAAAAATGCTACATCGTACAAGCAACGCTGTACTCCTATAGTAAAATAAGACGTAACTCAAAGGTGTTCTGCGGTTGGCAAAAGGAGAGGTCGTTTACGGAAGGTGTACCAGAAGCCTGAAGAAGACGACCATTTTTTGAAAAAATAGTTCAGTTAGGTCAGCGTGCCTAATATAATCACCTTCTAATTTCATGAAAAATCTTTCGGAAATTATAAAAAAGCGCTCTACTCTGGGAATCCTCATATTCGATCTGGAGGAAAAACTTCTCTATTCTAACCCCGAGGCAATGCATATCATGTCTATTCTGGGCGAGACCGCTATTCATGAAGGTGCAGCTTTCCGGCATGTTCCGGAGCCGGTTCTGGGGCTTTTGAGAAAGCTGAAAGAAAATTCGACAAAAGTTGGCGAATGCGAGTGTATTGAGCAAACTTGCGTTATGCTGAATGGGGTTGGAAACCCCTATGCGCTGCGGGCATTTCATATAGGGCATGATCTGGAAAATGGAAATCCGACCCATATAATGATAATGGTTGAAAGAGCAGCAGAAACTCACGAGCCGGATTTTGATAAAGCGAAGCTGGAATTTGATTTGTCAAAAATAGAAATTGAGGTTTATCTGTCTGGGGTTCGGGAATAAAGCCATATCCGAGGAATTGTTTATCAGTGAATATACCGTTAAGGATCACATAAAGAGCATCATGCGAAAAATGAATGTTTCCACGAGAAGCGAAATGAGTGCGATGTAGGAGATAGTAACGGCGGACCAACAAAAGAACCAAACGGAGGATTAAATGGCTCCTTCAAATCTCTGGGCACAAAATGGGTCCTACCCGCCGCGAGAGGGCAATGAGGTTCAGATTCTCATTGATGGACAGGCGGCTTATGGTGAGATTTCTGCCGCTTTTCATAATGCGAAGAAATTCATCTATTTGACAATTTCCTACGGGGATCCGGATTTTCTGCTTGTTCCGGAAAACGGGGAAACGCTGTTCGACATCTTGCGGACTCGCCAGAACAAGGGGGTTGATGTCCGCTTGGTCATATGGCAACCGGCAATCTCCACGCCGGATACAATTCCAGATCCTGGTTCAGCCGGAATTTCAGGAGTCAACGAGGGACCCGGAAGCATCCAGGCCCGTTGGGACAAGGCTAAGGGATATAGCGGCTGGTATAAATCACCGCATGGACATTTTTTACCTTTTTATCTGGATTTTCCCGCAGAATTGGGATGCCATCACCAAAAGACGTACATCATGGATGACGGCGAAGGAGTAGTTGCTTTCGTTGGTGGTATCAACCCGGTTCAGGCGTACTGGGATACCCCGAAGCATGATTCACTGGATGTCAGGCGGGTAGCGAAAGGGAAAGACCCTCTCAAGGAGCTTGAACGCATTCCCCCGCTCCACGATATTTTTTACAGGATAAAGGGCCCCGCCGTTGGTGACGTTCTTGCAAATTTTGTCGAACGTTATAATGGTGCGAGCATTCGTCATGCTGACGTGACATCAGATGTAGTGCCACCTTTCACGGTCGGCCAGATTCCACAAGTCCCGAACGGAATTGAAGTCCAGGTGATCCGGACCATTGCCCCAGAAACTTATTCTACCGTGCGGGACGGAGACAGGGGGATCAGGGAACTATATCTAAACGTTTTGAGCGCTGCTGGAGATGGTAGTTTGGTGTATATCGAAGACCAATATTTTTTCGACCACGGCATTATTTCCGAAATGCATGAGGCTGCTGAGCGAGGCGCCAAGATTATCGCAATCCTTACATCAAAACCGGATGAGGATCTGTTACAGGGAAAAGTAGAAAGCGTACTGGAGCAAATATCCAATTATCAGTTGGAATCACAATTGGTTGCCGGCCATAACAATGTGGCGCTACTGACTTTGGGCAACATCAGGTCTGATCCCCGAACCGCAGGAAAATTCATTTATAGCGAAACCTATATTCATTCAAAGAACATGGCCGTGTTCGCTCAAGACTGGGCGTTAATGACGGGAGGTTCTGCAAACATAGCATTCACCAGCATGTGGTTTCATTCTGAAATTAATATTGCCTTCATGGACACAACGCTTATAAGGAATTATGTAGCACAGCTTTGGTCAGAGCACCTGCAGATATCCATTGAAGAAGCAATGGAGCTAATTGGAGAGCCGGGGAATGCATTGAATTTTTTCAAAGTGCAAGCAGCAAGTAATAAGCAGGCGTTGGAAGGCGGACTGATGCCAAAGGGGCGTGTGTATGATTGGCACACCAGTTTTCCGGGAAGGAAGTTTGATGGGATAAAATTAGTGGATAAGAGCAAGAAGGCTTGAATTTTATCAGATTCTTTACTCAAAAACTCAACGCTCGATTCATACGAAATCATTTACTCGGTTTCTTCTTCCGCAACCAGAACTTTATGGACAGATAGGGACAGAGAAAAAAAACAATATTGATTAACTTCATAAATGCAATACCACTGTAATTTATCAAATCAAACTCATGCCTGCTAATAGCAAACCATTTTTCATTTATCCTATAATACCATTCTGGTATGAACAAAACAAAATCATGCAAAACCACAATAATAGGATTGCCAGATTGATAAGAAACGAGCCGCCCAGTATCGTGGCAAGTGCTTCAATAGTGATACGGTGTTCAGGGTTCATGAAAATGTCCTCGCTTAAATCTGCTTTTCCGTGTTTTGGACCAACGGCATTCTTTTCATAGTGTATCACCTAACTCTCTGATACGTTTATATCTATTTTTCATGACGTGTTAATTCTACTTTGTCACATTAGCTAAGACAGCCAATAACTAGTTGATTATACGCGGTAATTATGGTAATGTAGCGGCACATTTCATCGATCAGAGGAGGCAAAA
>DATKLL010000041.1:0-37825 GCA_035542475.1 Syntrophales bacterium
TTTTATACGTCAGGAGGTATCTAGAGAAAAAGCCATCGCGCTCTTCCAGGATAAAGGTGAATCATATAAGGTCGAACTTATAAATAATTTACCGGAAAATATAAAGACGGTCAGTCTCTACAGTCAGGACGGGTATGTGGATCTGTGTCGCGGTCCTCATATACCTTCTACGGGAATGATCAAGGCGTTTAAGTTATTAAGTGTGGCGGGGGCGTATTGGCGGGGTGATGAGAAGAACAAGATGCTCCAGCGTATATACGGGACAGGGTTTGCGACGAAAGATGCGCTGGACGAGTATCTCCATATCATTGAAGAGGCAAAAAAAAGGGATCACCGTAAGCTGGGGAAAGAGCTGGACCTCTTCCAGATAAGTGATGAAGCGGGGGCAGGTCTGGTCATATTTCATCCCAAAGGGACCATGCTGCGGACCATAATCGAGGACTGGGAAAGGAAGGAACACCTGAAACGCGGATACGAGATGGTAATCGGGCCCCAGATACTGAAAGTTGATCTCTGGAAGAAATCGGGACATTTCGACCATTACAGAGATAATATGTATTTCACAGAGATAGAAGATCAGGGGTATGGGATAAAGCCTATGAACTGCCTTTCCCACATGCTGATATATAAATCAAAGATCCGCAGTTATCGTGACCTGCCGCTCCGGTACTTCGAGCTTGGCACCGTCCACCGGCATGAAAAGACAGGCGTGCTCCATGGCCTGACGAGGGTACGCCAGTTTACACAGGATGATGCGCACATCTTATGTACACCGGAACAGTTGAACAGTGAAATCACCGGCATTGCCGAATTTGTAAGCTATGCCATGAAAATTTTCGGCTTTGACTACAGCATAGAGCTTAGTACAAGGCCGGAAAATTCTATCGGGTCTGATGAGGATTGGGAGATGGCGACGGCGGCATTGGAGAATGCCCTCAAGGTAAACAGCATGTCATATGAAGTTAATGAGGGAGACGGTGCATTTTACGGACCCAAGATCGATTTTAAGCTGAAAGACGCCTTGAACAGAAAATGGCAGTGCGCTACTATCCAATGCGATTTTACCCTTCCGGAACGGTTTGAACTCAGCTATATAGGCGCAGATGGAGATAAACACAGGCCGGTAATGCTGCACAGGGTGATTCTCGGGTCTATAGAACGCTTTCTGGGGGTGTTGATAGAGCACTATGCTGGAGCCTTCCCTCTCTGGCTGTCACCGGTGCAGGCGGTTCTGATGACTGTTACAGATAAACATATCCCCTATGGAGAAGAGGTTTACTTACAATTGACCAACGCAGGAATTCGCGTGGAGAAGGATTTCAGGAATGAAAAGCTGGGATATAAGATCAGAGAAGCCCAGGTTCAGAAGATACCATATATGCTGGTAATTGGCGATCGGGAGATGGAATCGAATCGTGTCTCTCCCCGTGAGCGGAGTGGTAAAGACCTAGGTGCCATCGGGATTAATGAGTTTATGGAACTCGTACGGGAGAAGTGCTCACAGTATAAATAGAGGTAAATGCAAAGCACTAAGTCAGAAATTCTAAATAGTTCAAAATTCAAATGCAAAAAATGTTTAGGATTTCGATATAAAAATTTAAGATTTTTATTATGCAGGAGGTGACCTATAACCAAGGAGTTAAACATAAACCAAGAGATTAAGTCGACCACCGTCAGGGTTATTGAAGAAGGTAAGCAGTTGGGTATAATGTCTCTTGCTGATGCACTAGACGTAGCGGCCAAAGCGGGTCTGGATCTGGTTGAGGTTGCTCCCAATTCGACTCCACCTGTTTGCCGAATCATGGATTATGGGAAATTCCGATACCAGCAGAGTAAGAAGCAGCAGGTCGCAAAAAAAAGCCAGAGTATAATTCAGGTAAAGGAAATCAGAATAAGACCCAAGACTGATGAACATGATCTGCAGGTGAAGATCAAACATATCAAGAAATTTCTCAGCCAGAACGATAAAGTAAAGATAACCATGATGTTCAGAGGACGTGAAATGGCTTATACCGACCTTGGCAAGAAGATAATGGAGGATGTGCAAAAGACGCTGGCAGATGTAGGTGTCATTGATCAACAACCGAGGTTGGAGGGCAGAAATATGGTCATGATGGTTTCGCCGAAGAAATAGAGCAGGAAACTCTAAGCACGAAATGCGGAATACCAAACACAGTCGGGATAAAATGACCAAATTGTTAAAAGCTTTGTTTAGAATTTAGATATTAGAATCTGGGATTTATATACGAGGGGTGATTTAATGCCAAAAATAAAAACACACAAGGGAGCGGCAAAAAGGTTTAGCCTTACGGGAACAGGTAAGGTAAAAAGAAGTAAGGCTTATGCTAGTCATATTCTCACGAAAAAATCGACAAAAAGAAAAAGAAATTTGAGAAAGTCTACTATTCTCGATAAAAAGGATACGAGGGGAATAAAGACCTTAATCCCGTATATGTAGAGATTGGAAACGAGACTGAGACACGGTCTGTTTTAAATTCAGTAATGGAATGCTGTATTAAGTTCTTAATAATTAAGTTGGGAGAGCAGAAGGGATGTCAAGAGTAAAAAGAAGTATTACCGCAAAAAAGAAGAGGCGAAAAATTCTGAAAATGGCTAAGGGTTATTTCGGAGCCCGGAGCCGGTTATTGAAGACAGCCACGGAAGCCGTGGAAAGAGCGATGAAGTACGCCTACAGGGATAGAAGAGTGCGGAAAAGAGATTTCAGGAAATTGTGGATAGCGAGGATTAATGCAGCCGCACGAACTCATGAGATATCATATAGCCGGTTAATTGACGGTATGAAAAAAGCGGGTGTGGAAATTGACAGAAAGACCTTGGCCGAACTCGCCGTTCATGATCCTCGCGGATTTTCTGAAATAGTCAGTATAGCAAAGGGTAAGCTGCAAGCATGCTAAAGGAACTAGAGGATCTTCAAAAGCAGGCGGAATCTGAATTACGCGCTTCAAAAACTGGAGAGGAGTTTCTTGCTGTAAGAACAAAGTATTTGGGCAGGAAGGGGATACTGACAAAGTTTCTCCGAAACCTTGGGAATATCGAACCGGAAAAAAGACCATTAATCGGGAATCGCTGCAATGAAATTAAAAACACCCTTAATGAGAAGATAGAAAACTCTCTGAAGATTATAACAAACCTGAAAAAGAATGAAATTCTTCTTCATGATAGAATAGATGTAACACTACCCGGAAGAAAAATAAAATACGGCAGAGTTCATCCCATAACTCAAGTCTGCCAGGAGATATGCGGCATACTTGCAGGATTTGGCTTTGCTGTTGTCGAAGGTCCGGAAATTGAACTGGACTATTACAATTTCGAAGCGCTGAATATTCCCAAAAACCACCCTGCACGTGATATGCAGGATACGTTCTATGTAGAAGATAATATCGTCCTGCGTACACATACCTCACCGGTTCAAATCAGGGTCATGGAAAAGCAGAGACCTCCAGTGAGAATTCTTTCACCCGGCCGGGTGTATCGTCCCGATTCGGATATATCTCATACACCCATGTTCCATCAGATTGAAGGTCTGTTGGTGGATAAAGGGATAACCTTTGGTGACTTGAAAGGTATTCTCACATCATTTCTCAAACAAATGTTCGGTGAGGGTACGGCGCTAAGATTTCGTCCCAGTTTTTTCCCCTTTACCGAGCCGAGTGCTGAGGTTGACATTAAATGTGTCATGTGCAATGGCGATGGTTGCCGTGTATGCTCTCAAAGCGGTTGGCTTGAAATTCTCGGATCAGGGATGGTGGACCCCGAAGTTTTTAAGAATGTAGATTACGATCCGGAAGAATTTACCGGTTTTGCTTTCGGACTAGGTCTTGAGCGAATTGCGATGCTTAAGTATGGCATATCCGATATCCGGTTGTTTTTTGAAAATGACTGCAGGTTCCTGGAGCAATTCTAATATTTAATTGTTAGTTGCAGTGTACACAAAACCGAAAATTGTTTTCAGAAAGTGCTCAAAATCTTCTTTCGACCATTCTAACACTCACTTCACTGCAAAGGAAACGACTCGCGCTTCGCGCTCAGACATTTGCTTTTGCGGGTATTTCACTTTGTCAAGAATGGTTGCGAAAAAACCTTCAATTCACCCTTTTTGAAAGCAATTTGAAAGAGGTTCAGGATTTATATTTATGTTAGTCAGTCTGAGATGGCTTAAGGATTATGTAGATGTCAGGATTTCGCTCACCGAGCTTGTCGATCGGTTAACAATGGCCGGTCTTGAGGTAGATGCCGTCAAGGAAACAGGTCCTTCATTTACGAATGTTGTCGTCGCAAAGATTCTTTCCGTAAAACCTCATCCTTCAGCAAATAATTGTTTACTCTGTGAAGTTTCTATGGGTGAAAGTAGCCTGCCGGTCGTTTGTGGTGCCAGTAACATCCATACCGGTGATGTGGTTCCTCTGGCAAAAATCGGGGCAACTCTACCTGGCGGTTATACAATCAGGAGCTCAAAAATCAGAGGTGAGATATCTGAGGGTATGCTCTGTTCCGAACAGGAATTGGGGGTAGGAAGTGACGAGGCGGGGATCATGATTCTCCCAGGAGATCTTACTATCGGCGAAGATCTTTCAAAGGCACTTGATCTGAATGACACTGTTCTTGATATTGCGATTACGCCAAATCGTTCAGACTGTTTAAGCATCATAGGTATAGCGCGCGAAATTGCCGCAATTACGGGAATGAAATTTAAGTATCCCGGTATTAATGTGATAGAGACTGAAGAGGATATAGATCGTGTCACGTCAGTAACTATACTCGATCCTGATCTCTGCCCACGATACAGCGCCAGGATGGTAAAAAATGTTACAATAAAAACTTCACCTCTATGGATGCGCCAGAGACTGGAAGCAGTTGGCCTTCGCGCCATTAACAATATTGTTGACATTACTAATTATGTGATGATCGAATTGGGTCAGCCTCTACACGCATTTGATTTTAGGTTTCTTGAGGAAGGGCGTATAGTAGTCAGGAAATCGCGCAAAGGAGAAAAATTCACATCACTCGATGAAAAGGAGCGTATCTTAGAGACTGATACGCTCATGATTTGTGATGGCATAAAACCAGTAGCTATTGCCGGCATTATGGGCGGTCTTAATTCTGAAGTCAAGGAGGACACAAAGACAATTCTTTTGGAAAGCGCTTATTTTGCACCGTCCTCTATTCGTAAGTCGGCAAAGCTGCTGGGCATGATTACTGATGCCGCGTTCAGATTCGGACGTGGCGTAGATCCTGAAGGTGTAGTCAGGGCGCTTAACAGGGCGGCGCAATTTATGGCAGAACTTTCCAATGGATCCGTCTGCAAGGGTTATATAGATCAATATCCTAAGAAAGTTGAAACTGCCAGAGACATTCCCTTCAGAATAAGGAGGGCCAATGATATCCTGGGTACAAATATAAGTGCACACGAAAGTAACAGAATTCTGGGATGTTTGGATATGTCGATTCACAAGGAGAGCGAGGAAATTTACCGGGTGACCCCACCAACATACAGGATAGACATAATGAGGGAAATAGACTTGATAGAAGAATTGGCAAGACTTCATGGCTATGACAATATCCCCGTAACTTTGCCTCCGGTTTCAGTTTTGACAATAGTGAAGGATAATAAAAGAATTCTCACAGACAGAATACGGAAAATTCTGGGAGGATCCGGATACTCAGAGATAATCACGTATAGTTTTATTTCTTCTGACCTGATAGATCAACTGGGGCTTTCTTCAGAAGATGAACGGCGAAAAACTGTGAAGATAAGGAATCCTCTATCGGAAGACCAGTCGGTAATGCGGTCAACGCTCCTTTGCAGCCTTCTGGAAACAATGAAGAAAAATGCAAATAACGGCTGCTTTGACCTCAAGATATTTGAGATCGGCCGGGTTTTTTTTCATCAACAGGAAGGAGAGCTTCCGATTGAAAAGAACATGATTGGATGCCTTATAACAGGTCTGCGTTCCGATGATTTTTGGTCATCAAAGCTGCATGCAGATTTTTACGAAATAAAAGGATGCATAGAGAATATCTTTGATAGTCTAAAAATTTCAGGTTTAAAGTTCAAGTCTGATTACAGGGAAGCCTTCCTCCATTCGGGAAAGTCCTCTGGGGTATTTGTTGATGATAAATTATTAGGATTCTTAGGGGAGGTACATCCGGATGTACTCATGCGGATGGATTTAAAGAATCCTGCCTATGTCTTTGAAATTAATTTAGATATTCTGGCTGACTATTTTTCCGACAAGGTATTATATAAAGACCTGCCGAGATTTCCATCGGTCGTGAGAGATGTGGCATTTGTGGTTGACCAAGGGATGGAAACGGATAAAATGCTTAATCTTGCCATGGATATGGACAAAGAATTGCTTGAAAAAGTAAGTATTTTTGATGTATATTCGGGCAAAAGTGTACCTCATGGTAAAAAAAGTTTGGGATTAAGGTTTACATACCGCGCTTCTGACAGAACATTGACGGATGATCAGGTGAATCAGGTACACAGCGGGATTGTAAAAAACATTGTTGGTTTGACTGGGGCAAAAATCAGGGGAGAAGAAAATTAGATATCTGAAAGATTGTGGGGAGGTTAGAGATGACGAAGATTGATATTATTCAGGATGTGTATGAGAAACTGGGATTTTCGAAGAAAGATGCGGCCAGGATTGTTGAGTCGGTTTTTGAGATCATGAAGGATAGTCTTGCCAACGGTGAAAAGATAAAAATTTCCGGCTTCGGTAACTTTTCGGTCAAGGAAAAGAAATCCCGCAGGGGCAGAAATCCCCAGACGGGAAGTGAGATAGAGATATCAGCAAGGAAAGTGCTTACCTTTAAATCGAGTCAGGTGTTACGTAAGGCACTTAATAGTTAAGCTTTGAAGGTCAAAAGCTCTAAGCAATAAAGCCCGGTGACACATTAAAAACATTTCCCAGTAAGTTTCAGACGTAGCGTCGATAACCGTGCCGAAAGGGGTAGACTTCTTAAAAAACTCCAGAAGCAAGGTATTATCTTAGCCAGGTCAGGTTCAAGATAACCTCACCTGAGGGAAGAGTGCAGACGAATCTTCGACCAATGACTTTCTCTGACTTTGCGTGCGGTATGAAGATGTTTCAGGAGTGAATTTTCCAAAGCTATCAAGCCTGCAACGCTAAGCGAATTTAAAAAACAAATTGTTGTAAATCTAAGCCCCGGCCGGAAATACATATGTGTATCTTCAAGAGTCGATCTAAGTCTTGTTGTTAAATTAGGATTTAGCATTTAAATGGATATATCGCTTCCTGACAAGGAGTATTTTCGAATCGGAGAGGTCAGCAAGATCCTTGGTGTAGATCCATATGTAGTCAGATATTGGGAATCGGAGTTCAAATCAATAAAACCATTACGCACAAAATCCGATCAGCGTCTGTTTAGGAGAAAAGACTTAGAAGAGTTGTTGATTATTAAAAATCTTCTCTATAATGAAAAATTTACCATCAGAGGGGCTAAAAAACAACTCTTGAAGATGAGAGAAACAATTATGCAATCTGATGTGACATATGAACAAGAGAGACTTGTTGAAATTAAAAAGGGATTACTGCAGATAAAAAAAATAGTAAGTTGAAAAGAAAAAGGGACAGATACATCTTCGTTCAGGTAAAAGTAACCTGTCCCCCTGTCCTGACCATATCCTTAATGTTTGGCTGATCTTTTGGATGCCTTTAGCGGATTAATCTTTTGCGTTGCTTCTTGGATTTCTCTTTTGATGTGCGATGCTGTTGGACAGTTTCCAGAAAGCCATTTGCTAACGGGTTCAGGATAGACCTTGCAATACTGACCGGTTGGGCAATCTATAATTTTATTGCAACCTTCACACTTATCAATAATGGCATGACAACTGCCTCCATTAAATCCACAACCTTTCTTAGTCATGAAGGCGCATTCTGAACCAGTCTTGATGGTTTGACAAACCATTGGAATCACCCCCTCTCATATATTTTTGTAGTTCATTTAATCATAATATCATTTATATAATTTTATAAGTATAACAAAGATATTATTTCATGTCAAGAAAAATAAAATCAACGTATGAAAATTAAAATCATAATAATATGAATAATATATCGAACGAATTGACTTTAAAACGCAATCATGTTAGGCAAAGCACCTCTGCTGGGTCAGAATTTTATGACAAGTAAGAGACGTCAATGAACATCTTATTATGTTGAATCTGCCATGGTAGAAATAAAAACATTTGAGATAAAAAATAAACTGGGTCTTCACGCGAGGGTCGCAGCGAAGCTGGTTAATGTATCAACAAGATTCAAATCAAAAATCTTTTTCGAGAGGGACGGTAGAGTTGTGAACGGAAAAAGTCTTCTCAGTATATTAACATTAGCCTGTCCTCTGGGAAGTCGAATTACTATTAGAGCGGAAGGGGTTGACGCTCGGGATGCTATCGAAGATCTTGGAAAATTGATAGAAGATAAATTTGGAGAAGATTGATGAACGGTAGTGCAGAAAAAAAGTCATTTGTTTTAAAGGGAATAGGAGTATCACCTGGTGTCGTCATTGGAAAGGCCTACTTGTATGATCGCTTTAATGCCCAGGTTTCCTTTTATAAGTTGAGAGATAAAGACTTGGTAGCTGAAGAAATTAAAAGGTTCAAAGCAGCTTTAAAGGAATCAGGAAAGCAGCTTCTGGAAGTAAGGAATAAACTTCGGGAACTTGCCGGACAAGAGCCGCTATACATCATCGACGTTCATATCATGATACTAAAGGACAAGATGTTCATCAATCATACAATTCAATATATTAAAGATGTGTTAATCAATGCGGAGTGGGCCGTTAAGATGACAATCGACAGATACAGAGAAATCTTTGAAAAAGTGGATGATGAATATCTTAAGGGCAGAATCAGTGATATTCGGTATGTAGGACAGATGATTTTAAGGAATCTTGCCGGAGAAAAGAGGGAAACCATCAGGGATGTCAGTGAAAAGGGCATTGTCATAGCCACAGACCTTTCACCTGCTGATACAGCTCAGATGATGATTAACAAAGTCCAAGGATTTGCAACAGATATGGGAGGAAAAACATCACATACAGCGATTGTTGCAAGAGCAGTCGAAATTCCTGCTGTTGTCGGTTTGGAATCCATCACAAAAATGGTACGAACAAATGACGACGTTATTGTTGACGGATCTGCCGGGCTTGTTGTCGTGAATCCTGATCCGGAGATGATTAAAGTATATAAAGATAAAAAGAAGCACTTTGAGGCAGCCAAGGAAAATTATCTGAAATATGCCCATCTTCCTGCAATAACGAAAGATAATTATAAAGTTGAAATAGGCGGGAACATCGAGTTTATCGAGGAGATTCCTTCCACTATATCCCATGGTGCCGAAGGCATCGGTCTGTATAGGACAGAATTTATCTACATAAATAAAGAGCAGTTGCCGACAGAGGAAGAACACTTTTCACATTACAGAAGTGTTGTTAGTTCTAAAGGCTTAAAATGGGCCACTATCCGGACTCTCGATTTAGGTGGCGATAAGTTTTACTCAGATCCTAAATTAGCCAAGGAGATGAATCCTCAAATGGGTCTTAGAGCTATCCGCTTTTGTCTCAAGGAGGTTGGTTTATTTAAGGTTCAATTACGAGCAATCGCCCGAGCCAGTGCTTTTGGCAAGACGAGAATCATGTTCCCCATGATCTCAGGGGTTGAAGAAATACGGGAAGCCAAAAAAATATTTATTGAGGTTAAAAATGATCTTATTGCCCAGGGGATATCGGTTGGTAAAGACATTGAGATCGGAGTCATGATAGAGGTTCCATCTGCTGTAATTGTTGCCGATGAATTGGCGAAGGAAGTGGATTTTTTCAGCATAGGGACAAACGATCTGATCCAATATGCCTTGGCTATTGACAGGATAAATGAAAGGGTAACCTACTTATATGAACCGCTCCATCCGGCTGTGTTAAGACTCATAAAGCAAGTGATCGACGTTGGTCATAAAGCGGGCATTCGGGTTGCAATGTGCGGGGAAATGGCTGGTGAACCGGCTTATATCATGATTCTCTTGGGACTAGAAATTGACGAGTTGAGCATGAATCCTCTGGCAATACCAAGGGTAAAAAAGATAATTCGCGGTTGTACTTTAAAGGAATCCAAAGCCCTGTTGGAAAAAGTTATGACCTTTTCATCAGCCTCTGAGATAAGGGAATTTGTGAATAACTATATGGGAGAGAGATTTCCTGAAGATTTTCAGTCAGACGGGGCTTAGGGATAAACAGTAAAACACAAATCCGACGGTTTCGCAGAAGGTGAGTATTGTATTTGTTTCGGGACGCCGTCTTCAGTTGTTTACGAGATTATCAATGTCCTTCCAATTAAAATTAAAAATTAAAACATGGATGACGGAAAGTAGAAAATTTTTCTCCGGATGCATTTATAAGGACGATAATTTTCCACTATTCTGGCTCATAAAGGACATGTTGGCCGAAGTCGAGCTTGCTGATGAATATGTGGACTCATTAAAAAAGCTCTCGGAAAACGGGATCGTCATTTATGCAATAAAAGATAAAAGCCAGCTCAATAGTCTTATTATACGTGAGCTTTCTGCCAAAAGTGGTATACCCTGGCCTGTTTATTGTCACGGAATAAATATGCTTTTCTGGCAGCCTTTCTCTGCCGCTCTTAGGGCTGTCTTTTCTATTCTATTTTATTTTCCTTTCAAAAAAACAATTCTGGAAACCTACAAGGCCGATTATCTGAAACGGATCCTCATGGAAGGAAAAAGTGTAGTTATACATCTCGGAGGATCAGAGTTTTTTGAAAACCGCATGACTCAGAGAGCGTTCATACAATTGATTGAAACTCAAAAAACTTTGAATAAACCGGTTTACATCATTCCGGTTATGATTACATATGGACGGAGAAGGGATAAAGAGAAGGAAAGTTTAATAAATATATTATTCGGCCAGGCAGAAGAAACGGGTGCGCTTCGGCGGGTGATCACATTTCTCCGGTATTCCAATCAAGCAACGGTGATAACTGCAGATCCTGTTAAGCTTAATGACTTTGTCAATGAAAACAAAGATACAACGACAGAAGTAATATCCCATAATTTGAGGAGAGAGCTCATAGACAGGATTGATGAAGAGAAGACAAGCATTGTGGGGCCTGTTTTGAAGTCAAGGGAAGAATTTATCAACATGGTCCTTAATGAGGATAGTCTAAATAATTTTATAGAAGAGGCGGCGGCCCACGGGACAAAAGAGCATGATGCCCTCCTCAGGGAGGCGAAGAAATATGCACGGGAAATTGCAGCTGACTATAACGATATGTTTATCAATGTCTGGGACAAATTTCTTACGTGGTTGTGGAATAATATCTATGACGGTGTGATGGTTGACAAGTCCGGACTGGCAAAAATAAGAAATATATCGAAAAAAATGCCTTTTGTCATTATACCCTGCCATCGGAGTCACATAGATTATCTTCTCCTTTCTTACGTTTTTTTTAAAAATAATATCCAGCTTCCGTTTGTCGCTGCTGGTACCAATCTTTCATTCTGGCCGCTTGGATACATATTCAGAAAATCGGGTGCCTTTTTTATTCGTCGTACCTTCAAAGGAAACATACTTTACGGTGAAGTATTCGCCAAATATGTAGAGGTCCTTTTAAAAGAGGGTTTACCGCTTGAGTTCTTTATAGAAGGGGGACGAAGCCGCAGCGGTAAGATGGTAATGCCGAAATTCGGTCTCCTTTCAATGCTCATCCAGGCTTTCAAAAGGAAGGCATGTGAAGATCTAGCGGCAATTCCGGTTTTCATAGGGTATGATCGTGTCATTGAAGCGGATTCCTACTTGAAGGAACTTGGGGGGGTACCAAAGGAAAGGGAGAAGACTTCAGATGTAATTAGAAGTCACAAAATTTTACGAAGACGTTATGGACGCGTCTACATGAACATCGGTGAGCCGATTTTTTTAAAATCATATCTTGCATCGCAGGAAAAGGCTTTTGAAGATATGACGACAGATGAAAGGCAGAGCCTGTACAGGAAGATCAGTTATGAAATTGCACTGGAAATCAATAAGGTATCGGTCATAACCCCCTTTTCCCTCGTTTCATTAGGTTTGCTCTGCCATGACAGAAAGGGTATATCTCATGATGATCTGATGGATGTATTAGAATTATTCTATGATTATCTCAGTCATAGAGAAGTAAATTTTGCCGCTACCCTCGCCCGTCGGGACAAGGCCGTTATAGATGCCCTCGACCAGTTTGATCAGTCAGGTATTATATCCAAAATAGGGGCCGACGAAGATGAACAGGATGAAATCGATGAAGTCGTCTACTCACTGGAAGATGACAATCGACTGAAATTGGAGTATTATAAAAATAATATCCTTCACTTCTTTATCCCGATCGGCTTCGTGGCAGCGTCATTGCTTTCAAGCGACGAAGACGTGATACCATTGAACCGAATCATAAAAGATTACCAGTTTTTTAAAAGACTCTTCTGGAATGAATTCATCTTTGATGATCGTAAAGACGATTTGGATGAGGTGAATGACGTGCTTTCCTATTTAAACAACAAAGGTATGATAAACGGTTTTGAGCAGGATGGACAAGCCCTGGTCGAGGTTAAGGGCAGGGGAAGGGTGAATCTAATGCCTTTTGCGGGTTTGATACGCAACTATATGGAATCTTACTGGGTAGTGATCAGAAGTTGCCTGTATCTCAGGAAGGGAGCAATGCAGGAAAAAGACTGGATAAAGAAAATCCAGAGACTTGCCGTTAAGATGTACAAAAAGGGGGAAATACGCAGGGCAGAAGCTCTGTCGCAGTCCAATTATCAAAGTGCTATTCAATTTCTCCAGGATGCTGAAATTGTGTATGTTTCCGAATCTGGTGACAAAGGTGACAAGAAAGAATTTAATCTGCAGATGCTTGCGTCCAGCAAGGTGGAAATGGATTCTATCAGACATAGACTATTCGAATTTTTGTAGCGGCCAGCATCGCAGAAGACACCATGATTCTGCAATGTTATTTCATTGAAACCTTTGAAAAGGCCTCAGTTTTTATTTGACTTACTCAGTCTTTCATGCTATGGAGCGCAACGCATATGGATAAGGAGACTAGGAAAGCAGCCATCCAGCTCGCATACGCCAGCAGTATCGGCATAGCTTTTGTGCTGTTCATAATCATAAGTCTCTGGCTGGGGGTCCAACTCGACAGAAATTTTGGAACCGGATATAAATTAACAATTTTGCTTTTGGTAATAGGTATTAGCGCCGGGTTCTGGAACATATACGGGTTGGTAAAGAAATTTTCCTGGGATGAAAAACCTATAATTAAGTATCTAAAAAGTGAACCACACAGAAAAAGACCCCCTCCAAAAAAAGCTTGAGATTGCAAATTGGATTATTCTGGGGATATTGTTTTTACTAAGTTTTATCTTCATGCCATACAAATTTGCTTTCGGAATGTTGTTGGGTGGTTTCATAAGCGTTGTAAATTTTTATTGGCTTGGGCGGGATCTGAGAAAGGCGTTCGGCAGGCTTTCCGAGCGGTCAAATTCATTAATCATGTTTAAATATTACATCCGGTTTGCCGTTACAGCTGTTGCCCTATATTTTATTATCTCCGGAGATTTAGTCGATGTAATAGGCTTATTGATCGGTCTATCGACAGTAGTTATTTCTATCGTCTTTACTACAATCACGGCGGCATATTCAAAAAAAAATTGTATTGAGGAGGTTAAATAAGAGATGCATTCTTTGTCTTTCCTTGAAAACCACTATATACCAACACATATAATGTACACCTGGTTTGTCATGGCACTATTGGCTATTTCTTCTTTCCTGGCAACACGTCGACTCGATATCTATCCTACCAGGTTCCAGAATGTTATGGAGGTTGTCATCAGTGGATTCGATTCCTTGATAAACGATACCATGGGTCATGAAGGAAGAAGATTTTTTCCTTTGATTGCAACCATCGGACTCTTTATCCTTGTATCAAACCTCTTGGGGCTTGTCCCTGGTTTTGAGTCTCCAACAGCCAATCTCAATACGAATGCTTCGATGGCAATCGTGGTTTTTTGTATGACCCACATTATGGGGGTTAAGGTTCATGGAGTAAAGTACATTAAGCAGTTTTTAGGGCCGGTATGGTGGCTGATGCCCCTCATGTTTCTCATTGAAATGGTGAGTCACTTAGTTCGCCCCCTATCACTTACTGTGCGGTTATTCGGAAATATCGAGGGTGGGCACATCGTTGTAGCTGTATTATTTTTGTTGGCTCCTTTCCTTATTCCGCTGCCGATTCTCTTTCTTAAAATTTTCATATCAGTTATCCAGACCCTTGTCTTTATGCTGCTGTCCATGATGTATATTGCCGGTGCCATGGAAGAGGCACACTAATAACTCAGTATCCGCAATGATCAAAGGAGGGGGCAAGATCCGGGTGGTTTTGTCCCCTCCTCATATGTAAAGAGAGTGGCATCAAAAACATATAATCCTTTATTCCCCGAACTTTATTTCGTGAAAAAGACGGGAGTAGTTCTGTGAATGATAGATCACGCCAATTCAACCCCATCACTGCCAAGGATATTATCTATTTTGCAATGACCGATCGGTTCTGCATGGCCGGGCCAGTTCATCCGGATGTGAATCGTCACAACACTCAGGGGTATCATGGGGGAAACTTTGCCGGGCTGATCAGCAGGATTCCCTATCTGAAGAATCTTGGTGTAACTGCTTTGTGGATCACACCAGTGTACCTCAACCTACACCCAGCACAATATAACCCGACGAGCAACAGTTGGGCTTATCACGGGTATTGGCCGTATGATTTTACTCAGGTTGATCCGCACCTCTATTATCCCTCTGTGAAGTATCCGGCCGGCGATAAACGGTACCTCAAAGAAGTAGCTGATGCGCTGCATAAAGAGGGGATTAAGCTTATACTGGACATGGTAGTCAACCACACAGGTTATGATCATCCCGGCTATTACGAAAATGACATACCCAATCCGACACCGATTCGCCGTGGCTGGTTTAATCCACCCCGGGAGGGATGGGGTGAAGCGGACTGGATCTTCGGTTTACCCGATCTTAATCACAATGATCCCGACGTTGTCCGTTACTTTATCAACGACATTCTGGGATGGATAGAGCAGGCGGAAATTGATGCCATACGCATGGACACAGTCCTTTATGTTGAGCGACACTTCTGGGATGAATTCAAGGTAACCGTACACAGCAAATATCCGGACGTATCCTTGATCGGTGAAGTGCTCGACTACGATGTGGACGATGTTGCAAAATACATGCGGTATCATGATTTCAATTCCGTGTTCGATTTCCCGCTTCAAGGTGCGGCAGTGGCTGTATTTGCGGAAGCCGCAAGCTGCCGGAAACTGGCGCGACCACAATTGACATGGGCGGAACCCAACGGCGCTCTGGACTACAGCATAGATTATACCAATCCGGTCCGTCTGGTTACCCTGCTGGACAATCACGATCTAAGCCGCCGGTTTATGACGGCCTGCCTGGATGGTTGTGGCGGCGACCGCAAGCGGGCTATACGTCGTTTCAAGATGGGTCTGACTTTTTTGGTTACGACACGCGGGATTCCGCAAATCTACTACGGTACTGAGATCGGTATGGAAGGACGAAATCAGCCGTCGGATGCGAATATGCGGCAGGATATGACGTGGGAGGTGTTCGACGGCGGATTGGAGCCGACATCGGCCTACCCGGAGGCCCAGGAGGTCTTCCGACATTTGCGTTTGTTGCTGCAACTCCGGCATGGCAACGAAGCACTTCAATTCAGTACGCCCGAAACGCTGTTTGTTGATGACTGTGTTTATGTCTGCATGCAGGAGTTTCGTGGAAACGCAATGATCATCGCCTTCAACAATGGCCGGGATCCGATGCTTTCGCCTCTGACTGTGCAAGTTGACGCCAATCCACGCTTACCTCAGGAAATTAAAACCTTGTTGCGCGATAAAACACTAATAGAACAGATTGATAACGAACAGGCGTCTATTGAAGTGAAGGATGGCAATTTTCAATTACAACTGCCGGGTGAGACCAGCGCGGTATACAAACTGCCTTGATAGCTAACATTATACACCTTTTCCTATCAGCAATCCTTTTTTTCTCTGGATTCCTGAATATTTTTATTTTCCACAATTATTTTATAAACATGAATCACGGAGATATATATGAAAAGAGGATCTTCAAGTCTTAGTCTGATTGTTTCAATCCTTTTCTTAATTGTCACATTTATTCATGTTACTTATACTTCTTCTTTTGCCGATAAAAACTTTTTATGGCGTGTCCAATCAAAGAGAAGTACTGTTTATATGCTGGGTTCCATCCATCTTTTGAAAAAAGATATCTACCCCCTTAGCTGTGCGATAGAAGGTGCTTTTGATAAATCTGATGTTTTAGCTGTTGAGGCAGACATAAATGATATAAGCCGTCTGGATATTCAGAAATTGATGTCAAGCGCTTTCTACTCAGGAGATGATAACCTAGAAAAACACGTGACCAGGGACACCTTTGAGGTTGTCAAAGATAACATAGGAAGACTGGGGCTGCCCGTAGAGTTTGTCTATAATCAAAAACCATGGTTTCTGGGATTGACATTGGAATCATTGGAGCTCATGAAATCCGGGTATGATCCTGAATGCGGTATAGACAAGCATTTTCTTACAAAAGCATTGGGCAAGAAAAAAATCTTGGAGCTTGAGAGCCTTGACTATCAGATAGACCTTCTTTCCGGCTTAAATGATACTGAACAGGAACTGTTCTTATTGTACACTTTGAAGGATTTAAATATTCTTGTGCAGGAAGTTGACAAACTGGTTGATGCATGGAAATCAGGATCGGCTGAGAGCATGAATTCGATAATATCAAAAAGTTTTTCTGAAGACGGAAGATTCCGTCCCGTTTATGAAAAGCTGATCTATAAAAGAAACAGGAGCATGGCGCAAAAAATTGAAGGATTCCTGGAAACAAACGGGACTTACTTTGTTGTTGTCGGGGCTGCCCATCTACTGGGAGACAAAGGGATAATACAGTTATTGAGAGAAAACGGGTATAATGCAGAACAGTTGTAAATTTTGTTAGACAGTCTTAAAACCGCTAGCAAGAAGAAGCGTAACCCCTTTTCTCACCATCATAACAGCAATGGCAGCCAATAGGAGAGCCGCAAGTTTGGATACCGTTCTGGCCCCGGACTTTCCTAAAAGGCGCATGATCGGTGCGTAGAGCCAAAATGTCATGCCGGCGATCATGATGTTTACAATCAGGGCTGCTACAGTAGCTAAAGGCCCGTGCTCGTTTACTAGGATTAATATAGTTGTAAGAACGGCAGGACCGACGATCAGAGGTACTCCTAAAGGAACGGCCCCCATGCTTTCGGGATCAATCTGGCTCCATCTACTTTCTATATAAAGCAGATCATTCAGGGAGATGATAAAAAGGAGGGTGCCACCAGCGATCATGAAATCAGAGACGGTGATACCCAAAAGATCAAGAATGACCTTCCCGATAGCCAGAAAAATAACTGCCACAACGGTAGCTGTTACAACCGACTGTACAATGATGCGGTTGATCTTTGGACGATCAAGCCCATCTGTAATACTCATGAACATGGGCAGGACACCAATGACATTCACCGCCATAAATATGGGGAAAAAGCAGAACCAGAACTTGTTCATGGGATCTCCACCTCGCGCTTGAAGACCATATAATATTAAATTATAAGTTAAAAGAAAGCAATACAACAATAAAAATTATGAGAAATATTTGTCAAACCCATACCATTTAGTTGCAAAAAGGATTCTAGGGTTCAAGGATTCTATGGTCCAAGTGTTTGGAGACGCGAAGACATGCACATTCATTATTTACAACACGTGCCGTTTGAGGGATTAGGAAGGATTGAACAATGGATAAAGACCCGCTGGTATCATCTGACAGCCACCGGACTGTATCGGGATGAAATCCTGCCGGAAGTGGATGGCATTGACTGGCTTATTGTCATGGGCGGCCCGATGGGAGTCAATGACGAGGATGAATTCCCCTGGCTAGTTCATGAAAAACTAACGATTGAAAGAGCTATAAGACAGGGGAAGATAGTGATCGGAATATGCCTGGGCGCGCAACTCATTGCGGATGTTCTGGGGGCCAGAGTGTATCCCAACCGGTTCAAAGAAATCGGCTGGTTCCCGATTGAATTGACAGAGGCAGGACAACAATCTCCGCTGTTTGGCTTTCTTCCAAAGCGGCTGAATGTGTTCCACTGGCACGGTGATACGTTTGACTTGCCGGCGGACGCGGTGCAGATTGCCCGAAGTGAGGCATGCGAGCATCAGGCATTTGTTTACGACGAGCGGGTAATAGGGTTGCAATTCCATATGGAGTCAACTCCAGAGGGCATAGATGGCCTTGTTCGAAACTGTTCAGAGGAGTTGGTCGACGGTCTCTATATTCAAACGCCATCACAACTAATTGTTGCACCGGAGGCTTTCAATATAGTCAATAAGTTCATGGATGGATTGCTTACACGTATTGAGCAAACGGCGAAGAATATGCATTGAACGAATTGTTTAACGTCCCCCTTTACATAAAGTTGAGGGGATCAACATCAACTTTGATATCCAAGCCTGTTAAGTATGTTTTTGAGAGGATATCTTTAGCCAGATTATGTACTGCGTGCGTATCTTTGCCCTTCAAGAGGAGTTGCCAGCGGTACCTGCCTTTGATTTTAGCAATGGGAGACTCTGCAGGACCAATAATTTCCACCTTTCCCTTAAGTTTGTTGATTATCACCAGATCTCCGATAATCTGTTTCAGTTGTTTAAGGCCTTCCTTGCCTTCATCTCTTTTTCGGTGTGATAGATGAAGATTCACGACGCGTGCGAAAGGCGGATAAGCTAAGGCACTTCTCAGAGCGAGCTCATCTTCGTAAAATCCCATATAGTCATGTTCTCTGGCCCTGGTTATGGCGTAATGCCTGGGATTAAAGGTCTGGATGATGACCCTCCCGGGGTGGGTACCTCTGCCACCCCTGCCAGAGACCTGGGTCAGGAGTTGAAATGTCCTTTCAGCAGATAGAAAATCGGGTATATTCAGGGACGTGTCGGCTGAAATAACGCCTATCAGTGTAACGTATGGATAGTCGTGCCCTTTGGTAATCATCTGTGTGCCGACAAGGATATCAATGTCCCGCCTGTCAAAGGCCTGTAGAATCTTTTCATGAGCTCCTCGCCGGGTTGTTGTGTCACTGTCCATCCTCACGATTCTAGCTTGCGGGAAAATATTTTTGATTTCCTTTTCCACTTTTTCCGTTCCTACCCCATAGCACTGCAAGCGCTTCCCGTTACAACCAAAGCAGGAAACAGGTGACGCAACGGCAAAGTCACAGTAGTGGCATTTAAGTCTACTTTCACTTGCGTGATATGTCATAGATACGGCACAGTTCCGGCATGTAAATGAATTGCCGCAGTCAAGACAAAACATGAAAGTATGAAAACCGCGTCTGTTCAAAAAGAGAAGCGTCTGCTGTTTGCTCTCAAGGGTATCTTGAATCGCATCTCTGAGTGTCTTGGATAAGATGCGGGATGAAATCTGGCTGTCGCTTTCCGCTTCCCGCTTCATATCGATAATTTCCACTTCCGGTAATGGTTTGTCTTCTACCCTTTTCGGCAGGACAAGGTACTTGTATTTTCCTGTCATTGTATTGAAATAGGTTTGTATCGCCGGTGTCGCGGAACCGACAATGACCGTTGCTGAATGGAGTTTTGCCTTCATAATCGCCAGATCACGGGTATTGTATCTCATCCGGTCGTCCTGTTTATAGGAGGTATCGTGTTCCTCGTCCACAATGATGAGCCGCAAATTTCTGACCGGTGCAAAGATAGCCGACCGGGCACCGATGACAACTTTGATTTCCCCCCGTTGAATACGGCGCCATTGGTCGTACCTGGCGGATATTGATATGCCGCTGTGAAGCACTGCGATTTCCTGGTTTGCAAACCTTTTATTAAAACGAGAGATAAGTTGCGGTGTCAGGGCGATCTCAGGCACGAGATAAATCACCCCTCCGTTCATCTGGAGGGTCTCTCCGATGGCATTGAGATATACTTCCGTTTTGCCGCTCCCTGTAACACCATGGAGAAGATAGGGGGAAAAGCTCGCTGATTCCAAGCCTGTGACAACTTCATGAAGAGCGTCCTTCTGATCTTCATTTGGAGCAATCAAAAGGCTGCTTCCACCGATATCAGGGCTCTGGCCGTGACGGCGGGGAACCTCTTCTTCGGTTATAGATACAAGATTCTTCTCTTCCAACTTTCTGATTAAAGGCAGAACGTTCTTAAATTCTTCGCGGAGCGCAGCTACAGGTAAAGCACCGTGCAAATTTAGATAATCAAGCAGTTTTTTTTGTTTTTCAGTCAGTTTTATGTCAGCTGTATCCCGGCGATTGAGTGTGATTATCTTTTCCTTCTTAGGGACTATTCCAGGTTTCCAGGTCATGTTAGAAACCGTGATAAAACCCGTATCCTGGAGTATCTTGATATCCTTGGAGACATCTTCTTTGCCTATTATTTTTTTTAGGTGTGCTAGAGGCAGACCGGCCGGAATCAGTTTGAGAGCATCAATTATCCTGCGTTGTGGCGCGGACAGCTGGAAATCAATTTTCTGCTGGCTGTCTTTTGCGATGGTAATCAATCGATCGCTTTTCGGATCAATTCCTCCCGGCAGGATCTCGGCCAGCGCCTTACCGAGGGGGTAGATATAGTATTGGGATACCCACCGATAGAATTCCAGATCATCTTCATTAAAAAGCCGTTCAGAGTCTAAGATTCCTATGATCTCTTTGATGTCTTCACAAGTAGTTGAATCTGACCTCTCAATGATATAGCCGGTGAGTCTTCTCTTGCCGAAGGGGATGTAGACGCGTTTTCCTATGAGGATGTCATTCTGAAGAGCGGCAGGGACGGCGTATGAGAATGTCTTATGCGAAGGGATATTGACGGCAACCGTTACAAACATTGCGTTTGACCCGTTCGGGCATGGTGGGAAAATTTTATTAAAAGTCTGATTTACTGGATTGTTCTATCTTTATGTTATGGTTTTAGCTCTGTGGACCATATTTAAATAGGATATCAATCAGTATATTTATTCACCCTTCAGCCTTTCTATCTTTTCCTGTTTGGTTTTGCAGTCGATGCAGAGAGTTGTTACAGGTCTTGCCATCAGTCTTTTTTCAGATATAGGCCCACCGCAGACATCGCATATGCCAAAGATGCCGTCATCGATGCGTTTTATCGCTTCTTGAATTTTTACCAGTAACTTTCTTTCTCTGTCTCTTATGCGGAGCTCAAAATTTCTGTCCGATTCGAGGCTCGCTCTGTCATTGGGATCCGGAAAATTTTCCTTCCCCGTTGTCATGTCGGAAACAGTCTTTTCTGCTTCATCGAGCAGCTCATTTGCTTTTTGAGCCAGCAGGCGTCTGAAAAATTGCAGCTTTTCAGGCTTCATGGTTTGATTTTTTTCCGGTTTTGTGGTCATTTCGATCACCCTGTTTAATATCATATTATATCATATGAAAGGTGCTTCATACATAAAGAAAACCTTTTTGTAAAGGAAAAAAATCGACGAAGCGATAAAAGATATTTATTTTGAAATTATAGATATTTATGCTTATATTGAACTGTTACTGTAGGCGGCTAATATCTTTTCAATAATATTAGTTGTTGATGATCCTTTAACTTCGGGAATGATAATAACCCTGCCGCCCCATTTTTCCACTGATTTTCGGCCTACTACCTGTTCTTCTTTCCAGTTGCCTCCTTTCACGAGCACATCAGGCTTCAGATATTCAATCAACTCAAGGGGGGTGAGTTCAGGGAAAATGGTTACGAAATCAACTGACTCGAGGGCAGCAACAACATCTGCCCGCTCGTTTTCGGGAACAACTGGCCGTTTTTGTCCTTTCAGTGACCGGACTGAGTCATCGCTGTTGAGACCTAGAACTAGGACATCACCCTGCTTTTTAGCTTCCTCAAGATATCGCGTATGCCCCACGTGGATGATGTCGAAACAACCGTTCGTGAAGACAATTTTCTTTCCTTCTTTCCGCAGACGATCAATTTTTTTCTTTAGCTTTTCCCGGGAATAAATTTTATTCATAATGATCTTCTTGTCTTTCCGTCAGACTGCCCTAGCAAGTGTGATAACCGCTATAGCCACGGCTTTGTTTTTCATTAATACCCGTGCACATTCCTTAACAGTGCTCCCGGATGTGAATACATCATCTACAAGAATGATTCTTTGTCCTTTTATCTTATCCGGATCAGTAACTGAAAAAGCACCATGCACATTCGATTCCCGCTCCTTTTTCCCAAGACTGATCTGTGGCTCTGTGTTGACATACCGTCTGAGTGTCATGAAATCCAGCGGTATAGAGAATTTTTTGGAAATTTCCCTGGCTAGAATTAATGACTGGTTGAATCCGCGTTCCCTCAATTTTTTAGAATGGAGAGGAACCGGTACTATCAAGGAGTTTTTTGTGATATTGAATGAGGGGTATGTATATTCCGCCATTAATCTTCCCAGGATTTCTCCGATGTAGATCTTCCCATTATACTTGAAGCGGTGGATTGCTTCCAGGAGTATGGTTTCATAACGTCCAACCGCGCGGGCAACAGCAAAGACTGACTTTGTGGTTATACAATCACCACAAAGGTGATCGTATCTGTCGGCACCGGTAAATGGAGTGCCGCAGCAAGGGCATAGCGGTGACCGGATGAAATGAATCTTGGAAAAGCAGTCAGGGCAGAAAGGACTATTTCTCTGATGGTCGACGATTTCCGTGCATGTAAGACATCTGGGTGGGAATACAATATCGGCAAGAGCGGACAAAGTACGTTTCAATTTCAAATCCCCTTTTCGAGGGCGGTCAGTTCGGCAGCCTTATCATCGACCTTCATGCACGGTGCATCTGACCATAGACGCTCAATATCGTAGAACTCCCTTATGGGCTCATAAAAAACATGAATAATCACATCTTCATAGTCTATGAGAATCCATTTTCCGAGTCGTTCACCCTCGACACCTAGGGGTAAGATGCCATATTCTTTCAGGATTTCTTGAATTGATGCGGCTATGGCCTGGACCTGACGGTCAGACGTTCCGCTGCAGATGATGAAATAGTCTGCGAAGGAAGAAAACTCTTTGACATTTAAAATAGTTAAATTTTTAGCCTTTTTCTTTATAGAAGCATTAACGCACAGGAGTACCCGCTCTTTCCCATTTATGCTTTCTTTAACCAATAACACCTCCTTGATTAGTGTGTGTTGAAAAATATTTTGATGTCCAATTACTAATGTAGTTTACAATTATATTGTTCCGTTTAGCAACAAAATTTTAATATGGTATTTATATCGAAAAAGTAGTTGTATCTTCGGGAGCCAAGGGGCAAACGAGTCGAGGATTCGAATGAAACGCATTTAAATCAATTCTCAATCACTTTAACCATCAAATCCTTCCCTTCGTGGCTAAATTGCGGTTGTTAAATAGTACCCCGTGTGATAAATGGAGCATCGTTTTTAATCATTAAAACTATGGCGGAATCCCATATGCACGATATATTAAGAGCGATTCAGGTTCATATGCCGTTTCATTTTCTCCATAATAAATATCTGCCGATGGTTATTAAAGAGAGGATAAATCCTGAAATCAGCTTCAATCACTATACTCTCGATAATTTCAAGAAAGAGGATTACAGGAAGGTCGCCGATCAGCTCTTGGAGGCAGGTCTGCGGATTACCTTCCATGCGCCATTTATGGATTTGAGGCCCGGGGCCATAGATCCTAAGATAAGGCGGGTTACGATGGAACGCCTGATTCAGGTATTTGATCTCGTCCCATATTTCCGGCCTGTTTCCGTAGTCTGTCATGCTTCGTTCGATAAAAGATATTATGTGTCGAGTGAGCAGATATGGCTGAAAAACAGTATTGAAACATGGCGGCAATTGGTGGCACTGGCCGCGGAGATGAAGATCATCATTGCTTTGGAAAATGTTTATGAAAGCGACTGTCAGCAGTTAAATCTTCTTCTTACAGCCTTTCCTTCCGCGTATGTCTGTTTTTGTTTCGATACAGGTCATTTTAATGTCTTTGCCGAAACTCCTCTGGAAGAATGGATGAATAGTCTGGGATCGCGCCTCGGGCAGGTTCATATCCATGATAATAACGGGATCCTTGATGAACATCTCCCGGTAGGTGATGGTAATTTTCCCTTCCGAGATTTTTTCAAAATGATCCGTGAACGGGGTCTTGAGCCCATTGTGACCATCGAGTCCCACACGGAAAAAGATCTCTGGCGAATGTTGGAAAATATTAAGGCTATGAAACTGTTTGAGCAGGAGTGATCAGAAGAAGGGGGCAGGCAGGGGGTATAATTTGATCAGATACATCGTCAAAAGATTAATATTCATGGTTCCCCTTCTTTTCGGCATTACCATTGTTTGTTTTACGGTTATGCATCTTGCCCCCGGCTCCCCAACCGATATGGAAACACAGATGAACCCCAGGGCATCTGCGGATTACCGGGAGCGTTTAATGGCGATGTATGACCTTGATAAACCTCTCCATCAGCAGTATCTGATCTGGGTCGGTAAACTTGCCGTTCTCGATCTCGGGAAATCATTCTCTCCGGACCGCAGGCCGGTGACGGCGAAGATCCTCGAAAGGCTTCCCGTAACCATCCTTATTAATGTGCTGTCCATGATCCTGATTCTTGTAATTGCCATTCCCATCGGCGTACTTTCCGCTGTCCACCAGAATTCTTTATTCGATAAAGTTACAGGTGTTTTTGTTTTTATAGGCTTTGCCATACCCACTTTCTGGCTGGCCCTTCTTTTAATGATCTTCTTCGGGATTAATCTCGCCTGGTTGCCCATTTCGGGTATACGGTCCCTCAATTATGAATACCTTCCACCCGGAACGGTTCTTTTGGATTTAATAAAGCATCTGATACTCCCCGTAACACTTTCGGCATTTGGCGGACTCGCAGGTTTGTCCCGATATATGAGGTCCAATATGCTGGAGGTGATCAGGCAGGATTACATCATGACGGCCAGGGCGAAGGGTTTGAGTGAGCGGACTGTCATTTATAAGCATGCCCTGAGAAACGCCCTCCTTCCCGTTATCACCATTATGGGATTATCCATACCCGGTCTTATAGGTGGGAGTGTCATCTTCGAGAGTATTTTTGCGATACCGGGGATGGGACAGCTTCTTTTCATGTCAGTAATGGCCAGGGACTATCCGGTCGTTATGGGAATTTTGTTTATTGTTGCCATACTAACCCTGCTGGGGAATCTTATTGCCGATGTGTCCTATGCCCTGGCTGATCCAAGGATCAGGGTTTCATAATGGTGTAAAGAGTGAGAACCGATTTCTGGAAGAGATTTTCAAAAAACAAAATTGCGTTAGCAGGGAGCTGCGTTGTAGTTATCATGTTTCTGATCTCCATCTTTGCGCCGTGGCTTTCACCATACGATCCCAATCAGATTGATCTTAAGCTCGTATTATCCCCGCCTTCCGGCAGTCACTTGTGCGGGACGGATCAGCTTGGTCGTGACGTTCTGTCGCGTATGATGTGGGGGGCCAGGATATCACTAAAGGTGGGGTTTGTGGCCACGGGTATTGCCATCCTGATAGGGGCTGTTCTGGGTTCCGTAGCGGGGTACTATGGAAGGTGGATAGACGCCGTTATTATGAGGTTCGTGGACATAATGCTTTGCTTCCCCACATTTTTCCTCATTCTCGCTGTGATTGCGCTCCTTGAACCCTCAATATGGAACATCATGATCATCATAGGCCTGACTGGCTGGATGGGGATTACACGACTTGTCCGTGCAGATTTTACTTCCCTGAAAGAAAGGGATTTTGTGTTAGCAGCCAGGGCGATCGGTGCCGGTGATTTCCGGATCATCTTTATCCACATTCTCCCCAACGCTATGGCGTCCGTGCTCGTTGCCGCGACACTGGGCGTTGCCGGTGCGATTCTCACGGAATCTGCCCTAAGCTTTTTAGGTATCGGTGTTCAGCCTCCCACACCGAGCTGGGGGAATATCCTCACGGCAGGTAAGGACAACATTGATATTGCCTGGTGGCTTTCTCTCTATCCGGGTTTAGCAATCCTGATCACCGTTCTCGGTTATAACCTGCTTGGTGAAGGGATAAGAGACTCCCTGGATCCAAGACTCAGATGAAGTGATGAACCCTACTGGGCCTGATTGATAGCGGATAGCTGCCATCTGTTGTTTCCTGCGGGCCTGGTAAAAGTCCAGTATTCCTCGAATTTCACGGGCTCCGTTTTGCTTCCCGATAATAATTCGCCGCTGTCGCTTACTGTGTAATCCAGGAGGCTGGCCAGGAATCTGACGGTAATAAAGTCTATTCCTCCTTCCTGCCATGCCTCGGTAATCTCCACTGATCTGACTGCGATATTATCAAGTTTGTTGATCTTCTTTTCCGCCCGCAGTTTATCGGCATCCCTCTGTAAAATTCCGAACATCTCCTCGGTGAGGATATCTTTTACGCTTGCCATATCACGGTTGATCCACGCACCCTGAATCTTGAAAAAGTTATCCATGCTGAGGTCAGAAAACCTGGCTTCATCAAAAGAAGCGTCCAACTGTCGAATATGGCCGATTCCCGTCTGAACGTCAGTCTCAGCAAATCCCTGGTATTGAGGAGAGGCTGAGAATGATGTCTGCCGTTCCGCGGAGGAAGCGCCTGTCTGATAATAAGTCCCGGCGGCAGATTCTGCTTGTTTCCTTCTTCTGAGATATGAATATAGAAAATAGAGAAGACCGCTGATAAGGATGATCTCTAAAAGGCCGATGCCGCTGCCGTTAAAGCCACCCATACCCATACCGCCAAAAAGCAGACTCCCCAGAAAACCACCCGCCATTCCCATGCCAAGGCTTCTCCATATGCTGGGCTGCTGAGTCTGAGGGCTCATCGGTTGTGATGGAGACGAGGACTGGCTGGATGGAGACGTTGAAGAGTAGGGACTGCTTGGGGAACTGTATGAACGTGAACCTCGACTGCCGGAAGATGTTCCCCCTCCAACCCTGGCAAATAGATCCAGTTCCATTGCCCATATGAAAAAAAACAGAGATAAAAAAATTGCTGCTCCTACTTTTGATCTCTTTCCTGCAAACATATTATCTTCCTCCTTCTAGTGACTCATCACGATTAATTGAAAAGACGGATTTAGGCCTATTGTACAGATAGTAGAAGATCCGCGTCGAGCTGCGATTCTAAAGGATATATCGTGAAGTGTCAATATCTCCTTTTTCCAGGCTGCTGAAAAACGCCCGTCTGCATCGTTGCCCTGCGTCCTCTGTCATTCGACGTACGTCTATGTACGCCTCACGACTCAGGCCTTGTGCGCCTTGCATCCGGCCATTTTTGAACACCCTGACAGAAGATGTGTTTTTCCGCACCACCTTTTCGTTTTGTATTTTCAAAGCAGATGGTGTATTAGAATCATTAGTATTAATTGGGGATGGAGGTTACGCCTAATACATTTTATAATAAATTAAGCGGCGGAATATTTATAGAAAATCGAGGAGCGTTCATGGCTATTGACCAATTAAATGGGAAAATCGTTGCAGCGGCAGAAATGATAGTACATGCTAAGAGTATCGTGGTTTTTACAGGTGCCGGAATAAGCACCGAGTCCGGCATACCTGATTTTCGCAGTCCTGGTGGGATATGGACCAAATTCGATCCGGAAGATTTTACCATTCAGAAGTTCCTGTCTAGTCCGGAAACCAGAAAAAAACAGTGGAACATCCTTCTTGAAGGAGGTCTGATAACCGATGCCGAACCTAACAAGGCCCATCGTGCTGTTGCCGAACTGGAAAAGCTAGGCAAGTTGACATGTGTCGTCACACAGAATATCGATAACCTCCATCAAAAGGCCGGGAACTCTCCGGATAAGGTGTATGAACTTCACGGCAACATGAGATATTTAAGATGCATGGACTGCGGTGCCCGCTATCCGGTCGGCGAAATACTGGAGAGGTACCGCCCAAAGAATGATATTCCTGATTGTGAATTCTGCCATGGTATTTTAAAACCTGATGTGATCTTCTTTGGAGAAATGCTGCCGCAGGTGACACTGAAAAATGCAACCTTTCATGCGACAAGGTGTGATCTTATGATCGTTATCGGCTCGTCACTGGTCGTATACCCGGCAGCCTCTATTCCAATATACGCCAAGGAGTCAGGGGCCAAACTGGTGATTATAAATAATACACCTACACCCTGCGACGAGATCGCCGATATTATCATCAATCATTCGGCCGGCGAGGTAATGGAAAAACTGCTGGAAGAAACCAAAAAGAGTCTGTAAACTAAAGTATTCCGTGCGAAATGGTATGCCGAACTTGCAAGTAATCGAGACGGATAGGTTGAAACTGGTGCCCCTTGATTTTGAGAGCATGAATCCTGACGATCATCCGAAAATTGAGCAGAGACTCGGCTTGCAACTGGCGAGCATGATCTTGGGGGAACAGATCGACAGAGAGATCAAAGCGGCCATGAGAACTTCTCTGGAGAATGTCATAAGAGATAAAAAGCAGGATCAATGGTATGCAGACTGGCAGAGCGTTCTGATTATACTGAAGGCGGAGAATGTAATCATAGGAGGATTCTGTTTCCAGAGATATCCGGATAAAAATGGCGCCGTTCAAATCGGATATATGATTCGACAGGAGTATCAGAGAAGCGGATACATAACGGAGGCGCTGAAATGTGGAATTTCGTGGATATTCGAGCGTCCCGGCGTATTTTCTCTGCTCGCAGAGACAACGAAGTCCAACCTGGCATCGCGCAGGGTACTGGAAAAGATAGGTATGACTATCTGCGAAGAAACAGATAAAGGCCTCTGGTGGAAGATCGAAAAATGTGCCTGATCCTTCTATCCTACGGTATGCATGACAGGTATCCCCTTATCCTTGCGGCAAATCGTGATGAGTTTTACGAAAGACCGTCGGCAGCGGTATCTTTATGGGATGATGCGCCGGGAGTGATTGCGGGCAAAGATCTGCAGAGAGGAGGTACATGGCTGGGAATTACGAAAACAGGGCGTCTCGCCATGCTTACAAACTACCGCGAGCGGCCGCCATTCGGGCAAAAGGCACCTTCGCGGGGATGGTTGGTAAGAGATTTCCTCTGCGGTCAGGAGGAGCCAAAAGCTTATCTGGAAAAGATAGAAGTTGAAAAGTTTGAATATAACGGTTTCAGTCTGATCCTGGGTGATATGAATCATTTATTCTACATATCGAACCGGGGGGACATGATGGAATTATCACCGGGTCTGTATGGTCTTAGCAACAGGCTTCTTAATACACCATGGCCGAAGATTAAGCGTAGTAAGGAGGCCCTTGGATCATTACTCTCCAGGTCAGATAATCCTCTCCCAGAAGATATTTTTCATATTCTGGCAGATCGATCAAGGCCGCGCGATGAAGAGCTTCCCGACACGGGGGTCGGACTGGAATGGGAGCGGATACTATCTTCCATATTCATAACGAGCCCGAAATATGGCACACGCTCCTCTTCGGTTATCATGATTGACAGGAGAAATCATATCATGTTTATTGAGAGGGTATTCAACAACCATCCTGATCCATGGATGGAGGTAAAATTTGAATTCAGGATTCACGAAAAATAGAAAGTGCAGGTAATATGTCCAAGCGCGAATATCCCGACCGTCCGATTTGTGGTGTAGGGGCGGTGGTAATCAAAGAGGAGAAGATACTTCTGGTAAAACGGGGTGTTGATCCAAACAAGGGACTGTGGGCCATCCCCGGCGGCTCTTTAAAATTGGGCGAAACCCTGCAAGAGGGCGCTGAACGGGAGATATTGGAAGAAACAGGAATAACGATAAAGGCAAAGGAGCCTGTTTACTCGTTTGATTTTTTTGAAATGGATGGAAATGGTCGAGTTCGGTTTCACTACGTAATTGTTGACTTGATGGCTGATTATATATGCGGTGAGGTACAGGGTGCTGATGATGCACTGGAGGCCAGGTGGGTTTCTTCGGAGGAGCTCAAGGATATGCACGTATCCAAGAATACTTTGAAGATTCTGGATTTCCTAAATATATTTTGTGACTAACCGCATACATTTTTTAGGAGGCATAATTATGAAAGTGATTTATCACAAGGATTTCAACCAGTCGTATTGCTCGGATCCCGCTGCCGCGCCTGGGCGGATTGAAGCCGTTTACAAAGCCATCCGTAACAGTGTGACCTTTGTAGATGCAATACCCGCAAAGAAAGAAGATATAGCCGCTGTTCATACTCCGTATCACATAGAAAGGGTCAATAGCGATGGTATCTACCAAATTGCTGCTCTGGCTGCCGGAGGTGCCATACAGGCTGCCCAGATAGGCTTAAAAGAGCCTTGTTTTGCCCTAATCCGGCCGCCCGGACACCATGCATCGGCCGGGAGTGCATGGGGTTTCTGCTATTTTAACAACATGGCGATAGCGCTAGAAAAGTTAAAACGGGAAAATCTGATCAAAAAGGCCTTTGTTCTGGATTTCGATCTGCACTTCGGGGATGGGACGGTTAACCTTCTTGAAGGTAGTGGTTACGTGTCTATATATAATCCTACGGCATCTTATCCCGAAGAATATGTGAAAAGTGTAGAGAGCCGCCTCTTTTCAGAAAAAGTTGATATCATAGGTGTCTCCGCCGGCTTTGATAATCATGCGGAAGATTGGGGAGGGCTCCTCTCTACCGCGGACTACAAAAAGATGGGAAGAATGGTCAAGGAAGCTAGTGATAAGAACGGCGGAGGGTGTTTTGCCATCCTGGAAGGCGGTTATAATCACAGTGTACTGGGACAGAACGTAAAGGCCTTCATTGAAGGGATGGAGGAAGCTTAGAATTAAATATCTGCGTCACCGGTAATTTCTACTTCCCGATGCAGAAGGTTGAGAATATCCTGTCCAATACTTCTTCAGTAACAGTTTTTCCAGCGATCTCGCCCAGACAATCAAGAGCCTGCCTTACATCGAAGGCGGAGAATTCAGGTGAAAGGCCGTTGATCATGCTTTCCTTCGCCTTTGAAAGGAGGTCTGCAGTTTTTTCGATTGCTGTTTTATGGCGGACGTTGGAGACTGTTTGCGTCAAATGACAATTGTCTATATGGTCAAAAACAATCTCGTGGATAGCATCTCTCAGTGCCGGTATGCCCTCGCCGTATTTTGCGGAGATCCATATGGGAGGCTTAATATCAGGTATATGCAAGCTCAAGTCCCGCTCGTCAAGCGCGTGAGGGAGGTCGGCCTTATTGATTACCGCGAGGAATTTCTTAACCCGACTCCTCTTGATGATTTCCGTATCCTCTTTTGTAAGCGCTTCACTGCCGTCGAGTAAAATTATAACCACATCTGCCTGTGCGAGTTTTTCCCATACTAGATAGATTCCTTCCTTCTCAATGATATTTTCAGGCTCTCGTATTCCGGCTGTGTCGGTCAGTTTTACAGGCACTCCCCTGATGCTGATAATCTCCTCGATAAAATCCCTCGTCGTTCCTGGTATAGGAGTTACGATGGCCCGCTTTTCGCCAAGAAGCCTGTTAAGAAGACTTGACTTACCCACATTCGGTCTTCCCGTTATTATGGCGCTGACGCCATCCCTGTATATTTTCCCCTCCCGGTATGTCGAGGCGAGTTTGCGCAGCTCATCGACAATTGCCCCAATGGCTTCGGCAATCTCGGAAGGTTGGCGAAGCTCTATGTCCTCGTCAGAGAAATCAATGGATATTTCAAGAAGGGCGAGGATGTCAATGATCGAAGCACGGATAGTCTCAATTTTCTCGCTTAAATTACCCTTGAGATGGGAAACAGCCAGTTCGAGCCCTCGGTCTGTTTTCGCCATGATCATATCAAAAACTGCTTCAGCCTGCGAGAGGTCGATGCGGTTGTTAAGAAAGGCACGCCTGGTAAATTCCCCTGGTTCCGCAAGACGAGCGCCGGCTTTAATGACTTCCGCAAGCACGGACTGTAGAATAACATGACCGCCGTGGCAATTAATCTCAATCACATCTTCGCCTGTATAGGTGTGAGGCTTTTCCATAAAGGAGATCAGAACCTCATCTAGGACAGCACCCGTCTCGGGCGAAACAATGTCTCCATGGTAGAGTTGATGGCTTTTGAAACCGTCTGCTTTTTTTGATGGTATAAAGAGGAGGCGGGCGATATCCGCTGCCTTCGGGCCGCTAAGTCGTATGATGCCGATTCCCCCCACACCGGGAGGAGTAGCTATGGCCGCTATGGTGTCTTCCAAACCTGGTGGCCTCGAACAAAGTTGGAAATCGGGTAGAAAATATGCTGACCCCGGCAGATGGACATTTTCAATACTGTTAGGCTCTTCCCTTTTTTACCGGCATGATGACAATCTTTCTGAATTCGCCTTCGCCCCGGCTTTTAGTGGTCAGCGATTCGTCATTTTGCAGTGCCAAGTGGATAATGCGGCGGTCATGAGCGTTCATGTGTCCGACTGTCAATGATTTTTTTGTTTTTTTCACTTTTTCTGCGAGGTTTGCTGCCAGCGCTATGAGTGACTCTTCCCTTCTTTTTCGATATCCTTCCGTATCGACAACGATCATTCTACGGTTATCAGGATATTTGCTTACAGCCTTGTTCACAATGTATTGAATAGCATCCAGGTTTTGTCCTCTCTTTCCGATCAGTAGGCCGCTGCCGTCCCCTTTGATATTGAGGATAATTGCATCAGGCGTTTCTTCGATGGTCACGGGACAATCGAGGCTCATCCTTATCAAGATGCCCTCCAGTATCTTTTTCGCCCTCACCGCCGGTGACTCAGCCGATTCCTCGGTTACAACGGCTTGATTGGATTCTAGGATGACGGATGGTTTTTTTTGAACATTTTGTCGTGATAGCTCCGGCGGTGTATCTATCGTCATGTCGATGGACAATAGACTCGCCCTGATTTTTGCTTTTTTTGACCCGAGGCCGAGGAACCCGGAAGCACCGTCTGAAATGATTTCTATGTTAAGTTTTTCTCTTGGAACACCAAACTCGCCGCAGGCTTTCTCGATGGCCTCATCTATAGTTTTTCCTTCAATTTCCAAAGACTCCATAGTCCTTACCTCTGCTTACTATCGTCGCTTGTTAATGTAATACTGCTGTCCGATGCTTAGGATATTTTGAAAGAGCCAGTAAATAACAAGACCTGACGGAAAATTTAAAAAAAGAAACGTAAAAACAACAGGCATGAGCAGCATCAACTTTGCCTGCATGGGATCGCCCATAGGGGGACTCATCTTTTGCTGTATGACCATGGTTGCCCCCATAATAATCGGTGTAATGTAGTACGGGTCTTTTGCCGACAGATCCTGGATCCACCAGTAGAACGGGGCATGGCGAAGTTCAATGGAATACATAAGAGCCTTGTAAAGACCGAAGAAGACTGGGATCTGAATAATCATCGGCAGGCATCCGCCCAGTGGGTTAACTTTGTGCGTCTTGTAAATAGCCATTGTTTCCTGGCTCAGCTTGGTCTTGTCGTCTTTGTACTTTTCCCGGAGCTCGGCTATTTTCGGCTGAAGCTTCTGCATCTCCTTCATGGACTTGTAGCTCTTATTCCCCAGGGGCCAGAAAATGATCTTTATCAGAATGGTGAGGATAATAATGGCGATGCCGTAGTTGGAAACGTAATTATTCAGGTACTTAATGGAGATCAGAAGAGGCATGGCCAGCCACTTCATCCAAGAACCGAAATCAATAGCATCCTCGAGACCGACTCCCTGGGCTTTGAGAAGGTCGTATTCTTTTGGCCCAAGATACAATGAATAGCTAAATGACCCGGACTGACCGGGAGGAATAATATTTTGTGGGCCCTTAAGATCGACGAAAACCATATTTTGAGCATCTAGATACAGAGAAGCACTCGTCAGCGTTGGGCTCTGTGGTATCATGGAGGCGATAAAATATTTGCTTTCGAATCCAGCCCAGGCTACATCAGGGCCGATCAATTTTATGGAATCAAGTTTTTTGACCTCGTAACGATCAACTTCCTTCGCGATTAAAGAAACAGGCCCTTCGTGGCCGTAACTGTCAGTTTCAGCCTTGGGATCGACGTACTGATCCCAGGAGAGGAGTGCATTCTGGGTGAGGGTTACCTTTGATAAATTGTGCACCTTCACTTCCAGGTCAAAGGCATACTTTCCCGGATAGAAAGTAAAGATTTTTTCCACTTTCATCTCGTTAGGATATATTTGTGTGAAGATAAGGCGACGGTTGTCCGTGCCCTGCGTTAAATCAATTCGGTTGCTATCCGCTGTAAATATGCTGTCAGGACGGATATCAATATTTGATTCCGGAAAGGTAATAGTTAGCGGTCTTTGCATACCGTCTATGATCCGGACGAGTTCTATAAGTTCAGAATTAGCATCAAGTGTGGAGAGATAATTTTTCAGTTTGTAAGATTTTAGGGCGCCGCCTTTTGTACTGAAGATTGCGGTATAAAGAGGTGTTTCCACGGGAATGTCCTTCTCAGGCGCTGCAGCCTTTTGAGACAGGACAGACCTGGATACAGCAGGCTTTACACGCTGCTGGGTGATTTCTTTTCCGGCCGGCTTTACTGTTGCAGGCGTTTCCTGCTGTGCGATTTCCGGTTGTTTCGGGACTGGCTTTTTTGCAAAAAATGCCTGCCAGGTGAAAACGACGATCAATGACAGGATTATGGCAAGGACGGTCTTCTTGTCCATTCAATACCTCCGCGCTTCGGCACTTTAATTTTATTTAACTGGATCGTAACCGCCGGGGCAAAAAGGGTGGCACCTAAGCAGCCGCGTCAGGCCGTAATACAAACCTTTAACAGGTCCGTATCGCCGGATTGCATCTATCGCATATTCAGAGCAGGAAGGGAAAAAGCGGCAGCATGGCGTAAAAAGAGGGGATATACATACCTGGTAGACGCGAACAAAAAAAACAAGAATTTTTCCCAGAATATGCATAAACATTAATCAGGCATCTGAATTTTTGATTAAATGACTTTCCAACTCACGGCAAATATCTTGATATTTGAGTAATGATGAATCTTTTTTTGCAATGACCACAATGTCTTGTGGAGTTGAAAGTCTTGATCTGTTTAATCTAAAATACTCTCTTATGAGACGTTTAATTCTGTTTCTCTGAACAGCGTTCCCCACCTTTTTACTGACTGTTATTCCCAGTCTGCTGACCCCCGTTTGATTCCTGCTGGTGATAACGGTGAAATTTTCAGAATAACTTCGCACCCCCTGCTGATAGACGGTCAAAAAATCCCTTCTTTTACAGATTCTTACATGCTTGCCAAAGGATTGTTTTTCCATGGACCGCTTTTTTCAGGTTAAACGGTCAACCTCTTTCTGCCCTTCGCGCGTCTGCGACTCAGAACCAGTCTACCCCCCTTGGTGGACATTCTTACTAGGAATCCGTGGGTTCGTTTCCTCTTCGTGTTGCTGAAATTTGTCAGGTTCTTTTTCATAACCGTACCCCGTGAAAATAATAAGGCATTCCATTAACCATAACGAGATTTGTTTGTCAAGATTTAATTGGCGAAGCCCGGGTGACCGCGCGGAATTAGGTAACTGTGTCGTAAAACTTCAAATTAGATTAATCCCTTGAAATAATAGTCGATTGAATATCAAAAATCATATTGCAAATGCTATTATTATCCCAAGCTATAAACAAACGATGGAATAAACCGATTCAATATGATAATAGGTGCCGTCGCGTAGTGCAACCGACGGCAAAATAAACTTCAATGTGCGATGGATATGCATGATAATCAAACTTGAAAAGCATATCCAATTTTGACGAAATGTGTAAACCTTACTCGACAAAATCAGATAAAAAAACAGGAATAATATGGGCGGTTTTTTTGGCGTAGTATCCAAAAAAGATTGTGTAAATGAATTGTTTTATGGGACCGATTATCACTCACATCTGGGCACCAGCCGGGGCGGTATGGCTGTGCTGGGTAAGAAAGGATTTACGCGAGCTATCCACAATATTGAAAATACTCAGTTCCGTTCCAAGTTTGAAGGTGATATTCGCGAGATGAGCGGCACAATGGGTATTGGCTGTATCAGCGACACCGAAGCTCAGCCCCTTATTATCCGCTCACACCTTGGCCATTACTCGCTTTCTACAGTCGGACGGATTAACAACATCGAATCACTTGCACAGCAGACCTTTGCCAACCAAGCCATGCACTTTCTAGAAATGACAAGCGGTGAAATCAATCCGACAGAGCTTGTAGCCGCTCTGATTGACCATGGTACCTCTTTTGTGGAAGGGATCCGTAGCGCACAGACTGTCATCGATGGCTCATGTTCAATATTACTGCTGGCCCCTGAGGGGTTATATGCTGTCCGCGATCGCTTTGGCCGAACACCGGTCATAATCGGTGAAAAAGATGGGGCTTTTTGCGCCACTATGGAAACATGCGCCTTCCCTAATCTGGACTATCAATTTAAATATGAACTTGGCCCCGGTGAGATTGTGTTGCTAACTCCGGATGGTATGGAACAGAAATGCCCGCCGGGTGACGTACTGCGCATATGTGCCTTCCTTTGGGTCTATTATGGCTACCCGGCTTCCACTTATGAAGGGATGAATGTGGAAGTGATGCGCTATCGCAGTGGCGCTGCTCTTGCCCGCAGGGATAACGTAACTGTGGATATGGTAGCCGGCGTGCCCGATTCGGGTACAGGCCATTCCATCGGCTATGCTAATCAGGCCGGGCTGCCGCAATGCCGACCCTTTGTCAAATATACGCCCACGTGGCCTCGAAGCTTCATGCCGCAAGACCAGCATGTCCGCAATCTGGTGGCACGGATGAAACTTATTCCGGTTTATGAACTGATTCGAGGCAAGAAACTGTTATTCTGCGAAGACTCCATTGTACGCGGTACTCAATTGCGTGAGACCATAGAGCGGCTGTATGATTGCGGTGCCAAAGAGGTACACATGCGCCCGGCTTGCCCGCCATTAATTTATGGTTGTCGATTCCTCAATTTTTCACGGTCCCGCTCTGATTTGGATCTTGCAGGACGGCAGGCCATCCGCGAACTTGAAGGTCAGGACGAACCTTATCTGACTGAATATGCCATCCCGGACTCGGCCAAACGGCATGCTATGATCGAGCGCATCCGCATTCGCCTCAATTTAACCTCGCTCAGATATCAGACACAGGAAGATATGCTGGCTGCAATTAACCTGCCCCAAGAGAAAGTCTGCACTTATTGCTGGGATGGAGTTGGTTAGAATTTAGACGCACCATTCAGAATCATAAAAGCTCTGATCATATCACCTGTAACATTTAATCTTTTCAGCTTACTATGGATTTGCGGCCATTTTGAGTCGGAGATTAATCGGACGTTGCGGTTGGGACAGAAACTTGCATCATAAATTTCAAAAGATTTTTCATCCGCAAGGAGAATCTCAACAACTCGTTTATGCTCAAGATACGCGTCGCAATCAGCGTCTGTACCGCCAAAGGAAAAAGGATAGAGTCGGCAGACGTCGGGACGAAGGGGGTGGCCATAAATCATGCAGAGTCTCCTGTTGTCCAGGAATAGGCATGGTTCCGTCTTACCGCATAGTCTTTTCAGATAAATATTCGAGTAAAGGCTGATCAAACCTTCTGACGAAAATTTCAAATCCTTGGCAATGGTTATTAAATCTTCCGTCGGTATTCTCGGG